>NZ_ALKF01000183.1:0-107803 GCF_000283315.1 Paenibacillus sp. OSY-SE | reverse complement strand
CATGGAAAACTGTAGGACAATTAAGCTGTCTAAAGACAGCCCTTGTCCTAAGCCAATTCATCCCAAGCCTAAAGGCAAGGGCTTTCTTAGCTAATTTCTGTAATGTTCTAAGGAAATATCAACTTCAAATTGATGTAAAATGCTCTTTTTAAGGTGAAGCAGCTTTTCGGATAATTACTTTTCTCTAAAGTAATAAAAGTTGCTCGTAGAGCTATCGTTCTCCGTTAGTTCAGTCCAACAATGATGTTGTGGATAGTGTAGTGTGTCTACGGTCGGTACAACTGCTGTGTTTAATCTATAATATTCGAATTTGATCATTAATTCTTCCCTTGCTTAGTCCTCCGCGATAACATATTACGGATTCAATGTTAAGATCTAGATATTTTTTCAACGAAAGTCGAGCTTCCTCTATATCGAGTGTTGTTGGCTCATGAATGGATTTGATCCTTAATGCTGTATTATTTTTTCATCTTTTTTCTGTAAATCCATTGTTGTCGAGAAAGACCAATAAATATGATTGTAAAGAGAACAGATTGAATCCAATTATCGCTATTCTTGAAAATAGTGTTGTAATACGATGTCAGAACACCTAATGCCACAAGCCCCAAGAAAACATAATTCCTTACCAAAATGTTCTTTCTAAAGATGAAGTGAATTCCTAGAACGACTATTAATGTGTACAGAGTAAGAAAAGAAATGGTGATTAATAACGCTTCGATTTGACTGAGTTCCATAACTCTCCTCCTCTACGTTGAATTGCGCTTACGAGTTTGTTGTAACTTCGTAATATATGACTGGCAACCAATGAACGTTAAGCGCTATTGCTCCGGCACTCTGACTTGCCCATTCTCTACAATAATATAACCTTGGCTAACTGCGTCATTGAGGTTGTTGATCCTTTTTCGTAGTGAGCATATATGTCAGCCCCAACTACATTTTTAGCAGTAGGATCAATGCTAAATTTGTCTTCACCAACTGCAATATAGTTGTTCATAAATTGGAACTGCATTAATGACTCGTTTCATTTTGAATCAAACCATTTTTTGTTATATATGCAAAAATATATTTCATTGTGTCAAAATCATGTGAATCTAAAAGTAACATAACAAATATAATATGTTTCATATATTCTAGAAAATAGTAAAAAAAAGAAACGGTGAAATAAAAAAGAAGCACCTTTAAGGTGCTACTACTATTACTACCAAGGGTGAATACTCCCAGAGTCACCAGAGAAAGACGCCGCCGTTGTTACAAATATAACTGTGTAGAGAAGGGATTTAAAATATAGTTTTTTGATTAAGTTCTTCATGCTTAACCCTCCATTTCTTTAGCGCTTTTAATGTAGTAAGTGCTTAACTTTTCAAATGTAGGCTGTGGGGAGACATTATGCTCTAAGTGGATACGCATAACCGTGTTAAGGCATTCTTTTTCTTTGACCGTATCGTTTACTTTGGAGTAGTATGAAGCCCCATCCACCATATGAGCTATGCATTTTTCATAATCCTCTAATGCTAAATAACATTCCCCTTTAACTTGGAGGTAGTCGGCATATCTAGAACAAATTAAAGGGTTACTCTTGTCTAGTACGGACGGGTTTATTTTGCTAGTTTCTAGTTGGTCTTTCGCGCTTTTAAGATCGTTTTGCTTTAGGTACAATTGAAGGAGTTGTCTGGTTGCAGGTATGGAGGAAACTTCACTACAAGTCTCAAGGAATGCTAAGAGCTGTTCAATCGCTTGCTCGACATTACCCTTCTTTGCATTGAATAGTGCGTCCATTAGCACAATATTCTCTCTGGTATGTGGGTGATTGAATTGCTTGTACTGTATAGAGTACAATTCAGCCTCTTTGTATTCTCCAATACTAAAATGCGCATCTCTGAGGATTCCTAGCGCATTTACTTTATAGGGGCTTTCGCCGTTGTCTTTCGTAATTACTCTCTTGCAATGGTCAATGCTTTCACCATAGAGTCTCAAATTGTAAGCATGAATCCCTAATTTGTAGTGTAGCTCAATCCGATCATTTTGTGGCAAGAAATCGATGTAATGAAGAACATACTTTCCGCTGTAGTAGGTTTCTTTCAATTTACTGAAATCATTACGTTCAACAAGGTATCGTTGGTACATACCTTTTGCAATGAATGGCATGATTCCATGCGCGCGCGCGTAGTCAATGATGAGGTTAAGCAAAGATAATTGAATGGAGGTGTCCTCGACGGAGTCAATCGTTCGATAAAGCTTTTCTGTTAAATCTAAGCTGTCTTCATTCGATGATTCAAGGTACTTGGTTGCAGCCTTTCGAATTAACTCGACATCACTGCATTGACGGACTGTTGCCTGATAGATGCGCATTAAATGTTCTGATCTTTTTTCGACTTCAACGTAATAATCGATCAGTGTTTCAAAGGATATCTTCAACGCCGCTGCCAGTGGATGTACGGTCTGAAATTCTGGTCGTTTGACATCACCATTCTCAATTCTTGATATCGTCCCTTTAGGAATGCCTGACAACTCTGATAACTGTGTTAGTGTTATATCTAGTGAGCGTCTTGTATCACGTATGAGTTCCCCGATTGTTTTAACGACTGCTACTTCCAATATCAGCCCTCCTTATCTTTATTGACCACCTATATTTTACCACCGCTTTCACGAAGAGTAAACATTTCTTAACTCATTATCCATTTTGTGAAAATGTCAACATCTAAAAAAGACGAACACTCAAAAAGTGTTTCGTCCTTTCTGCAACTTATTCATGGTTTGTCTATACTTACGTTTCGCTATAACAGTCACTATAACAACATCACCATTATCTTTACCATTTAACATTATAGCTTGGTAGCATACTCGATACGAAAAACCATACCGTTCAGGACTTCCTCAGCGATCAGAGAAAGATCGAACTTCGAATGTCGTCTCTCCATCCGGCAGGGAACAGCCCGAAGTTCCAGATGTTTCCATCTGGAGAGACATAGCGACAGCAAGCCCGCATCCATGAGGACACGGGCTTTTGCAATTACTATCAATGAAATGGTCTCACCGTTCCGCCGCTTTCATCATGACCGCAACCGATTCCGCCCGGGTTGCCGTCTCATGCGGCGCGAACTTGCCGCTGCCCCGGCCGCCAACAATTCCCACTTTGACCGCCGCAGCGACAGCGCCTCGTGCCCACTCCGGAATATCCCGGTCATCTGCAAAAGCTGTGGCCGCCTCATTCTCCGCGCTCAGCTTCAGCGCCCGCGCGATGATGACCGTCATCTCCTGACGCTTGATAGACGCATTAGGACGGAACGTGCCATCCGCGAAGCCGTTCACGATGCCCGCCTCGACCGCTTGGGCAATCGCCTTGCTCGACCATGCTCCAATGCTCGCTGCATCCTTATACTTCAGCTCCACGCCATCGTTCTGCCAATGCATCGCCCTGGCCAGCATGACGATGAATTCCGCTCTCGTGACCGCAGCATCGGGCTGGAAGGATCCGTCCGGGTAACCGCCGACGATCCCCTTCCACGCCGCAGCGCGTATGCCCTGTTCCGCCCAATGACCGCTTATGTCCGTATAGGCCGCCACGTCATCCGCATCATCCGTATCATCCGCCACGGCAAATACGGCAAATATCCCGAGCTTCTTAACCTCAGCAGTAATGAAATGTCCGCTTACGCTGCCTCCTGCCTCGCTCCACGCTTTGTTCGCTTCATCATATTGGAACAACGACGCCTTGTGAGCCGGTCCGAGCTTGCCGGCATCGAATGCCATCGTAACCGCCACCGGCTTAGCGAAGGCGCGTCCGTCATACAGCGCCTCGTACACTTCACTGGCGAGCATCGCCTTGTCACTGACAACAGAGGACGGATTGGACACTTGCCGCAACGTCAGCCGCAGTTCTTCGTCCGTGGCGCCGGCAGGAATGGATATGCTGAATTGATTGCCTATTCCGAATGTCCCGGACTGCCCCGCTTTCAGCGTCAGCTGCCCTTCTTTCTCCACAGCCGGGGCCGTCGAAGTCACACCCCCGCCGCTGCTGCCTCCTGTGCTTCCACTGCCTCCATGGCCCCCGCCGCCGTTGTTGCCCGGAACGACCGAGTCCTTCCATTGTTGAATCAGATCCTTGATTGGTTGAACCGGACGGGTCGCGTCATACGGATAACGATTCAGAACCTGCAGCAACAGCGCTCTTAATCGGCTGCTTCCGTTATATTTCAGCAGAGCTTCTTCCATTTCCTTAATCGCCTGCTGGTACTCCTTCACCTCATCCGGCTGATACACTTCGAACTCGAAGAAGGAGTAACCAAAGACAGTCGCCCGCTTCACGCCTTGGAATTTGACATATCGCGCAACCTTCGGATCGAATGTAATGATGTCCAAGTTGCCTTTGGAAGTGATGACTCCGCCATCACCGGACACATTCGTCCAGTTCTGCTTGTCATCAGACACGAGCAGCTGATATTTCTCTGCACCTGCTTGCCACTTGATAATGACTTTGTTGATTTCTTTCGACTCACCCAAGTCAACCATAAACCACGCATCGTCCACATAAGCGCTGGACCATCTGGAGCTTATGGATACAACTCCATCTACCGCCATGTCAGATGAATAATATGGGAACTCAGTCGCGGAAGACTCCGTCGCTTTATGAAGCGCCACATTATCACTGCTAAGCAGCTCAATCGGTTTATTGTATATCATGACATTATCCAGAACACCCTTGAATGCGTTCGTATCGCTGCCGATCTTGAGCGTTGGCAGCACCAGCGTCTGCAGATGAGGATAAGTGTTCTCAAGCCGCTCCACGTACTCATCCACATTGACGAACAGCGTAACGCCTTTACTATCACCCCGCAGGAAGATATGCGTCCACTTGTCTTCCGGAACGACGTAATTGAATGTGCTGTCATAGTGTTCCTTCGTAAATCCAAGCTTGCCCGTCTTGCCCTGCTTGAGCTTCAACTTGCCTGCAGGAGAGTCCATTAGCACAGCGTCATCCGGATTGTTCTTGTCCGGCTTCACCCACATCGAGAGGGTCCAGCCGAATCCGAGCGCCACGATCGGTGTCTCAATGTAGCTCTTCCCTCCGTTCAAGCGAACACCCTTGTCGTATTTCCCTTCTGTCATTTCAACGTTGACGCCCTCACCGTCAAATCCGTTGCCTGATTGATCCTTGAATTGATCTTCGAACAAATATTGAATGACACGATTCTCTTCATTATCTACGACGATCTTATGCGATAAATTCGCATTCGGCGCATCGCCAATGGCCTCCGCCCGCTTCACATACCGCTCGAAAGACTTGTCGTCTCTCGTGCCGGTCCACATCTTCTCCGACACGACTTGGATCCCAGGCAGCAACCGCTCATGCGAGTCGTCCATCGATAAGCCATTGGCATCAGACACATCGTTCCATAAGGCGAACATGCCTCCTTTCACGCGCGGGTGGCCGAATGGCAGCGTCGCAGTCTCCCATTTGATCGGCTCCCATTCATTGTACAGGAACTGGGAATTCAAGTATTCCCCATACAATGTAGGTACGATATACAGGAATACATTCTGAACGTTAAGAACGTCGAAGCCGAGATCTACCGCCTGCTGCGGCGCGCCATAAGGCTCATACCAGATGTCCATCGTAGCTTCATTACTTACCGGTGCCGATCCGTTGTATTCCGTCAATCCGCCCCATAAATGCGGGTGCTTGCCTTTGCCGTTAATATGCTTCACGAGTGTATCCATGTACCGCCGGAAAATTTCAACATCCGGTCCCCAATATTCATCCGTACCAATGTGCACTTCAGGCCCGACGAAGGTCGGATCACTTCCATCCAAGTATTCATCGAACAATTTCTTCACAAAAGCAACGGTTTCCGGTTTGGAAATGTCTAAGGAGCGTTCGTTCCCAAGTGTAGGATCATAGGAGGTAAATGCGCGGGAATGCCCTGGCGTATCAATTTCCGGAATGACGTTGACACCATAATCCATGCCTAGAAGCTGAAGGTCTTTGAATTCCTGCTTCGTATAATAACCGTTCGGGCTGGCCAGTCCCGGATATGTGGTGCTCTCCAGCCGGTAAGCTGCCGTCGTTCCATCTGCAAACGGCGTGCCGACATCATCGTTCAAATGAATTTGGAACATGTTCATTTTGTACCAAGACATCAGCTTTACGTAGCTTCTAAGGAAATCTATCGTATAGAACTTGCGAGCGACATCGATCATCAGTCCGCGCTTCTCGTACTTCGGATAGTCTCTCGCTTCCCCCTGAGGGATGGTTCGATCCTTGTTCTGCTTGATGATCTGAAGCGCTGTTCTCGTACCGAAGAAAGCCCCCTTCGCTGACACCGAGGTAATCGACACATACTCGCCTGCCTCAAACACATTGCCTTCCTCACCAAGCCACGTTAATGACGGGTCTATCAACAAGTACAGATCTCCACGCTGCGGTTGCCCATAGACAATCTCAAGCTCGTATCCCGTAAGATCCAACAGATCCTCGCGTGTCAATTCGGCTGCCTTGCGCAGCGCTGACTCGTCCTGCGGGTTCACGACAATGCGCGAAGATTCGGTCAGTGTATAATTGCCGGAGCCCCCATACCATTCTCTCAAGGATGGAATGACGTCCGGCTCTGCATTTCGTTCTGAGGTCTGCTTGTACTGCCCTGGAACCGTCACGGCGATATTTCCCGACAGGAGCTTCCGATTCGAATCGTTTACATCCTCTACCTGAACGAGAAGATTCACCTTGGCATCCACCAACGGCGTGCGAATGTTGCCCTCTCGATCAATGACAGGCAATCGGTCACTGCCGTACACGCCCACGCGGTACCCCTTCGGCACTTCAGCCGCAGACCAATCCAGCTTCGTCTGACCGGCATGCACCGTCAATGTTGCTGCTATTTTGTCTACGATGGATTGCAAGTCATTCAATTGATACACCTCAAATTCATAAAAGGAGTAGCCATACAGTATGCCATCGACAGGTGCCCGCTTCACGCCCTGGAATTTCACATATCTGGCTTGACGCGGAGTGAAATCAATGATCTCGGTCCCTCCATTGCATTGGATCATGCCATCATTGTCCTTCACATTCGACCACTGCACCCCGTCATCAGATACGAGTATCTTGTATGTATCGGCCCGTGTCTGCCATCGAATGACGACGCGATCAACAGCCTTCCGCTCTCCAAGGTCAACATAGAACCATTGATCATCTTGCTTCGCAGAAGACCATCTCGTATTGGGCTTTCCATCTACGGCTAATTCAGGATTAAGATAATCCACTTCATTGCCAGAAGCAAAGACCGGCTTGTTCAAGGCTAGATTCGTCCCGCTGAACGCAGCGGATGCATCATCTGGAGAGTCGCTCGGGAGCATATTGCCATCTTTGTCATAGACGGCATCCGTGACGCTTGGCGGCGGCCCATCCTGAACATCTGGGACTGCTACTGCAGGAGGCGTGTCCGCCTGCCTTGATGCGGCATCTTTCGCTGCATCTTGCACACTGGAATTCGCCAGCGCTGTCATCGGCTGGGCAAAGGTCAAGGTCGTCGTCATTGCAACCATTAGACTGAGCAGCAACGAAATCGCTTTCAATTGTATCGTCTTCTTCATAGTCCCTCCATATCATCTTGATATCGGTTTGGTTGAGTACAAGTTATTGGTCCTTCACCCCCTCTTTTTTAATCCTATAATTTCCAGAACACTGCTGCAACACAAAAAGAGGCATGAGCAAAAAGTTTACACTTTTCACTCATGCCCCGCTCGGGTAACACGTAAAAGGTAGATATCCCATCTTATTCAGGGTGATGCTCAATTATGAAAGAGAAGCCGAAAAAACGCAGTTCCTTTTTTTAGAGAGTGCGGAATTTCAGATCTTTGCAGTCAATGTAAAACTTAAAGGTTCTCTTTTCCTTTTTTCCATTTACGGAAAGACTCAACGTCAAGTTTTTAACATCACGGTCCTCCAAGCCTTGATTGCTTACCCAGCCATGTTTTTCCTTCTTGGGCTTGATGGACCCGTCTTCAAAGTCGGGATTTGCCGGAGAAATCCCCACCGTTTCATACGATTTACCCTCGATGCTATAGTTTGCTCCTACCTCGGTATTGCCTAATACAGGTGTAATATTTTCATCAGCCGTGTTGTTTTTGATTGTAATTTCGAAGTCCGTTTTCCCCTCTGTGAGCCTTACCGAATGAACCGTAACCTCTACATCCTTTACGGTTTGTGTAATAGGCAATTTTTGAAAGTCAAACTTCGTATCGGTACTGCCGGAAGAGGTACTTTCTTTCTGCTCATCCTTCTTTTTAGAAGTCAGCTTGATGTCGCCATTTTCAAAGGCAACGCGATATCCAATCGCATCGGCCAGTTCCCGAACCGGAAGATAGAGGTTGCCCTCGATGGACACGGGCTTGTCGCTCAGCGCTTTCTCTTGTCCGTTAATGTAAATTTTATGTTCTTCGACTTTGGCCGTAAAGTTCGATGCAGCGAATGCAATTCCTGAGAAAAAGATCGCGCCGCATATGAATCCAGTAACTAGTTTCTTCATTGTTATCTTTCCTTCCAATATACAAAATCTTTGGGGTTACGTTAACCCGATGCTATCATCTAAGACCAACGCTCTACGCAAATTTCGAGTTTTGAGTCAACTAACGCTTTATATCGGCGCTCCACCGTGTTTCCCGCTGCATCGACCTCGACGATTCCATCCTCGCGGCTGACCTGGAATACCCATTCCGTATGCAGCGGGATTTGCAGCCGATTGGAATACGTGTGGTTGCTCGGGTTGTAGTTCAAAGGAAACCACGCATACAGCTTGATATCTTCAGGCGTATTCGGCGGGACATTCACGACGATATCAAGCGTTATATGTGCTTTGATTTCCGAGATGACACGAATCGTTATCGCAGCTTCCAAGCCGTCGTATTGAACCGTTACCTTGGTTTCCCCCTCTTGTAAGGGGATAATGGTTCCATCATCCCGAACTTCTGCGATGCGCTCGTCCTCTACTTGATAAGCCGTTCTTAATAGAGACAGCTTGAACCCCGTATCGAACTCCACAATCGGATTCAACCGGCATGGAGGACCCACGATTCCAACCTCTTCACTGCCGTGCAGAGTCATTGAACAGGCCTTGCCCTTATTTCCAAAAAAGTGGATAAGCGGCGCAGCCACTCTTGCCGCCCAGTCTTTTTCCACATGAGCAGCTTCAGGTTCATAGAGATAGACAAGCTCGTCGTCTGCTTCATAACCTAAGTTCAGAAGCTTCTCGGCCACTTCCCGCACATGCTTTTCCATCACCAACAATCCTTCACTGCTGCCCAGATCCATCCATATTTTAGCGATAGGCTGTTTTGCAGCGAAAGAGTGGTACATTGGCACTTCTTCCTGAGTCGTTGGGTCCACGCAATAAAAATACGGGGAAACGATGCCAAGCATGCTGAACACGTCGGGACGGCGCAATCCAATATGGTACGTGACTTGTCCCCCTCGTGAGGAACCCATTAAAGCGGTATGCTCCGGCTCTGTTTTCGTACGAAACACAGCATCGATATAAGGCTTCACTTCATCGATGATAAATTGCTCATACCGCTCACCTCGCGGCCGAATCGGAACTTTATCGGCTTGATGGAGAATGCCCTCCATGTCATGGGTGAATTCATCGGCCCGCTCCTGCCCCATATTGGGAATGCCGACTACAATGATTTCTTCGATGATCTGATCGGCAATCAGCTGATCGACGGCGACATGCACATTCCATGAATAACCATTGAAGGCTGGATGAAAAATATTTTGCCCATCATGCATGTACAATACCGGATACCGCTTGCTCTTGTCATGATGATATCCGGGAGGAAGATATACGAATAGTTCCCGCTTGTTATCCAGATAGCCGGAGTGAAAATTTTCAATTCTCAATATGCTTGACCTATGCTTCATATTCATCACCTTTACTCACCATGAAATCCACCCAATTCTCGACTTCGTAATGCAAGACCAATCCATCCGCGACCGTAAATTTGCGATAAGGCACTTCCTGGCCATGACGATCGGTTTCATGCTTGCCTAAGCCTCGGGAAATTCGAAATTCAAAGGACATATCCCGCGGCACCTCAAACGTTCCCCCATAAAGCCCTTCATCAATCATCGGCAATTCGATACCGGCATAGAGCCTATCTGTTCGAGGCGTAAATTCCGGGACCTTAACGAAGACGTTCACTGTGGCCGTATCGGAAATATACGGAACGACGGTGACGTCCACACGAGCTGTTACATGATGATTGTCATAGGATATAGTTGTCTTCCCTGCTTCCTTCGGAATTAGTGTTCCGTCTGCTGTTACCGCTAAAACATCGGAATCGGCCACTTTATACGTTGCGTTTATATCCGTCATGACGAAGCCGCTATCAAAATGAACAACCGGGTTCAACGTCCGCTTGGGCCCCTGTATACCTATTGTCTCAGGCCCACGCAGTTCTACATGAACAGGCTTGCCGATATCTCCGAAAAAGTAAAGAAGAGGCGCGTGTACCCTGGCCGCCCAATCTTTCTGCGAATGACCGGAGCCGACTGCATAGTAGTACATCAAATCATTCCCCGGCTCATAGCCGATTTTGATGAGCACATCCACCACTTGCCGCACATGCTTTTCCATGACCGTAAAGCCTTCGGAATCTCCTACATCCATCCAAATTTTGAGATCCTTCTTCTCCGTATAGACGTTGCTTAACCATCTATCTTCCATCGTGTCCGGGTTCACACTTACAAAGAAAGGACATAGCGCTCCTATCATGCCAAATGTATCGGATTGACGGAAACCGATATTATAAGATACTAATCCGCCAGCAGATGATCCCATCAAGGCCGTATGTTCTTTGCCCGTTAAGGTCCGGTATTCCCGATCGATAAAGGGCTTGACTTCATGAACGAGAAATTGTTCATACAGTTCGCCTTGATTGGCCGTATGGAACACATTGTGTCCATCCGGATTCGCATGCATATATTCCGCAATCCTCGCATCTTCCACATGGGAAATCGCGACAACAATAATCTCTTTCATCTTTCCTTCAGACACCAATTGGTCTACCGCTTTATGAACGTCCCAGGATTCCCCCTTATGATCCGCACAGAAAACATGCTGACCATCATGCATATAGAGGACAGGATAACGCTGCTGTTCATTCATTTCATAGCTAGGGGGCAAGTAAATAAACATATCTCTCGTATTATCAAGGATGCTTGAATAAAACTGGTTGATTTCGATTAACCGTGCTGAACCCACTAGACATTCTCCTCATACCAAATAATTACGAGGAGACCGACAATAATATAAACTTCTCCTCGTTTGCGTATTCCACATCATGAATGTAACTGTCCATCAAATGTACAATTGCCGTGTAATCACTCATATCGAATGACACCTTCGCCATATCTTCACTCAGAATTTCCGGACAATGGCACGTACACCATGCAATGATATTCTGATTGGTTTTGGCTGCCTCATTGGCGACAAATTCGTTCATAACGATACCGGGGCGCCCGTCAAACCGTGCTAAAAAAGCGCGCATGCCGCTCGGGCTCTCATAAACATAAATCCGCTCCTCGGACAAACCCGATGCCTGCTTGATTGCATCCATCCATTTTTCATTGTTGTATGAATCCATAATAAGAAATTGTGGATCTTCACCGAGCAATGTGTGAGAGAATTGAAAGCTTGCTTCAATGTTTGGCATAATCTTGTGAAAGAGCGAATCTTCGATATAACTGTCTATGACAAATACGGGAATGCCGAACCCGAAATAAGGAGTGATCGTTGAGAATCGCGCTTGGTCCACATTAATTAAAAACACGCCATCCAAATTTCTCTCCATAATGACCTTATAAGATGGAGCCGTGCTGTCGATCTGCATCAAGATGACATGGTAGCCTAGCGCGCTGCATAGCTGCTCAATTCTGTATATCGTTTTGGCATATTTCAAATCAGACCAAGGACTTGGCTTGTTGTCTTTAAATAATAAAATGCCGATTAATCCGGTCTTTTTGATTTTTAAAGATTGAGCCGTCCGATTGGTTACATACTTAAGCTGCTGTGCCACTTTAAGAACTTTCACACGCGTTTCATCGGAAATGGATTGCGTCTTCACATCGTTTAAAATATAGGACACCGTGGCTATGGATACACCAGCTTCTTTGGCGATATCTTTAATCGTCGTTTTTTTCATATTTATCCGACCTCACTTAAACTTAAACGTTTAAGTCAATTAAAGCATACCGCCTTTTCCGTGTCAATTTAGCTGCTCTATCGGTCTCAATTCCTTACAATCATCCAGCCGAATGCAGGCAAACTTACCGTAATCTCGTCCTTCTCTATCGTATAGGTTCCGTTGCCCAGCACCGTTATAGGTGCAGTATCCTGTTGCATCCATTCGAAGGAGAATGTCTCCTCCTGCTCGCTATTATTAAAGCAAATGTACAGTTGCTCGCTTGCATGCTTTCTTTGTACAACAAGCTGTCGATGGTTCGCATATATAATTTGAAAGGAACCTTCTTGCAATGCGCGATGGTTGGTGCGGAATGAAATCAGCTCTTGATAAAAATCAAGAAGTTCCCGGTTTTGTTTCTTTTCTTCCCACACCATCGGTTTCCTGCAATCCGGATCTGGCCCGCCCGTCATCCCCACTTCGTCTCCATAATATATACATGGAGCGCCGAGGAAGATAAACTGAAATAATACGGCTAGCATTGCTTTTTTGTCATTCTGTGCAACGGTGAGCAATCTAGGTGTATCGTGGCTTCCAAGAACCGTGAAGGTTGCTTCGTTGACCTGCTGCGGATAGTTGGCCAAGAGCTTATTCACTTGAAAGGAAAACTGTTCCGCATCAATCGTACCCTTCGCAAAAAAATCAATGATAGCCTCGGTGGCCGGATAATTCATCACCGCGTCAAACTGATCGCCTTGCAGCCATGGCATCGCATCATGCCAAATCTCACCCAAAATATAGAAGTCTGGCTTTACACCCTTGCATGCTTTGCGGAACTCTCGCCAGAACTCGTGGTCGATCTCGTTCGCAACGTCCAATCTCCATCCGTCAATATCGCATTCTCTAATCCAATATTGCGCAACGTCCAGCAAATATGCTCTGACTTCCGGATGTACCGTATTCAGCTTCGGCATATGGGATTCGAACGCAAAGCAGTGGTAAGAAGGTCTAGGCGTACGCGCAAGCGGGAACTGCTTAATATGGAACCAATCCCGGAAGCGCGATGCTTCTCCCTGCTTGAGCACATCCTGGAACGGAGCGAACCAATAGCCGCAATGATTGAATACCGCATCCAGAATGACGCGAATACCGCGGTCATGACACGCTTTCACCAGCTTTTTCAGCAATTCGGTATCGCCGAACTGCGGGTCCACCTTTAAATAATCGGTCGTGTCGTATTTATGATTGGTCTTCGCTTCAAATAAAGGTGTAAAATAAATGGCGTTGACGCCAAGCGAGCTAATGTAATCGAGACGGTCCAATACGCCTTGCAGGTCGCCGCCATAAAAATCTTGCGGACCTGGATTGGAATCTTCCCACGGACGAACCTGATCAGGGTCATTCGTCTGATCCCCATTAGCGAACCGATCGGGAAAAATCTGATAAAAAATAGCATCCTTCACCCATGCAGGCGGTTGCAGCACCTCATTCGACCACAGAAATGGATAGTCGAAAAATTGGAGCGGATCCGTCGGTCTTTCCTTGAAAAACCCCTTCTCCGTGTACCAAACCGTCTGCTCGCCCGCAACCAATTCGAACGCGTATCTGAGCCGCAGGTGCGGAGGATCGACTTCCGTCTGCCAATAATCGAACAGCTCATCGCTAGCCAGCTTATGAAGCTCGGCTTCACGAACGGTATTGTCCCAATCATACTTATCTCCATAGAGAGCTTTGACAACTTGGAGGTCGTCTTTTTTGGTCCGCAGCCGAATATGAATCGTGTGGCCGTCATAGGGATAGCAATACGAATTGCCGGGTCTGTGATAGATAGCTTCTAATTGCATGACATATTTTCTCCTTTTTTAGCCTTTGTCCGCACCCGCCGTGATTCCGTGGATGAGATATTTTTGGAAGTACATATATAGGAACGTAATCGGCAGCGCCACGAGGACAGCACCGGCAGCAAACGTCGTAAAGCTTGAATTCGTCTCATTGGCCACCATATTATACAAGCCCTGCGCCAACGTCATTTTTTCAGATGATCTCAGCACAATTTGCGGTAATATAAAATCCATAAACGGCGTAATAAAGCTATTCAATGCGACAAAGGTAATCGCCGGTAATGATAATGGCAAAATAATTTTAAATAACGTCTCCGTATGACTTGCCCCATCGATATAAGCCGCTTCTTCCAGACTTTTCGGGATTGTATCGAAATGGCCTTTCATCACCCATGTCCCCATCGAGATGGACCCGCCGGCATAAATGAGGATGAGACCCAAATGCGTATCCAGCAGCTTCGTCTGCAGCAACAGTACAAAAATCGCCATGATCGATAAGAAGCCCGGAAACATTTGCAATATTAACAACGTCATCAATCCTTGCTGTCTCCCTTTGAAGCGAAACCGGGAGAAGGCATATGCCGTCGCCGCCACAAGCGCCGTCGACAACACCGCATTTGCAATGGCGATCGTTATCGTGTTGGTGAACCAAAGCACAAAATCGGTGTTTCTTATTAGATCAACATAGTGCGCGATCGTGGGCTTGTCAGGAAACATCGTGCTAACCATAAGGGTATTTCCCGGATTAAGCGAAGTTCCGACAACCCAAATCAACGGATATATCGTCGTAATCAGCAGCACTGCAAACACCATGTAAATGCCTATTACGACCAAGTTGTTTAGTAATTTAGACATTTAGACCATATCCTCTTCTTGAGTTGTCTTCATCCGTCTATAATTCCACAAGGAAAATACCGTAATAAAGACGAACATAATAATCGACACGGCAGAAGCCATATTAAATTGGCTTTGATTCAATGTCATCTTAAAAATCCACGAGATCAAAATATCTGTGCTGCCTGCGTAATAGTAATCAGGATGATTCGGGCTGCCATCCGTAAGCATGTAAATCAAATTAAAGTTATTGAAGTTAAAAGCAAATTGCATAATCAATATCGGTGCCGTCGCCGCTAGCACAAGCGGAAGGGTGAGCTTGAAAAACTTTTGCGATCCGGTGGCGCCATCCACAGAGGCCGCTTCGTACAGATCACGCGGCATTGTCGTTAACACGCCTGACATCAACGCCATGAGGAACGGAGTCGAGAACCATAAGTTCACGATAATAATCGTGACTTTCGCCATCGTCGGATCGGAAAGCCAAGGCACCGGTGATAATCCGAGCTTTATGATTATATCGTTCACAGGGCCAAACGAGCCGTTCAACAGCACTCTGAACACCAAAATCGATATAAACTGCGGGACTGCCCACGGCAAAATAAAGATGGTCCGCCAAAATTTTTTGAATTTAATTTTAGGGTGATTCACCATCAGCGCCAACAAGAGACCGCTAAAAAAGACAGACAGCGTAGAAGCCACAGCCCAGATTACATTCCAGACGGAAATCCCAAAAAAGGTCGTGCGCCATGACTCTTGTGCAAATAAATCATAAAACGTTCTAAACCCTACCCAATCCACTAAGGAGCGGTCAGGAATATGGTTCGGCGCCGAATAGTTCGTAAATGCTATCAACACATTAAAAACTAACGGCATCACCGTAACGAAAAGCACGAAGCAAGTGGCGGGCAGCAGCAATAGGTAAGGAAAATTGCGTAATTTTGCTCGCCTTACGGATTCGATAAACCCCGGGACAGGCCTTCCTTCGTCCCTCAGCTCACCGTTTTTCTTGGCATCGTAAATATTCATAGCATAGAAGCCTGCAAACAAAAGAATAAGCACCAAGGTGATGAGACCATGTATCAGCATAAAAATGGAATGGTCTCCTTTAATAACATTACCGGCTACGATTTTGGTGGGCACATCGCCTAACGTGATTAACCCTCTAATCCCTTGATAAGCAATAGGATAGTAGTTCCAGAAGAACAATTGGGCCATAATCATATACAGCAGGCCCTTCGTATATTGCTTGTTGTAAAGTTGACCCAAACCTATAAATACCGCGGAAAAAATAGCGGCTTTTGTCCGATGCCGACGCGCACCTGTTGTTACATCCATACGGAAGACCGCCTTAGTCGAATTTTTGAGTACCTATTAGACTGCCTATTAGAGGTTGTTCAATAAGTCCCTTTTTGAACACGCACTATTTAGTTGCCTCTATTATTTTTTGGTCTGCATTGCTGTTTTAATTTGCTCTACTGCTTTATTCAAGACAACGCTTGGTTCTTGATTGTCATTCCACATCGCAGCCAAGGCAGCCCCTGCGGGCACCCATACATTTCCCATTTCAGGTATGGACGGCATTGGGGTAGAATGCTTCGCTTGTTCCAGGAACGCCAGCGCATTCGCATCTTCCGCAATGATCGGTTCATCCATAATGTCTTTTCTTGGAGGCAGCTGAGTTGTCATTTCAAACCGCTTGGTCCCATTCTTCTTCGTTGTTGCATAACTCGCAAACAGCTTCGCTGCAGCAGGATATTCAGTGTACGAGTTTACATACAGAGCTCTAATGCCTGACATACTGTTTGGATGTTCTCCATTAGGCAATAGAGGCAATGGAACTACCCCGTAATCCATATTCGCATTAGTCAAATCCGTCATTAACCATGGTCCATTGATTACAGCGGCTGTTTTCCCTTCCACGAAAAAACCGGTGATGATATTATCATTGATATCGTTAATGTTGATGGGCAGTATTTTTTTTAGCGATTGCAAATATTTCGCTCCTGCAACGGACTTTTCGCTATTGAGGCCAATATCGTTGGCATCCGTCCCCCCATTCCCAAATACATATCCACCGTAACCGGCCAGGAAAGAATAAGATTGATACAGTTGGCCTACATTCCACATGAAGGCGTATTTTTTATTTTTCGGATCGTTATACGTTTCGGCAAATTGAATCAGTTCATCATAGGTTGCGGGAGCCTTCTTCAACAATTTTTTATTGTAATACAGCGCATACGTGTCAATTGCGGTTGGAAAGCCATAGAGCACACCTTCATAACTGACTCCTTCAATCGCCGAGGACATAAATTCATTTTTCGCATGTTCGTCAAAAACATCATTTTGCAGTACAAGCCCTGCTATCACGGCATTGCCTAAATGATCATGCGGTGCTGAAAAGACATCGGCCCCAATCCCAGCAGGCCCATCTGTTGTCAGCTTCGTAACGGAGTCTATGGATGGAACCGCCTCTACCTTTACTTTTACTCCATACTCTTGTTCAAAACTGGCTGCGACCGCTTTCAGAAAATCCAATTCTGGGCCTTTGGATTCCCACACAAGCAATTCAGCCCCTTGCTCTGGCTGTAATCCCCTTTGTGTTGCGCTATGCTGTCCTTCGTTCCCTTGCTCTTGCGTGGCAGGCAGATTCATATCCTGTGACCCACAAGCCGTGAGCAGTAACATACTGAAAAGAGCTGCCATCAATGTGGAAATCAAAAATCGTTTTGACATGCCTTTCCCCTCCAGTCAACTTAAACGTTTAAGTGATTTCACTAATATGATAACTTCTCTTTGTGCAACGAGTCAACAAAAATTAAACAATTGGCTTCATAAAGCCAAAAATCCAGCGTTGCAGCGCCACATACACCCGCTTGTCAAAAACACCCCGCATCCAAGCCGGACGCGGGGTGTTCCATCTACAATTAGATTAGCAGTCGAAATAAAGGCTGTATTCTTGAGGATGGATGCGAATGGCGACGGATTTCGCTTCCGCACGCTTTACTTGCAAGTAATTATCGATGAACTCTTTCGTGAACACTCCGCCCTCTACGAGGAATTCGCAGTCGGCTTCCAGAGCGTCGAGCGATTCTTCCAGCGTAGCTGGCACGCTGCGAATTTCTCGCTTCTCTGCATCGGACAACTCATAAATATTGCGGTCATACGGACCATAGCCCAGTGCGGTCGGATCCAGCCTGCGCTTAATTCCGTCCAAGCCCGCCATCAGCATCGCGGCAAACGCCAAGTATGGGTTCGCCGTGGAGTCCGGCGTACGGAACTCGACGCGGCAGCCTTTCGGCGTTACAGCAGCAACCGGGATACGCACCGCTGCCGAGCGGTTGCCTTTCGAGAAGACGAGATTGACCGGAGCTTCATAGCCAGGCACCAGACGCTTGAATGAGTTCGTGCTCGGATTCGTGAGCGCGATCAAGGCCGGAGCATGGTGCAGAATACCTCCGATATAGTGCAGCGCCATCTCGCTCATGTTCGCGTAGCCGCCTTGTTCATAGAACAGCGGAGTATCGCCGTTGAAGATCGATTGGTGCACATGCATCCCGCTTCCGTTATCCCCGAACAGCGGCTTCGGCATGAAGGTCGCGACCTTGCCGAATTGGCGTGCTGTGTTGTGCACGATATATTTGTATTTCATCAGATTGTCGGCCGTGCGCGTTAACGAATCGAAGCGGAAGTTGATTTCGCCTTGGCCTGCCGTCGCCACCTCATGGTGATGACGTTCGATGCGCAGACCCGCCTCTTGAAGCAAGCGGCACATTTCACTGCGCAGATCCTGCTGAGAATCCACAGGGGCCACGGGAACATAGCCGCCTTTCGTGTGTACCTTGAAGCCGAGGTTCCCGCCCTCTTCCTTCCGGTTCGTATTCCAGGATGCCTCCTCCGAATCGACATAGAAGGAAGAGCTGTTCATCGTGCTTTCATAACGCACATCGTCAAAGATGAAAAATTCGGATTCAGGAGCAAAGTAAGCATCCGTGCCTACACCAGACGTCTGCAAATACTCTTCCGCCTTCTGTGCGATGCTGCGCGGATCCCGGTCATATCGAACGCCATCGGGCGTGTAAATATTGCACATAACAATCAGCGTCGGATGCGCGGTAAACGGGTCGACATACACGCTGTCGGCATCCGGCATCATCACCATGTCGGACTCTTCAATGCCGCGGAAGCCGGCAATGGATGAACCGTCAAACGCAACGCCGTTCTCGAACGTCCCCTCATCTACCTCTGTTGCAGGCAAGCTGATATGATGTGCGCGGCCCATTAAATCAACAAAACGGAAATCCACATATTGTATATGCTTCTCTTGAATCAACTCCAACACTGCGTTCACCGACATGATAATTCCTCCTGTTTCCGAACATTAAACGTTACTAACGCATCAATTGTTCACTTTGTAGTTTTTGGTTGATGTAATTATAATTTGCAGCAGGAGGTTTCGTCAATAGTCATGTCAGGTATTTTTTATTTTCATGTCAGATAACATTACACACAACCGTTTTTTCCATTGTTTTCATGTAAAAAACCAGCTTTTATCTTATCATTCAAAGAAGTAAAGAGCTTATTTTGTACATTCCCTATTGAGAACAACAATTGCGCCACCCATTTTTAATTTGCACTTTTCTACATATTTATTGTGTTAAAATTCATCACAACGACAAAAAACCGGTTCATCCTAAAAGGATAAGAACCGGTTTTTGCTCTATGTTTATGCTAAAAAAGGACGATGCCGCTATTTCACCCATGTTGCGAAATGAGCCGGCTCCTTCTTCTCCGTATGGAACGTCTTGCCGCACAGCGGCGCGAGTTGTTCCAATTCACGCAGCAAGTTCGCGAATTGATCAGGGAATAGCGATTGCACCCCGTCGCCTGTCATGGAGTGATCCGGATCGGTGTGCATCTCGATGATAAGTCCGTCCGCACCTGCGGCGACCGACGCCTTCGACATCGTCTCCACCAGCTCGCGGCGGCCTGTCCCATGGCTCGGATCCGAGATGATCGGCAGATGGCTCAATTGCTTCATGACCGGAATTGCGGTCAGATCCAACGTATTGCGCGTATACGTTTCAAACGTGCGGATGCCCCGTTCGCACAGCATGACGTTCGGATTGCCTCCCGCTAAAATATATTCCGCCGCATTTAACCACTCATCATAGGTTGCGCTGAAGCCGCGCTTAAGCAATACCGGCTTGCCGCATTCCCCTAGCTTGCGCAGCAAATCAAAGTTCTGCATGTTGCGCGTGCCCACCTGCAAAATATCCGCATATTCCGCACAAATATCTACATAATCCGGCGTCATGACCTCCGTAATCGTGAGCAGGTCATGCTTGCGTCCCGCTTCTGCCATCATGACGAGCCCCTCTACGCCGACGCCTTGGAAGCTGTAAGGACCGGTGCGCGGCTTGAATGCGCCCCCACGCAATATTTGCCCGCCAGCAGCCTTCACGAGGCGTGCGATTTCATCGATTTGAGCTGGAGATTCTACGGCACACGGACCGCCCATTACGGCCAGATTGCCTCCGCCGATTTTAACGCCGCGAATGTCAATGACGGTATCTTCCGGATGGAAGTCGCGGCTCGCCAATTTATATGATTTCGTTATTTTCATCACGTTCTCTACGCCTTTCATCTGTCTAAGTTGTTCTGCTAATTTTGGTTCCGCTTGCCCTACGATACCGATGACGGTACGTTCCGTACCTCGGGATATGTGAGCCTGATTGCCGGCGTTCTCGATTACGTGGACCAGCTCCGCGATTCGTTCTTCCGGTGTATGATTGGATACAATTACGATCATGACAAATTCATCCTTCCATATATCGTTTCGATAATGCTATCCGCGCAAGCAGTATTCATGTACATTATTAGCAGTGCCGAACGAAGTATCCTCGCACTTCTTTTCCGCTACAACGCTTATACGCTTTTACGCTTTTAAGCTTTTAATCATTAAAGTAACTATATCGAAACGAAAGGAAATCGTCAACCCTCTATCTAAGCCAATTTCTTACCATGTGAAAAAGATAACATCCCGCCATAAAAAAAGCCCTCTTCGATTCTCGATTCCCCCTTTGCGAGGTGAGCTGAGATGGAAGAGAGCTCTTCTTAACTATTGGCTTTCCGCACGACGCCAACGGCGCTTCTGCCTGCGGCGTTCCTGCATGAACCGAAGGCCTTGCTTTACCGGAAAATATAGCATGATGCCGAGAATGGCGCCGTCAATGATGCCGCCGACAATTAAATACATATTGATCGTGAGCACATGGTTCAGCCACTCCGGCAACATGGAGAAGTGCACGGTCCAATGCGAAGGCAACAGCCAATGCCCTACCCTTTCATTCAAGACAGCGACGGGAATGTAGATTACCTTTCCCAACACAAAGCCAATGAAAGCTGCCGCCACCCGGCCCCGCACCATGTATACCAACGGGAAGAGAAGCAAGAACGCCAAGCCGGCTGTAGGCAGCGTGAACATTTCTATGAACAGTCCGATGCAGAATCCTTTGGCCACCTGAGCAGCCCCACCGTGTGTTCTGAGGAGCTTCAACGCCTGATACTTAAACCATCTCTTCACGGCCATCTCCACGTTCCCTCTCCCGGCAGCGATTGCCTATTAATGTAGATACCAGATTAAAAATTACTTTGTAGACTTCGTTCTCACGGTCGGCAGAAGCTTGCGCATGTTGACGGTGCGCTTCTTCTCCCATGTGTCCGGATTGTTCTCGTCGTACTGCTCTAAGTAATTGGCAACTTCTCTCGTAATTGGCGTCGGCGTGGAAGCGCCGGATGTGATCCCGACGACCCGCACGCCGTCCAGCCATTCCCGTTCCAGCTCCGATAAGTCTGCAATCCGGTACGCGCGCACACCGGCGATCTCCTCGGACACTTGCGCAAGACGGTTGGAGTTGTTGCTTCTCGGATCTCCGACGACGATAAGAAGGTCGCAGCCCTTCGCCTGATCGGCTACGGCATGCTGCCGTTCCTGCGTTGCCATGCATATTTCGTTATGAATCTCAGCCTTGGGATACTTAGCGATCAAACGGTTCATGATGTGCTTGATATCCCATTGGCTCATCGTCGTCTGATTCGTAATGATAATGCGCTCCGCCGTCAAGGACAGCGATTCGATCTCTTCTTCCTTCTCAATCAGATGCACCTTGTCCGGTGCAACACCGATTGCCCCCTCCGGCTCCGGGTGGCCCTTCTTGCCGATATAAATAATTTCATAGCCTTCGGCAGTCTTCTCCCGAATCAAATCGTGCGTTCGGGTTACATCGGGACAAGTAGCGTCAACAGTCGTCAGCCCTTTCTCCCGCGCCTTGCGCCGGACTTCCGGCGACACGCCGTGCGCCGTGAAGATGATCGTCCCAGACTCCACTTGATCGAGGATGTCCAAACGATTGTTTCCGTCCAGCGTAATGATGCCCTCTTCATTGAACGCATCTGTCACATGGCTGTTATGAACAATCATGCCTAATATATAAATCGGACGAGGCAGATCCAGATTGCGTGCCGTCTGTTGGGCCAGCACCATCGCATCGACAACGCCGTAGCAATAGCCTCGCGGTGTTATTTTCACGACTTCCATCGGTACACCTGCTTTCTTAGATTTCACTTCAGCTTGCCTTTCTATTATACCGGAAGTGAAGGTTCCTCGTCGACCGATGCTAATGGAAGCCATACAATGAATGTCGTTCCTTTCCCAGGCTTCGTGACCACTTCAACCGAGCCGTGATGCTCGTCGATAATCCATTTCGCAATCGACAAGCCTAGACCGGTTCCCGAGGTGACTCCACGGGATACGTCTGCACGGTAGAAGCGCTCGAATATATGCGGAACCTCCTGCTCGTTCATGCCCATGCCCGTATCTTTCACTTTCAACCCGATCTGTTCATCCTGACGAATCGCATCCAAGCGCACGCATCCTTCATCTGTATATTTGAATGCATTTTCGATGAAAATGAACAGCATTTGCTGCAAATAATCTTTATTTCCATAGACGACCGTATCGTCCAATGCAGAAATATCACCGAGCTCCCACCCTGCTTTGCGCGGCAAAAACTGAGCTCTGCGTACGACTTCCTCCACTAAAGGCTTCAGTTCGGTGAGCGATTTGTCCATATTGTAACCCGCATCCGCACGGGCGAGCGATAGCATATCATTGATCAACCGGCTCATGCGGCGCGATTCATCCGCAATATCGCGCAGAGCTTCCAAAGACATCTGCTCCCGTTCCCGTTCACTCAATGGGAGCGTCTCTGGAGAAGCAACCTCATTAATCCACATTTTTTCTAGCAAATCGACGTTCCCGCGAATAGTCGTCAGCGGCGTCCGCAGTTCATGAGAAGCGTCAGACACAAAGCGCCGCTGCGCCAGATATGCATCATCCAGCTCGTTATAGAACGTCTCCATGCGGCCGAGCATGCTGTTGATCGTGTCCGTCAACTGACCGATCTCATCCTCTGGCGGTCCTTCGCGCGGAATACGGACGCTCAAGTCCGCACCCTTCTGAATGCGGTTCGTTGCCCGAATGATATTCCCGATCGGCCTGAGCGACTTCTGCGCCAGGAACAGCCCTAGCGAAAAGGCAAGCACAAGGGTGACCATTGATGCAGTAACGAGAATACTGCGCAGCTCATTGGTGAATCTGGCTTCATGCCCGGTAAAGGCGGCAACCTGCAGCGCGCCAATCGTCGATCCGTTCCTTAATACAATCGCATTTTCATATACTAGAAATTCAAGCCCTTGAACTTCAACTTTCCGGTATCCTTGCCGAATTTGGTTTGGCTTCAAAGGCAAAGGCAACTTCAAGCCGAGGCGGTCCAATTTAGTCGATTTGATCGTCTTCTGATTGCGAAAATTAATCGTTTGGATGTACAAATCTTGATTCATCAACCGGGCCACATCGGATTCATTCACGTCAAAATCGATTCCGTTAAACCAATCAAGCGTCGGTTCGAGCGACATACGGTCGAACTCACTTTTTACCCGCTTCTTAATATCATCATACAAATTATAATCGACGAACGTATAAATCGAGATTCCGAACAAAAAGAGCGTAAACGCCAGCAGAACGGAATACCATACGGTCAGGCGAAGACGAATCGACATGCTCTAGTTGTCCCCTCTCAACACATAACCCGTTCCCCGGATCGTCTGTATGATGCGTTTTCCCCCATGCTCCTCCGTCTTCTGCCGCAGCATCGCAATGTATACCTCAAGCACGTTCGATTCGCCGCTGTAATCGTAGCCCCATATTTTCTCCATAATCATGTCGCGCGGCAGCACCCGCTTCGGGTTCTGCATGAATAGATGCAGCAGCTCGAATTCCTTCGCCGTCAGCTCGACCGACTTGCCGTCCCGCTGCACTTCCCTTGTATGCAGATCGAGCACGATATCTTCGAAGGTCAGGCGATGGGAGCTCCCTTCACTATCCGAACGGCGGCGCAAAAGCGCGCGCACGCGGGCGAGCAGTTCCTCCAGAGCGAACGGCTTGACCAAATAATCATCGGCCCCATTGTCCAATCCGCGTACCCGATCCTGCACCTCATCCTTCGCCGTCAGCATGAGAACCGGCACGGCGCTGCCCGCTTCACGTATACGGCGGCACACTTCCCATCCGTCAACCTCTGGCATCATGACGTCAAGAATGACCAATTCTGGCTCCTGCATCATAATCTCCCGCAATCCTTCCGTGCCGTTCGACGCTGTGCGCACTTCATAGCCTTCGAATACGAGCCCCCGGCGAAGCATTGATGTGATCTTCTCGTCATCATCCACAACCAATATGTTAGAACGCATCGTGTAAGTCCTCTCTTTTTATAGTCTAGGGCTGCAGAGGTTCATTCACCCTGTTTCCATACGAAAAGGAAGCCAAGAACTGCATATCGCAGTTCTGTGCTTCCTATGTTGTCACGCATAAGCGGGAAAATCAACCCTTACCGCTGCTGCCGCAAGTGCACACTTAAGGCTGCTGCTGTTGCAATTGGTTCTCAAATTTATTTCGGTCACCAATCTTAACCTGCACATCTGCCTTTTTGCCATTGCGGATGATCTGCAGCGTTACAGTATCGCCAACCTTCTTTTTCCCTATTTCTTCGATCAAATCCTCTTTGGCCGCGAACTTCTTGCCGTCCATACCTGTAATGATGTCATAAGCACGCAGGTCTGCCTCATAAGCAGGCGAACCGAACAGGACGTTCCTGACGAGCGAGCCATCTATATTAGAAATGCCCATTTGCTTGGCAAAATCCTCTGTCATGGTTTGCAGTGTAGCTCCGATGAACGGAACCGGCTCCTTCGCAATTTCCTTGTTCGCCTTCAAGTCATCCACAACTTTGTTCATAATATTTGACGGAATCGCAAAGCCAATCCCTTGCGCCTGCTTGCTGACGGCCACATTCATGCCGATGACTTCGCCCTTCATGTTCAGGAGCGGACCGCCGGAGTTCCCTGGGTTAATGGAAGCGTCCGTCTGCAGCAGATGCTCGTACTTCCGTGCGCTGCCGTTATCGTTAACGTCGATGGAACGCTCGCGCGCGCTAAGCACACCAACCGTCACCGAATGGTCGAAGCCGGAAGGGTTCCCGATAGCTACCATCCAGTCGCCGACTTGCGTCGAATCGGAATTGCCGAGCGGAACGATCGGGAAGTCACCTTCGCCCGTAATTTTCAACACGGCCAAGTCCAAATCCTTGCTGTGACCAAGCAGCTCCGCCTTGAGCGGCTTCTTATAGCCTTCGACCGTCACCTGAATCATTTCCCCGCCTTCAACGACGTGTTGATTCGTTAAAATATATCCGGATTTATCGAAGATAAAGCCAGTACCGATACCAAGCGGCTGCAGCTGCTGCTGCTGCGCATCTTGCCTGGAGCTGCCGTTACCACCGAAGGAATCGCCGAAAAATTGGCGGAAGAACGGATCGTCCGCCCACGGGTTGCTGCCTTGGCTGCCTCCACCGCTTCTCGCATACGTTTCAATCTTAACGACAGCTGGACTTGCCTGCTTGACAACTTCGGCTACGCTGCTCGCTCCATCAGGGAACGGCGTGCCTGGACCGTTCGTGACGACGGCGTTCGGCGCCTCGCTTGCTGCGCTTCCATTCCCTGCGAGCGCTTGGTCGCCTGTAAACAGGTTTGTTTTATCTGCTGCGAACATAAGTGAACCAACGACAAGCACGCCCGCCATGAAAGAAGCGAAAATCGTCAAGAATGATGTTCCACGCTTGCGCTTCGATTCATTGAACTGCCAATTGCCTTGAGCCCCCTGAGGAGGCATACCGCCAGCACCGCCGGCTCCCCCGCCTGCATAGCCGCCTAGGCTTGCTTCGTGTTGCGTTACGCTAGAGAAAGGCATCGGCTTGACTGGATTCGGCGGGGTAACTTGCACGTCGCTCATCCGCCCCTTAGGATCCACGGATGTCGTCGACGCCGAGTCCGTATTTTTCACCGATTGGTAAGGGCCATATGCGTAATAATAAGGGCTGCCTTCTTGCGATTTGCGTTCTGTCTCATCCTCACGGCCGTGGTCCTCATAAGCTGCAGTCTGTCTGTTCATAGACTCTGTAGAAGATGATGTATTAGAATCCTTATCGGATGTTGAAAAAAACTTGCGTCGTTGTTCATCCATAGTGCTTACCTCCTAGAGTTAACTCGTATCAAAGTATCGTGTTGATATATTAATATAATGGATGATGAACCTTAAACTTAGCTTAAAATCATTATAAAACACGATAAAAGATAAAGAGCCGTTCCCTAAGGACTGTTTAACACAGGATGTCACGCTTTTCTTGATGAGAATAATAAGGCACTGACTCTTCATAATTAACAAAATGTTCCATTCGGGCAGTGGTGCGTTCAGACTGACGGTGATTCGCTTCATCAACCTCTTTGCTTCATTCTCCCCATCCTTCAGGAGGCGGGATTTCCTGTCTGAATGATGGGGAGAGTGAGACAAGAGATAGGAACAGGCATATCTTCTTCGGGAAGAGCAACATGACAATTCTAAGGTGATAGACATCTTCCATCAGATTTTTATAAAAAAAACAGGCCCCCAGACCTGTTTTAACCGATTGGTGCCCTATTGTATATATATCAATAAAATTATGCTGTCGCTTCCGCACGCTACTTGTTCGTGTCCAGCTTAGCCTCGGCTTCGTCAAGCTTTGCTCGGGCAAGCTTCAACTCCTCTTCCTGCAGCGAAGCATCCTTATCTGTCGGCGATTGAAACTGGTTAATGAGACTGCCGAACAGCTGCGCATCCGCCGATGGATCATTTCCAGTCTGATACTGATGCTTCAACACATACGGCCGCTCTAATTGGACAAGGACCGTTTCAGCGGAGTCAGCATCGAAAGTACCATTCACCGCATGGAAAGGCAGCCTGAGCCACACCGTTTGCTCGTCGTTCAGCGCGCAGTCGAAGCTGCCGCCTGCATAATCCCAATTGCCGCCGATGCTGAAGCCAAGCGGCCCCAGTTCCCTCACAAGTTCATTCGTATCATATTTTCGTCCTGTCATCTTCCCCTGTAACAGCTGCATGGCATTACCCCCTCTGTTACATAGGATAGACGAAGTCACCCACTTTTAACCCATCCGTTGCGGTGGGCGAAGACGGCAAGCTGAGTGCGATCCTGCAGCTCGCATTTCATTAATAGATTGGATACGTGCGTCTTCACCGTCTTAATGCTAATATGAAGTTCCTCGGAAATATCTTTGTTCGCCTTTCCGTCTGCAATAAGAAGCAGCACTTCCTTCTCCCGTTCGGTCAAGCCCTCATCGTCCGGCTGTGCAGCGCGTTTACGTAATCCGCGGGTCAGCGCTTGTGACACTTCTCCGCTCATCACAGGCATTCCCTTCAAAGCCCCGCGAAGCGCGTAAACGAGCTCCTCAGCAGATACCGTCTTCAACACATAGCTGACGGCACCGGCTTGAATCGCTTCGACGACCTGCTCATCTTCCATAAAGCTCGTTAGCATGACAATCTTCAATTCCGGAAATGAAGCAATCAACTCTCGCGTCGCTTCTACTCCGTTCATATCCGGCATCATTAAGTCCATCAAGACCAAATCAGGCACCGGCTCCTCGCGGGCAGCCATCGCTTGTATGGCTTGAATCGCTTCAACGCCTCCACTGGCCTCGCCCAATACGTCAATACTCGGATCCAGCATTAAATACGTTCTAAGCCCCAGTCTTACCATTTCATGATCGTCCACGAGAAATACCGTCATCCGGTCTCCCATCGGCTGTCCCCCCGTCTCTTCTACCATCTATGCACGGTCCGCTGCTGAAGAAGAATCCTCGGATTGCTCCTGCGCTTCCTTGGTCTCCTCATGTTCGAATATCGGAATATGCACCCGAATCGTCGTTCCCGCACCAGGCCGGCTTATCAAATCCATATGGCCGCCCAGCTTGTCGACCCGTTCACGCATCGTCGTCAATCCATAGCTCCCGGCTTTAAAGGATGCGCTCTTCTGATCGAAGCCCTTGCCATCATCTCCGACCGATAAAATCACTTGATTCGGCGTCTCCTGAAGCGTCAGCGTAACCTGCTTCGCCTGCGCATGCTTCACGACATTCGCCATCGCTTCCTGGATCATAAGGAAGCATTGATGCTCCTTCGCTTCAGACAATTCATAATTCAATTCAATATCAATCTTGCCCTGCAGCCCATTTTGCCGGCAATAATCAGGGAACCAACGCTCAAGCGCCTCCTGCAGTGTGCGCCCATCCAACTCAAGCGGGCGCAGCTGAGCGATTAATCCGCGCATTTGCCTTTGAGCCGTATGCGACATCTGAATCAGATGTTCCACCACTTGACGCGCCCGATCCATGTCCATTTCCATCACTTTGGGCAATGAAGAGGAGGCCATATGCAGCGCGAAGAGCTGCTGGCTGACTGTATCATGCAAATCCCTCGCCAGCCGCCGGCGCTCCTCCAATACAACCGCTTCGCATTCCCGCTCCCGATCCATCACTTGCTGCTCGGACAGCTTTTGCAAAATGCGAAGCTTCTGCTCCATGGCCCCCACCATCGTATTAAAATCCTCATACAGACGATCGAATGACGCATCGTCCCCAAGCGGAATCCGTTCAGACCAGTTCCCTTTCATTACCTGCAACATGCTGATGTGAAGCACATCCAAGCGCCGCTGCAGCCGCACGCCTGCCACATACCCCATAATGATCGACACGATAATGACGGTCGAAATTCCGAACAGCCACCAGTTCATGCCTTGATACCACGTGCCGCCGTATACGAGTCCAATCCAGAAAACGCTCATAATAATGCAGCCCGAGATGACAAAGGTAAGGAGCAGCTCCCATTTTACACTTTTCGAACTTCGGAACCACCGTGATAGCATGAATGCGTTACCCCACTCTCATCACCTTCACATCGCCGATGAACGTGCTGACGACGATACGGACTTTTTTCCCAGCTTCGTAGAAGTACGGTGTCTCCACCTGCAAATTGTTAATAAAGCCATCCTTCTCGCGGTCAAATACTTTCACGTCACCCAAGAAAGAGCTCGATGTGACGACGACACCCAAATCCATATCATTGGGCACATACACTTTAACGTCGCCGATGAAAGAGGAGACATTCACCTTCGTTTCTCCGTACGGCACCTGCGCCTTCGTCAGATCAAGCACAGTGTCGCCAATAAAGTGAGAAATGTTCATCGGTCTCAATTCCCAATAGTCGCTGCCCAGATGAATATCCCCGATAAATCCGGATTTATTTACCGTCTTACGTTTGTCTCCAGATGATCCTATAGGCGGTGGAGGAATTGACCCCGAGTACGAGGGTCCTCCCTTCATAGACGGATCATAGTCTTTGTTAAAGTCTTTGTTAAAGTCTTTGTTAAAGTCTTTGTTAAAGTCTTTGTTGAAATCCTTGTTGTTAAAATCCTTGTTGTTAAAATCCTTGTCAAAGTCCTTATTGAACTCTTTGTTGAACTTCTTGTCGAAATCATCATCCAACGGCTGCGGTTCACTGTAATGCGGGTCATAACCCCCACCCCAGTTACCGTCGTTCCAGTCGCCCTTCTTCTGCTTGTTCTTACATTTATCCACGTATTTTCTCGGCTTGAAGAGCATGCTTACTCCGATGAGGACAATAATAAGCGGGAACAGCAGCTTGAAAAATTCACCGGGTGACATGTACAAGTAACCCAAGTTCGTCAGTTGGAAATAGCCGCCGATACCTAGCAAAACCAGCCCCCAGAATCCGCCATGGAGCAATGCGTTCAGCCCCGTAACAATTAAGATAAGCGGCCAGTAGGTACGAAAAAGCTCTCCGATATTCATATCGATGAAACCTAGCTGATTCAGCATGAAAAAGACACCGATGGCAATGAGAACAAGCCCTCCTATCCACCGTCCGCGATGTTGATCACCCATAGTTACCCCTCGTTTCCGTTATACTTCAACCTTGTAACTTCAGTGTACGCGAAGTCTCGTCCTTGCGCTAGCGGCGGGGGGTGGAAGTTGATCTCGGTCTCGAGGCGGAGGCGCTGGAATTGTCTGACTGCTCACACATCGAACTATACCGGCAACCAAGAAAAAATGGCTGCCTTGAGCAAGGCAGCCATTTTTGATTCCGTTATAGATAACATCCATGCGAATGGTACCTATTTTTTTGTTTTTTTCACAATATTTTTCATTGCATCATTATTGTTGATTGCTCCAACATCTCCTACTGAGTCAGCGCCAAATTCAGTATCTGCGGCTACAGATTCTGCTCCGAACTCAGTATCTGACGTTACAGATTCTGCTCCGAATTCCGAATTGTATTTCGCATTAGCAGGATTCATGCGGTTTGCTTTGTTGTTTTTTACCATCGTTATTCACCTCCTGAAGTTTCCGCTGGATTCACGGACATGTCAAGGAAACCATCGTTTCCCCAAGAAGTATTATGCGATGACAGCCTCCCCTTTATTCGGCGGGGCGGCACATGCAACTTGTCAGGTTCTTCTGCAACAGCTACAGCATTGATTTTGGTATGTTTCCGTTCTTAAATACCGCTTCATTTAATTCGTTTAACGTTTTCTCCGATATTTTACCGCTTCCTTGCTTGATCAACTGCACTTCCACTTCTTTTTTGCCCCACTGACTGTATACTTGCTTCGTGGTGTCGAAGTACAGATCGATTTTCTTCCCTTTTATTTTGGAACCGATATCCGACACGATGCCGTATCCGTATCCAGGAATATACAATATACTTCCTAAAGGGAAGACCGATAAATCGGCCGCAATGGTCGAGACGTAATCTCTGCGCACCTTCACTCCCGAATACGTAATGCCGTACTCTGGATGTCCCGGTTTTTTTCCAGTCGACTCTACACCAGCCGTATACCCTGTCGCAACAACCTTCAGGCTTTTAATCACTTGCTGCTGCTGCGGAGCCAGATTCGAATCCGTAAACGACATTTGCGCCGAAGAGACCGGCACCGCTGATTGCGGCTGCTTTGCCGATGGCTTTTTCAATGGCGGTTCGACGAACACAAGTGCAAGTGGTGATGCAATCTGATTGGTTGGTCGCAGGTAATTACTCCACTGGTTCCTATTTTGATTATTGATGGCCTGTTCAGTCAATGTTTGCATCGGCTGCAAACGGTCATCGGACCATGGAAATGATGTTCTGTATTTTTCTGGAAGCGCCTTATTCCACTGATATGTCTGGGATGCAGACAGATATGCCATTGCCGTATGCCACGGCACTAATGCTGCAATCGTCATGAGCAATGCAGTTAAACAAACCAACCTAGACAACCTTGCCAACACGTATGTCTGACGGTCTCTTCTCGATGCCATTCGTCCCTTCCGTTCCGAGCGTGTGATATACATTGTAAACATATGGTTACCCCTCCCTTAGTGGGAAGGATGTCCACCGCTTTTTCCTTTTATTCATATTCATCAAAAAAAGAACATTCCCGACAGGCTGGAATGTTCTTTCGACAATATTTATGGAGCGAAGCACAGGAGTTCAAGATTTGTGCAGCGGAAGCACGGGGAGCGGCTCACCGACATCACTTAATCGATCGGCTGCAGCGTCTTTATACAGATCCTTCAACCAATTCAGTTCTGTAACCGTGTATCGGTATCCTCCATACAACATGTGCAGCACGGCACGCGATGCGTGAGGGACATGCTCTTCATATAGAGCCCACATCCGCTCCGCTTCCTTCTCGAACAATTCAATGCGCGATTGGATAATCGCTTTAATCTCTTCCTGATCGCCATATCTGACAAAGGACAAGGCCGCAAAGAAGGGATGCTGCAAATGCGGGGGCAGCTTCATCTCCTTAAGCAGCAACCGTTCAAACTCTGACTTCCCCTGCTCCGTAATCCGGTAAATCGTCTTGTCAGGACGCGATCCTCCGCTAATTACTTCTACCGCTTCAATCAATCCGTTCTTTTTCAATTTTTCGATCGCATAATAAAGAGAGCCGTATTGAAGCTTCATATAGTTGTGCATTTCGCGTTCTTTCATTTCCTGGCTCATTTCATAAGGATGATAGTCTTTGTCCATGAGCAATCCAAGAATAGCCAGTTGCATCGACATCGGTTCCACCTCTTTATCCATGAGACAACAACCTTGCTTTACCTTTCAACGGATGAGCGGTTCACCTGAACGGCAGCAGTTGTCGAATGTCCATGAGGTTTTGTTGTCACCATTTTAACACGACCCATCATCAAAATGAACATAACCGCCAACAGACAAATCAGAATAGACCATTGGAACACGTACGCGATCGAATCGGACAATACTTCAAGCAGCTGCTTCAGCAAGGAGCCCGGCATCGATTGTCTTACTTCGTCTTGAAGCAGAACCTGAGGATTGCCGAACTTTTCCGCCAGCTTCGGATCCGATAGCACCGCGCTGTATTTTTCTTGTAAGTAGGAAGTTTGAATGCTGCCGAAAATAGCGATGCCAAGTGTATTTCCAAGTGTCTGAAAAAAACGGACCAGCGAGTTGACCGTTCCCCGTTGCTGATAGTCGATATTATGCTGAGCAGCCAAGGAAGTTACGGGATAAGATGCCCCTATGCCAAGCCCCATTAATACCATATAAAGCGTCATCTGCAGTCGCGTCGTATCCGGTGTCATTCCTGCCAGACAGACGACCGACAACAACAGGAACAAGATCGCGGTTATCATAATATTGCGGAATGGCATTTTCCTCATCAGCATGCCGCCAGCCATGCTGCTTACAACAAGAGCAAGCATCATGGGCGTGAGCACCGTACTTGCATTTGTGGCGCTCCCGCCGGCAACGCCCTGCACGAACAACGGAATGAAGGTAGCTCCTGCCATCAGAACCATGCCGAATAACATCCCGGCAGCCATGCTGGAGGTGAAGAGCCGATTTTTGAACAGCTTCAATGGAATGATTGGTTCCGCCACCCTCGATTCGATCCACAGAAACGCAATGACCAGCACAATCGCTCCGGCGAACAAACCAAGTATGAGCGGAGACGTCCAGGCGTAATCTTTGCCGCCCATTTCAATGGCGAACATGAAGCACAGAATCGAGGCGACCAACGTAAATGTGCCGAACCAATCAAGCTTCTGACTCAGGAAGACTAAAGATTCGCGATAGCAGAAGATAACAATCAGCAGCGCAATAATCCCAATGGGCAAATTAATGAAGAATATCCAGCGCCAATGCAAATGATCCGTGAAGAATGCGCCCGCTATCGGTCCAAGCACACTGGACAGCCCGAAGACAGCGCCGAACAGCCCGGTCATTTTCGCCCGCTTCTCGGCCGGGAAAATATCGAACAAGATCGTGAACACAACCGGCATCAGCGCCCCACCGCCAATCCCCTGAACGACACGGTACACAATAAGCTCGCTCATGGACGATGCTGTGCCACACAATATCGAACCGAGCATAAACACGATGATTCCGAACACAAAAAATCGTTTTCTCCCGTACATATCGGAAAGCTTCCCGAACAACGGCATGCCAGCCACGCTCGCAATTAAATAGGCAGAGAACACCCAAGTGAACTCATTCATGCCGCCCAGCTTCGCCACAATCGTAGGCAAGGCGGTGACCAATATAGTTTGGTCCAGCGAGACGATAAGCAACGCCATTAACAATCCAAGTACAGTCATATGAACACGAGACAATGCAATCCCTCTCCTCTTATATATTCAAATTTTAATACATTTATTATTATATTCAAATTAGAATATAGTGCAACTAGTTTTTGGAACCGAAGCAAAGAAAGGCCTGAAGGACAGCCAAAAACATCTCCAATGACGGTTGGCGTCTTCAGACCTCATATTCGGTTTATTCCTGCCCGAGAAAGGCATATAGCTCCCCAACCGTCCGCACCTCCTGCTGCCGTTCAATGTCGCGCAACAGCGCGAACCACAGCCGGGCGGTCAATAAAGCATCGTTCAATGCGTGATGGCGGCCCGTGTTGTCCAAGCTGTAGAACGAAAGCCAATCGTCCAACGTGTAGGCCATATATCGAGGATACAGCTTCGCAGCTACGTGCATCGTATCCAAAATGCGGTGCTGCGACACCACACGAGACGTCCTCCACAGAGCCGCGTTAATAAATCGCTTGTCGTGTCCGCTTCCGTGGGCAATGAGCACGCGCTGGCGCACAAATTGGAGAAACTGCCCCAGCACGGTAACTAAGCTCGGCGCCTGCTGCGCCATCTCATTCGTGATGGAAGTCAACCGCTCTACATGCGGCGGGATGTCACGATTCGGATTGACCAGACTATAGAATTGATCATTTTCGACGCCTTGCTCTCCATGCAGCGCAACAGCGCCAATCGAGATGATTTCGTCTCCTTGCTGCGGCGAGAACCCGGTCGTCTCGAGATCGAAGATGACGGCCTCCAGCTCTGTCAACGGCACATGGTCCAGATTGTGCCGCTTCTGCTCCCGCGCCAGAGAGCGGACGAAGGCGATCTGCTGGGCGCTTTTCATATCGAAAATGGAAGCAAACGCCGGCGTGAGGCCGCCTTGACGGTATATTTTCCACACCTCCGAGGCCGGACCCCATTGCGTCATCCTTCATCAGCCTCATTCCTATCTGCTTCGGCATGATTGTGCAGCTTCTGCTCCCGCCCTCTGCATTCGATACAGACCCGCTGCTGCAATGCCTTTACTTCGCGCACACATGATTTGATCTGCGCCCGGATCGGTCTCATTAACAGTTGCCTTGCAATAATGCCGCTCGACTGCCATAGACCGTCTGCAGTCATCTCCTTCTCTGTCAGCTTGCGCAGGCGCAAACAAATGGAGAATCGCGACAGCAGCCGTCTTTCTTCCTCTGGCTTCAGCACGCCGATTCGGCGCAACCCAGATATCCGCGCCTTCGTGGAGGTGTCTGTGAGCCCGTACAGCATGCTCATGTATCGTACTCCATTCACGAAAGGGATATAAATGCCGTATTTGATTTCCGTTCCTCCGGCATGCGCACCGTAAGGAACCCGGAGCAGGTTGCCAAACAGCCCGAGCACTGGCTGATGGCGAAGCGAATTGTTGAGCAACTGTCCAGCGATCGCTGGATGCTGTCTCACAAGCATTCGGAAATGGTCCGATACAGCGTCCGCCAAGCAGCTCTCTCCGATCAGCGGACGCATATCGGCACAGATGAGCAAATAGCGGACATGTTCCCACGTCGGATAACCGAACCGCCTCTGCAGCTGTTCTTGCCACTCCGCCCTAGGCATGCACCATTGCGGGTTGCCGCATGTCACTTTACCTGTGCAAGGCGGGTAGCCGACCGTTTGCAGCGCCTTCTCTATTTCCTTCCCAAGCCGCCGAAAATAAAGTTCAGCCTCCTGGACCCGATCGCGAGACGGGTCTTCGTAGACGATGCCATTATCTTGATCGCTCCAATACGATTGCTCTCGCCTGCCCCCGCTGCCGAACAGAACGAACGCGTAGGCACAAGGCGCGTTCAGTCCTTGCCCGCGCAGCTCTGCTTCTGTCAAGCGGACCGTCTGTGCGATCAACCGATCCTGCATGTCGTTCCACTGTTCATGGAAATCGAACTCATCCTGTTCGTTCTGCACGAAGCTTGTCGCGAATAGGGGGAACAATGATTGGTGGAGCTGGCCCAGCGCCGCCAAGTCGGGCGCCTTGTCGATAAAGCGGCGGAGCAGTTGCAATGGCGGCAGAGTCATCCCAACCGCCTCAGGAATGTTGGCCAGCAAGGGATTCATGCGCCTGCTTCATCTGTTCCGGATAACCGTACTCGCCATGCTCGCTCAGGTCGAGTCCGATAATCTCTTGCTCCTCGTGCACGCGCAGACCTGTCAACCCCTTGATGACGAACAGGAGGATATAGGAGACGAAGAATGCAAAGGCTCCCGCCGACGCAATGCCATACACTTGAACCCACAACTGCTTGAGGCTGCCGGTATCGATTAATCCGCCCCTGCCGACACCGACCTTCTCTGCCAGTTCCGTCGTAGCGAAGATGCCGTTCGAGAGCGTTCCCCATATGCCTGCCATGCCGTGAACAGACAAGGCATAGATCGGGTCGTCGATGCGCAGCTTCTCGAACAGCTTCGCGCTGTAGAAGACGAGCATACCGGCGATAAGCCCGATGACGATGGCTGCCCACGGATCAACGAAGGCGCAAGACGCGGTAATAGCGACCAAGCCAGCTAGCGTGCCGTTCAGAATCGTCGGGATATCGGCTTTGCCGTTCATGATCCAGCTAATGGCGAGCGTGGCGAGCGCGCCAGCGCCTGCCCCCAGCTGTGTGTTCATCGCGACGTAGCCGAAAAATCCGTCACCGACCGCCAGTGTGCTGCCTGCATTAAAGCCGAACCAGCCGATCCAGAGGATAAGCACGCCAAGCGTCGTATACACTTGGTTATGACCTTTGATTTTATTCGGTGCGCCGTCTTTGTTGTATTTTCCGATGCGGGGTTTCAGGAGAAGTGTGGCTGCAAGCGCCGCCATCGCACCAGTCAAGTGAACGACCGTAGAGCCGGCGAAATCCTGCTTGCCATGTTCGGCGAGCCAGCCGCCGCCCCAGATCCAATGCGCGACGACCGGGTAGATGATAGCGGTGAACAACACCGTGAAGAGAACGTAGACGGACAGCTTAGCCCGCTCGGCAAATCCGCCCCAAGCAATGGATAGAGAAACTGCAGCGAATGCGAACTGAAAGGTGAAAAAGACGAACGGAGGCATGCCGACGGCAGCTTGCGGATTGAAGAAGAAGTCGCCCCAGCCGACGAAAGCATTGCCCTCACTGCCAAAGATGAGGCCGTAACCGGCCGCCCAGTATACGAGCGAGCACAAACCGACGGTGAAAACGGTTTTCCCGGCGACATGTCCCGCATTTTTCATCCGCGTAGATCCGGATTCAAGCAAAATAAAGCCCGCTTGCATGAACAGCACGAGGATGGCGGACAGCATTACCCACAAGGCGTTAAGTCCCGTCTCCAGCGTCTGGACAGACGCTTCTCCTGCGGCCAGGGCAAAGCTTGGAACAAGCCCGAACCATCCGCAACCTAGGAGAGCGGCCACCGCCCACCTGCCCCCATCTCGCATTGCGCGCTTCACATTGTTACTTCTCATTTTCTCCACACTCCCCATCATGTTAGATAATATAACAAACATAAACTGATTCATGGAAATTATAGACGTGAAATGAGCTCTATTCAATGGGTTATTGAAAAGAATCCATACAATTGTTCAATATATGTAAATAAACCTAACATTATAGTTGCTAACCTATGGCTTTCTCCATTACCGTGCGGATCTGCTTTCGAATTCGCCAAATCGTTCTTTTGCCCACTATCCCAATTATTCAGAAATAATTGGACATAAGCTCGAATTGCGATTGTTGGTACTGTTCTTCGCTCACTCACTCTGTACTTTGTCAACGCTCGCCTTCCTTTAAGAGCAAGGGTCATTTTCCCCATCGTCCTCACGAGACGTTTATGTACCCCCAAGCTTCATTACGCAATCTGAACATTGGGGAGAGTGGACAAAAAGGCAGATCGAAACAGAGACAAGTGAACACGAGAAGTAGCTTCGAGATGTGAAAATGAAAAAACCGCAGGGATCACCCCTGCGGCTTTAGCGTATAGTATATTGGCTGCATTATTTAAATTCTAATTTATTCCTCCGTCTGGAAAAGCTTCGAGATCGGGTTGTCCACAAATTTTTCTTTATAGATAGAGCCGTCTGCCTTTTGAATAAAGTACTGATAAAAATTGTTCGTTACCATCAATGTTTTCATTCCAGCCAAAGGCAAGAAGCCAGCTGCCGCTTTCTCGTTGACATGATCGTCCGTCCAGAAGTAGTGCACGACCATACGGTCTTTGTTATACGGATGCGTGACGCCATATGCACCGTGAAGTCCAGGCTTGTTCATCACTTCTTTCCACGGGAAGCCCGCTTGCTCGGCCTTTGCCACAATAGCCGGCTTCAACGCTTGAATGAACGTATTATGCTTCGGATTGCCAATGACGATGACGTTGCTTTTGGCCAGCGTCGTCTCCATGTTTTTCTTAATCGCTTGCCGCTCGGACATAATGTCGGCTTTCATACCGGTCATGCTAAGCATATTTTGAATGCCGCTGAATATCATTTCCTGCTGTTCCTTGGCTGCTTTGCTGACCGGATTGCTGTAAACGATGGTCAGCGGTTCGCCGTGCAGCGCTTTGGACATTATTTTAAACATCGTTTCTTTCGACAGATCAGGGTAACCTTGCTCGACCCCATCATACATCTCTACCATGCCTAAACGCATAAATTCTGCTTGTTCCGCCTCTGTCATGCCGTATTCCGGCTTGAGCTCGAAGTTAGGCTTATTCAGATTGTCATCCATTCGATCGCGGACCGCCTTGCCGAACTGGTCCTCGATTGTCTGCAGCAGGCCATCAACGGTCGCGTTGCGGTATGCGTAACGGTTGAAGTACTCCTTCATGAACGCGTCGAACTTCTCTTGCCCGACCGTGCGGTACAGCTCGTAAATGGCGAGTCGGCCTCTCTTATAGAACAAAGCATCCGGCGATTCCCCGGCGTTGTCGTTCGTGGAGTTGATCGCTATGTCCAGCGGATATATATCGCTCCGAACATCATCGAAGCCGCTCAGCTTGCTGCCTTGCTCATTAAAGAAATAGCTCATGGCGAAATCCGCAAAGCCTTCATCCAAAAACGATTCCGTCTCGGAGTCATTGCCGATAATGGAGTGGAACCATTGGTGCGCGATTTCATGGACAAATGCGGTTTTTTTCTCCGGTGCGGCATTAGCGTCAACAAGGCCCATCTGAATAACACGCGAGAACTCTACGGCTACGCCTTCCACGTGGGACTCCACGATGCGGAACTCGGGATATTCATATTTGCCGAATTTGTCGCTGAAAAATTCGATGGCTTTGAACGCTTGATCAATATACTTATTGATTACGGCCGTCTTAGCCGGATCGTTGTTGTCATTGTAGTACACATACTCTACTGTCAAACCGTTCTTTGTCTTGCTGGCTTTATGGAATTTTTCACTAGAGAAAAACACAAGCTCGCGGGTCTTGTCCGACTTCGTCGATACGACCTTGCGGCCGGCTTCAGCTGGCTGCTCCGACATTTGTCCCGGCATCACCACTTGGAGCTTCTCTGGCACGTTCATGTTTACATTGTAGTCAGCCACTTCGTAATAATCGGTCTCGAATTTCGTGCTATAAGGCGTCTTGTTCCAAGTATGCGTCTTCTCGTCATAGACGGACATGACCGGGAACCAATGAGCGCCGTTAATGATATCTTTTTGATAAGACAGTCGCTGCGAACCAAATGGAATTTTTGTCTTGTATTCCAACTCCAAAGCAACTTCCTCATCTTGGTTAAGTGCCTTCTCAAGCTGAACGGTCAGCGCTTGCTTTTCGTTTTTCGTGGCAAGCGTGCGCCCTGTAGCCGTATCCTTTACGCTAATAATATCGATGCCGCCCAGAAAATCCTCCGGTTTTTTATCTGGATTTTCTTGTGCAATTTCTTCGTTGCTGCGGGCAAACATCGATGGCTGCGTTTCTTTCGAGCGGTGCGCATCGGCGAACAAGCGGAACACGACATCGTTAAGCTTATCAGAGGACGTGTTGCGGTACTTCACCGTTTGCTTCCCGGATATCGTCATGTCATCCGTGTTCAGCTTGGCTTGAATATCATATTGAATGTTGGTTTTTACATCTTGCTTCGTTTGCGCTGCCAATGCGGAAGCAGCCTGTGTCGGGCTTCCTTTGGAATCTGCTTGCGCGTAAGCCGTGTTTGTAGAGGTAAATGGAGCTGCAAGCATCGTAAATGCCATGGCGGCCGCTATCGTTGTCTGCAGCAGTTGGCGTCCTGTACGTTTCGTTTTCGTTGTCATAATGCACTTCCTTCATTTGAGAATCACCTCATGATGTTACATTCATTATAGTTCAGACGCGTTCATGCAGCGTGTGATTTACCTTATGACATCCTTACATTTTTGTCAGGTATGGCTGCCGCTATCTGGCATTCCAGCGCTCGGCAGGTTATTGCGCCGACTTGATAGCCTCCAGTCCGCCGCATATGGCGAAGCCTGCCTCTATCGAAGGCTTGTCGCGTCCTCGAAGCGGCAGCCGAACGAAAGGATAAACAAAGACGCCCGTCAGCGACAGGCGTCTTTCTTTCATTTTCATTTCATTTTGTTACAGCAGCATTTTATTGTTCTTTCGGCGCTGCTTCCGGTACATGACGGGTACGAATTTCCTCTTGCAGCAGCGCGATCACTTCCGCGAGCGGCTTCATGCCGAGATCGCCCTCTCCACGTTTGCGGACAGATGCGGCACCGTCATTCTTCTCGTTCTCACCCACAACGAGCATGTACGGCATTTTCTCAAGCTGCGCTTCGCGAATTTTGTAGCCGAGCTTCTCGTTGCGCAGATCCGCTTCCGCGCGGATGCCTGCATCGAGCAGCGTTTCCGTAACTTCCTTCGCATACGCCTCATAAGTCGGCGATACCGGAATTACCTTCGCATGTACCGGAGACAGCCAGAGCGGCAGCGCGCCGGCAAAGTTCTCGAGCAAGAACGCAGTCATACGCTCCATCGTGCTAATAATACCGCGGTGAATAACGACCGGACGGTGCTTCTGCCCGTCTTCGCCTACATACTCCAGCTCGAAGCGCTCAGGAAGCAGGAAGTCAAGCTGCGCTGTCGACAACGTCTCTTCCTTGCCGAGCGCGGTCTTGATTTGCACATCCACCTTAGGGCCGTAGAACGCCGCTTCTCCCTCTTCTTCGAAGAACGGCAAGCCAAGCTCTTCCACGACTTCACGCAGCATGCGCTGCGACATTTCCCACATCGCATCATCCGGAAAATATTTCTCAGTATCTTGCGGATCGCGATAAGATAAACGGAACCGGTATTCCTTAATGCCGAAGTCCTCATATACGCGGCGAATCAAGTTAATAACGCGGGCGAACTCTTCCTTGATCTGATCGGGACGACAGAAGATGTGCGCGTCGTTCAGCGTCATAGCCCGAACGCGGTGCAAGCCTGTCAGCGCCCCTGACATTTCGTAGCGATGCATGGTGCCCAGCTCTGCGATACGAATCGGCAGTTCGCGATAGCTGCGCATATCGCTCTTATACACCATCATATGGTGCGGACAGTTCATCGGACGGAGCACGAGCTCTTCATTGTCGAGTGTCATTACAGGGAACATGTCCTCTTGGTAATGATCCCAGTGCCCCGACGTCTTATACAGATCGACATTCGCCAATACTGGCGTGTAGACGTGGCTGTAGCCGAGGCGTTCTTCCAGATCCACGATATAACGCTCCATTGTCCGGCGCAGCGTTGCGCCGTTAGGCAGCCAGAGCGGCAAGCCCTGTCCGACTTCACGGGAGAACGTGAAGATTTTCAACTCCTTGCCAAGCTTGCGGTGGTCGCGCTTCTTGGCTTCTTCCAGATAATGCAGGTATTCATCAAGCTGCGCCTTCTTCACGAAAGCCGTACCGTAAATGCGCTGCAGCATTTTGTTGTCGGAGTTGCCGCGCCAGTATGCGCCCGCCAAGCTCAGCAGCTTGAACACTTTAATCTTGCCAGTGGAAGGCAAGTGCGGCCCACGGCATAGATCGAAAAATTCGCCTTGATCATAAATCGTAATGACCGAATCTTCCGGTAAGTCAGAAATAAGATCCACTTTCAATTCATCGCCGATCTCATTGTAGATGCGGAGCGCTTCTTCACGTGATACGACACGACGGCGAATCGGCAAATTTTCCGATACGATCCGTTCCATTTCTTTTTCAATCTTAGGCAAATCCTCAGGTGTAAGCGATATATCCATATCGATGTCGTAATAGAAGCCATCCTCGATGACCGGACCAATTCCGAGCTTGACGTTCGCATCTTTATATAAACGCTTGATCGCTTGCGCCATCAAGTGAGCCGTACTATGACGCATCACTTCCAGACCGTCAGCAGAATCTGCCGTCACGATTTCGACCTTTGCATCCTGTTCAATCGGCGTATATAAATCGACCACTTTCCCATCGATTTTCCCAGCCAATGCATTTTTCTTCAGACCGCTGCTGATTGAGCCGGCCACATCTTCAATTGTGCTCCCCTGCTCATACTCGCGTACGGCGCCATCCGGCAATGTTACGTTAACCATAGACATGTGCTGTTCCTCCTTGTTTGTCGATAGAAGTGTGTGTTCAACCTCTATAAAAATAAAAAAACACCCATCCCTATAAAAGGGACGAGCGTTCATAATCATAGCAACTCGTGGTTCCACCCTCATTCGACTGCCTTGCTGCTGCCGCACACGATTCAACATCTGCATGTCGACAGGGCTATAGCAATCCTTGAGCATTCGGTAACGGGAATGACACGTCGAATGATACTATCTCTGGTCTCCGTACAGCAAGGTACAGAACGGCCAAGGAGTTCCCATTCAATGCTCCAAAGGGGTAAATGTACGGCGTACTCCGAAGAGACTTGCAGCCTCGGTCTCTCTCTCTGCGCGGTTCCATCCGTCATTCATATCTTCGTCATCGCATGACGTTATGCAACTGTTATTTCAATATGGCATATTATATGCGATCTTTCACTGGTGGTCAAGAGTCAATGCAGTCAAATAAAAAAGGCGGTTACCGCTGCTTCGGACATTTGTCCGAACCAGACGGAAATCACCTTCTGCATGAGACGGATTCAAGTGTAGCTGTCCTGCGTTTGCAACGGTTCGCTTGCAAGCGGTTGGCAAGAACTGCAGTAAATGCATACCTGCACACGTGACTCAAAGATCTGCTGAATGGTCTTAATTACTTGGGAATCCGGTTCTTGCGTATGAATAATAATATTTTGCGGAGACACGTTAATGAGTGTGCTTACGATCATATCTTCCATTTCCATATCGTAATCCAACATTTCTACAATCATGCCGTCAACAACGTGGTTTGGCTCCAGCGGCTGCATTTGCTCATTGAGAAGCGTAAACTCATGTCCACCCTTATGCATCAAATGAGCAAGCGGTATTTTCGTCTCTTGAATGAACACGAAATATTTCAACAATCCGATAAACTCTTGATACTGGCGTTCAAGCACATATTCGTCAATCGCGTAATCAACGACTTCGCGCAATTCATTCATATACTTCACTAAGCGGAACCGGATAAACCCCTCCAGGTTCAATTCCGTATGCTCCTCTAAATAACGGCGCAGTACGCGCATCACTTTGCCTTTGCGACGGCGGCGCGCCTCCGTAGCCCCGATTTCGTCCACCCCATTAAGCAACTGCAGGCAATATTCCTCTATTTTGCTTTGTTCGCCCTCGTCATAGTGAGATTCTTTTGTAATAAAGGAACGGATGAGCGATTTTTCCTTCATGGACAAAATATATTCGGCAAGTGCCCGTGCGGCTTTATTCCACACGTCTTGTCCTTGTCTGGCAAGCTGAAATCCGGGCATGAGACCGCGGCAAGTAATCAAAGCCATCTGTTCGGTGATCGATTGATCGAACTCCACGCCATTCGGCTGTTTATGTAAATCGCTCAGCTCTTGCTGCAGTAAGCCCGTCAAAGCTGCCATGTCGTCCTGCGATGCATGTGGTAACGATATCGTGAACAGTTCCATGAACTCACTCCTTTCTGTTCCTTATTCAGTATATGGGGGCACAGAAACAGATATACGAAGAGGGTTCTGGAAATACAGGGATGAATATTTCAGACAATCATGTTAGAGCCCTTTGCATCAATCTCCCTTCGAGTCAGGCGCGTCATTTATTCATTATGGCCGTTCGACATTCGCCAGGCCGTTCTTGCTTAATTGTCTTTTAATTAGTGAAATTTTTCACCAAGTGATAGATACGCCCTCTCTCCCAATCAAAAAAACCTCCCGCCCACGGTTGGACCGCGGTGCGGGAGACTGACCCTTGTTAACGGATTTGCAAAGTGTAATGAACATCCTCATCGGCATACTTGTACACGAACACATAGTATCGGCCCGGCTCCGCTTCATAACCGGCGCTCATCCGCTTGTCATCCAATTCGATCGGATATGCGACCGGACGGTCTGTATCGCCTTCCCGGAACAGCATCCAGTTGACGCTTTCGCCAAGCCGCTTCTCCAGCTCAATGCGAAGCGCCGACGGCTTATCCACGTCCACCACAAACACATCCTTATCGTCATCCCCTTCGAGAGCTCCGATGACCGTCCGGCCCGTTGGAATCGGCCCATTGGCCGTATCAGGCGAATCGTTCGGCTCTGACTCTTCGAACAGAGGATTCTCCGGTTCCGGTTGCTGCTCAGGCAGCGTTCCCGGCTGGACGAGCATGCGGTATGGCTGCTCTCCCAGCGCCGTTGCATATACATACACGTAATAGGTGCCCGGCAGGGCCGCAACAGAACCGGCCACACTCGCGCCGGCCACGCGGCTCGGGTAAGCGACATAGTTGGTCAAGTCAGACTCGTGGTAGAGCACCCAAGCCGCCCCTTGCGCCTGTGCGGTCTCCAACTCTAACATCCAATCTCCCGCCTTCTCGACATCAAAGCGGTAGATATCGACCCGATCCGTGTCTTCAAGCTTACCGGATACGGATTTGCCCGCAGTCAAGCGGACGGCCTGTTCCCAGGTATCGTTCGGCTCCCGTTCTACGTTCGGTTGTCCATTACCGTCATGGCCGCCGTTCGGGTCCCCCCCGTCGCCGCCGTTACCGTCTTCATCCGGGTTCTCTACGCTATCCCTGTCGGCAGGCAGCTTGCCGTGGAACACGAGATCGTAGACGAATCGCCCTTCCCCGTCCATACGGTAATTAGTAAAATAAGCAGTCACAGTCTTATACCCGGCCCACGAACGAGCCGTTAGTGTTTTCAGGAATTCGTCGGCAAAACCGTTCATCGTCTGCCAATCCTGCGTTTCCCCTGCCGCAGCCCCGCCGGCGTACGTGCCGCGAAGCTCGAACGTCTGGAAGAAACGGGACTCCCGTTCCTGCGTGCTCACGTTGCTCAATCCCGCGATGGCCGCAATCTCTCCGTAAATGTCCCGCACCGGCTTAGGCTCAGGTGTCCGCATATAATCGTCGGATACGAGCGGCACCGTCAAGCTGTCATACTGGGCGGCCTGCTCCTCGATGGAGCGCTGGTACAATTGATTCAATCCCGCATCGCCGCTCATTGCCGCGAGATGCCCTTCATAGGCCCCCGCATCATTGAACTGGATGGCATCGTGAATCCGGTCAAGCGCCGCAAAGTCGTGCCGGTATAGATGGTCGTACAAGGCAAACGAATAATCGTAAAACTTCCACGTGCCGTACTGCGCATTCACCGTATCCGACACGGAGAAACGCTGTTCCGGCCCGTCGTGCCTCAGATTGCCCACGACCGACTTGCGGGGCTGAATCCCTTCCGTCCGCGTGGCGCCCGCGAAGAATTCGGCTCCGCCTTCGTCGAACCACTGCATGCGCCCCCCGTCATAGAGCGGTCCCCGGCCCCACATGCCCGGCACCACGTACCGCCCCTGCAGATAATGGGTAAATTCGTGCCGGAACAGTTCCTCCAGACTGTAAATGCTCTGCTCGATCGTCCGGTCATACGTGAAGAACGTCCCGTCGCCTTCAATGTAGATGCCGCCATTTTCAGTCTCGTATCCGTATAAATAGCGGTTCATCCGGTACTCGTCCGGATTGTTGTAAATGACAACTGTCAGCACGTCGTCCGCATTGCCCGGCTCCAGCGCCTTATCGCTGCCGATGACGCGGTGGAATTGGGCTTGAACTTCTTTCGCGGCCCAATATAAACGCTGAATCTGCTCCTCGCTCAACTTGTCGCCCGTCTGGAATATGAACCGGCCATCATCGAACTCGGTCCGCTGCGGAAGATAGCGCTCCTTTCCCTGCTGCTTCAACACGGTCATATCCACCAGGCTTCCGTTGGCATCCATCCCCGCGAAGTGTCGCTCAATTTGGTCGGCCGCCACGAAATACACCTCGCCAAGCGCCGGCTCCGTCTGCATAATTTCCGTCAGCACCCGGTTCGCCTGCAACGAGTCGCTGTAATAATGCCCGAGCGAACCCGTATAGTATATCGCGTTGTTCGTCAGCCACAGCTTGTCCGCCGACCTCGGCCCCTGCTTCACCATCCGGAACAGCTGCTCCAGATAAGCGTCGATGCCCCCTTTGAACGCAGCTTCCTGGACAGGATCGTCCATACGCCACATGAGCACATAGCCGACTCCTTGAATGAGGCTGTAGAATGCCTCTCCCGCCGAACGATCGCCGTCGTACGCATCCGTCCGGTCGACGAACGCTGCCAGGACGCCCGCCAAGCGGTTAACGGTATCCCGTTCGACCGTAGTGTTGGATATCAGCTTGCCCGTCGCTCCGATGACCTCGTTCTGCACTGGCGTCCCCCAAGCAAAGGCTGGGTTTTCCATAATTGCCTTCACAGCGGGCAGTACTTTTTCCCGGTACGCTGCCTCATCGATATGTCCGAGTTTCTCGTTGTAATACCCCAAATAGTAACCGGAACGGAGCACCTCCACCAACGTAGGAATGCCTTGATCGTCCTCCGCCGTGAACCGTCTTCCACTCTCCTCCAACCGGTCCACGATGGCCTGAAAGCGGTCCCCGTCCGCATAAAACCGGCGGGTATCCTCGTTATATTTGAACAGCTCGGGAATCGTCCGCCATTCGATGCCCGCGAGCAGATCCGTAAGTTCTTCATTCGACAACGAGTTCAAATGCGCCATGCTGTACGTCGACTGGACATCCTGCCTCGCTTCGCTCTTAAGCGCCTGAGCCGGCTTCGGTTCCTCCATGCCAGCCTCTGCCGAATCTGCGGAAGGCAACTCCCCTACGGCTCCTAGCGGCGAGCCTAGCCGCTCGTCTTCCGTCATTGACCATATGCTGCCGCTCTCCGATTGGATAAATCCGTGCGGCTCTTCCGCCGTACCGACAGGCATGGCCGCGGCGAAGCCTGCTGGGCTTCCCGCAGCTACGGTTACCGCCAGCAAAGCGGCGGCCAGTCTCGTCCATACTTTCTGTTTCATGTGTACAACAACCCCCTTGTGTCTGTTCATTCACGTTTTCTATTTGTGAACGACAAACCTAAATATCGGAGGAAATCGGGAGTTTGGACATAAAACTAAATTCCTGTTTTTCTCAGCAGATAGGACTTTCGTTGCGACAAAACGTTCCTGTAACCGGGACGTGAAAAGGCAAAAAGGCAGCTGACTCCCCGTCGACCGCCTTGCTGCATGTTTTCACTTTTCGGGTAATAGCACTATTATTTACGCTTCGAATATGGGACTTGGAGTTCCATCCGGTAAGAACTTCCGATGTTGTCGAATTTTGCGAGCTAACCCAAACGAATCTAATCGATTGAACTTAGTCTATTTTCGGATCTCTACCTCTTACAAGTCAAAGTCAGCGCACTTCCATTGGAAAATATACAGTCATTTCGTCCATTTCAACCGCGATTCATTCATTCCATTGGAAAACATCCAATCAAATCAGGGTATTTTCTTGCCTTTATGCCGTATGGATAGGATTCTATTGGAGTATTTCCAATGACACCCCACACTTGAGCTCCTAATTATCGTAACCAATGGACAAAATACAATGGAGCACAATGGAAACCTCCCATCGTCCAACAAAAAAGGGCGCTGCCCTCCTCCCTTTCAAAGCAAGAGGCTCGGGCAACGCCAGCATGATGATAATGGCACCACTATGTTATGAGTTCTTCTGCACTACACTAATTCTGCATTATAAAATCACGCTCTACGCGCATATTTTCATCGTCAAACACTTGTAGGATGTTGTACTTCGTATCCCGCTGCGCCGGAACCTTGCCGGCCTCGCGAATGAGACGAAGCGTGCTCTCGATGTTCACTTTGTGCGTCGCTCCAGCGGCGGAGACGACGTTCTCCTCGATCATCGTGCTGCCGAAATCGTTGCAGCCGTAGCTTAACGTCAACTTCCCGACTTCCGGCCCCATCGTTACCCAAGAGGCTTGGAAATTCGGAATGTTGTCCAAGAAAATTCGGCTGATAGCCAATGTCTTCAAATATTCCTCCGGACTGACGCGCTCCGCCTTCATGTTCGTATTGTCTGGCTGGAATGTCCATGGAATGAAGGCAAGGAACCCTTTAGAAGAATATCCATTCGCCAGGCATTCATCCTGTGCTGTGCGAACACGCTCCATATGAAGCGCACGCTCTTCCAACAGCTCGCCGAAGCCGATGACCATCGTCGCCGTCGTGTTCATGCCGACCTTATGTGCAGTTTGCATAACGTCCATCCAATCCCGCCATGAGCCTTTAAGCCGGCTAATTTTACGGCGCGTGCGATCATCCAATATTTCCGCACCGCCGCCAGGCAAGGAGTCCAGACCTGCCTCATGAATTTCACGTACGACTTGCTCCAACGACAATCCGTCAGATACTTCCTGCATTTTCAAGATTTCAGCTGGCGAAAAAGAGTGCATCGTAATGCTTGGGAAACGTTCTTTAATCGCGCGCAGCAAATCTGTATAATAGCTGAAGGGCAGCTCGGGATTCGTTCCACCCTGCATCAATATTTCCGTACCACCAACGTCGATCGTTTCCTGAATCTTCTGAAAAATGACTTCATCCGGAAGGACATAGCCTTCCTTCGATCCGGGTGCGCGGTAGAACGCGCAGAACCGACAATACGTATCGCAAATGTTCGTGTAGTTGACATTTCGACCAATCACGAAGGTGGAAATGGGCTCGGGATGCCACTTCTGCATCTTCTGATTGGCGACGGCTCCAAGCTTTTCTATCTGGTCGGTTTCGAACAAAGTAACGCATTCGTCCGTGTCAATTCGTTCGCCGCGCAGCGCTTTGTCCAGTATGCGGTCAATCGGTGACATCGTACAGTCACTTCCTCTCAAAAATAAGTTGCATAAGTTGCATGCTCATGCGAAAAACGTATCTAGGCGCAGCCACAGCCACAAATGATATATGAACGTGCGCGATATGGCTCATCCGTACGTGACATGATACTTCCTAGTTCATGTCAACAACTGCAATAATGGTAACATAGTTTGCCCGTAAAAAACAGCACCTCCCGGTACAGGCTGAACCGATAATTTGTCCGGTACGATACCTGTAACGAGAGGAATAAAGCAACTTCACTACTTATATTTTATGACAAAGATAATGCTTGATCCAAGTCCTCCAGCAAATCATCAATGTGCTCCAGACCTACGGAGAAACGGAGCAATCCATCCGTAATGCCTCGTTCCATCCGCACTTCCTTCGGCATGGCCGCATGTGACATCATCGCCGGATAGGATAGAATGCTCTCGACAGCCCCCAGGCTGACGGCGACCAGCGGCAGCTTCACTTGGTTCAGCACCTGCTTCGCACGTTCGCCGGAACCGACATCGAAGGATACGACCGCACCATAGCCTTGCGATTGCTTCTCATGCACCTCGCGGCCTGGATGATTCAACAGCCCGGGATAGTAGACGCGGGCAATATCCGTTCTCTCGTGAAGCCACTCGGCAAGACGCCGCGCGCTCTGCTCGCTCTGCTTCATGCGCGCTTCCAGCGTCTTCATCCCGCGCATCAACAGCCAGCTGTCCTGAACACCCAATACGGTGCCGAGACCGTTCTGCATCTGCTTGACGCGGTGTCCAAGGCTCTCGTCCGCCGTTACCGTCAGCCCGGCCAGCACGTCGCTATGACCGCCGAGGAACTTCGTCGCGCTATGCAGTACAATGTCAACGCCAAGCTCGATGGGCCGTTGATGGTAAGGCGTCATAAACGTATTATCGAGCAATGTGATGAGACCGTGTTCCTTCGCCCATGCCGCCACCTCAGCAATGTCCGTAATTTTGAGCGTCGGGTTGGACGGTGTTTCCATGTATACGGCCTTCGTGTTCGGGCGAAGGGCGGCTTTCACCTGTTCGATATCCGTCATATCGACGAAGGTCGATTCAATGTGCAAGCGGGTCAGGATAGACGTCAACAAACGGTACGTTCCCCCGTAGACATCCTCTGTTACAATGACGTGATCGCCCGCCGACAGGAGCAGGAATGCAGACGAAATTGCAGCCATGCCAGATGCGAATGCGTATCCGTTGCTTCCGCCTTCCAACAAAGCGATATAATTCTCCAGCGCCTGTCGCGTCGGATTGCCGGAACGGGAATAGTCATATTCAGGCGGCTCGTAAATATCGTGATGATGGAACGTTGTCGCCTGGTATATCGGAACGCTGGACGCCCCCGTATTACTGTCGATCTCACCGCCAAAGTGGATAAGCTTCGTCGCAAAGCGGCGCTCGCCTTTTTGGGGATGGTTGCTTCCCAGTTCGTCATCGTGTCCCTTATGTTGCTCGCTCATATTTTTCGTCACCCCTCTATTTCCGCTTTTGCCGCAGCAATCGCTTGGTCCAAATCCGCAATGAGGTCTTCCGTATGCTCGATACCGACCGAGAAGCGCAACAGACGGTCGTCAACGCCGATCCGCTCCCGAATTTCCTGCGGAATGTCTGCATGCGTCTGTATGGCCGGATATGTCATCAGCGATTCGACACCACCTAAGCTTTCCGCAAATGCAATCAGCTTCAGATGTCTCAGAATCGGCTCAACATACCGCGCATCCTTCAAGCGGAACGAGAAGATGCCCGTGTTGCCCGCCGACTGCCGCTTCTGAATATCATGGCCCGGATGATGCGGAAGCGCCGGATAGTACACTGCTTCAATGGCCGGATGGTCCAGCAGCCAGTTCGCAATGATCGTCGCGTTAGTCTGATGCCGCTCCATTCGGAGGGCGAGCGTCTTCATGCCGCGCATCAGTTGGTACGAATCCGACGGACTGAGTACGGCGCCGATTGAATTATGCAGAAATCCGATTTCGTCGGACAATTCCTTGCCCTTTGTCACGATAAGGCCAGCCAGCACATCGTTATGTCCACCCAAATACTTCGTCGCACTGTGGACGACGATATCCGCTCCAAGCTCAATTGGGCGCTGGAAGAACGGCGTAAGGAGCGTATTGTCGACGATAGTCAACATGCCGTGTGCCTTAGCCCAAGCCGCAACCCGTTCGATGTCCGTTATCATCATGAGCGGATTGGTCGGCGTCTCGATGATGACCGCCTTCGTCTCCGGCTTGCGCGCCGACTCGAGCGCATCCATATCGTTCGTATCAACATAGGCCGCCGACACGCCGAAGCGGGACATGATCTGTTCAAGCAAGCGGTATGTCCCGCCGTACAAGTCCAACGACACGATCAGATGATCCCCTTGACTGAACAGCGCGAATACGGTCTGCAATGCTGCCATCCCCGAGCTGCACGCGAAGCCTGCATCTCCGCCTTCCAAGGCGGCCGCCGCGTCTTCCAGCACTTGCCGGGTCGGGTTCTTCGTACGTATATAATCAAATCCGGTGCTCTGCCCGAGCCGTGGATGGCGATACGCGGTTGCTTGAAAGATTGGATACGTTACGGCGCCTGTCTTCGGCTCATGCACCGACCCGATCTGTGCGAGCCGGCTTTCGATGCGGTAGTTGTCTGAGTTCTGTGCAGCCATTACAATTGCGCCCCTTCCTTGTGCGATACGGCTCTGCCTAATTCATACGGCGTCTCTTGATATACATAGTAGTTCAGCCAGTTGGAAAAGAGCAGATTGGCATGCGCACGCCAAGTCGAGTACGGCTTTTTGGACGGATCGTTATTTGGAAAATAATTAGCGGGGATGTCCATATCCATCCCTTTCGCGATATCCCGATCATATTCCCATTTCAATGTACAGGGATCGTATTCAGAGTGCCCGGTCACGAAGATTTGCTTGCCATCCTCAGTCGCAACCAGATAGACTCCCGCTTCTTCTGATTCCGCTAATATATTCAAGGCGGCAACTTGCTCGATATCCTCGCGTCTCACTTCCGTATGGCGGGATTGTGGAACAAGGAACATCTCGTCGAAGCCGCGTGTCAGACTTACATTTTCCTTCGTTAACGTATGGGGAAATACCCCAAATATTTTGTTGTCTAGTGAATATTTGCGAATGCCGTAATGATAGTACAGACCTGCCTGGGACGCCCAACATATATGAAAGGTCGAGGTCACATTTTCCTTGGACCATTTCATGATGAGGCACAGCTCCTGCCAATAGTTCACGTCCTCGAAATCCATCTGCTCCACGGGAGCCCCTGTAATAATCATGCCGTCAAACTGCTGATTCTCAATTTCTTCAAACGTTTTATAAAAGGACGACAAATGTTCCGCCGATGTATTTTTCGAGGTATGGCTCGCTGGATGGAGCAATGTCACATCTACCTGAAGCGGCGTATTGCCAACTAAGCGAAGCAGTTGGGTTTCCGTCGTCTCTTTCGTCGGCATCAAGTTCAGAATTACAATTCGAAGCGGACGAATATCTTGGTGATACGCACGTGTTTCGTCCATAACGAATATGTTCTCCTGAGACAGTATTTCTTTGGCCGGCAAGTGATCCGGAATTTTAATCGGCATGACGCTCTCCTCCTTCATATTGGTTCCATACATGCAGCACTGGCAAACGTATGTAGCAAGTGGATACGGCGCTCCTGTCCTTTTTCATATACAAAAAAGACCTTTCCCGGCGATTCGAGAAAGGTCATGCATTACGTTCTCATGCCTCTCTCATCTGTCAGCAACGATTGGATCGCTGCTGCAAGAATTAGCACCGTACGTACATAACTGCAAGATTCTTGGAACAAGAATCTGCCATGTCATGGCTAACGCCGGTTGCCGGGTTTCATCGGGCTTGTCCCTCCACCTGCTCTTGATAAGATTGCTATCGTTCGTTATTCATTTGTTTGCCATTTGCCAAATAGGACTTGGTAATAACTTATAGCAAAGACCAGCCTCTCGTCAAGAGGCAATTCACCATCTCTTATGAAATGCCATATGTTAAATCAATGACAAACTTCATACTTTCACACATTTGCTCGGTTTCAACTAAATTCTGTAATTCATTTTTTCTTGAAAGGTGAAAGTACGAGCGTTATACTTAACAAGTGCGTGACCGCACTACCTGATTTATAACGAATAAGTTGAGGTGAATTTCGGATGGATGGCGACCCGAGGCCGTGCCACGGTACGAACGGACAACCGAATATGACGATTCGACAGGAACCGATGTCGCCCAAGACCGTTGCTGTCTGTTGTTCGTGCCCATAAGTTGAACAGCTTTCAACTACCTTGACGTATGTCTATGCACCGAATGACGGACGAAGTCATGAGCATCTCCCTGCTTGAATCGTCAATAATAGACGACGCAGCCCGCCAACAGTTGGCGGTGCGAAGGAGTGAGTGCAATGAAAATCCGTCTTGTAAACGAAGGGGTATTTACACCTGTGGAAGACATCAATGTCGCATTGACGACGCCTGAACAAGGCTTTTACTGGATCGATGCCGATATTGATGATTTGCTCGTGCTTCAGCCTCTATTCTCCATGCATGATCTGGCCGTAGAGGACTGTATGAGCGAAGAAGAGCAACGCCCGAAGATTGAAATCTATGAAGGCCATTACTTTATCGTGTTTAACAGCATCCGGTTTGATGATGAGGAAATATTTTTACGTTCGCTGAACATATTTCTAGGCAAGCACTTTATTATTACAGTAACGAATCAGAAAATAAATGAGCTGCGCATGGTAAAGCCGGTCCTGTGGGAACAGGAAGTCAGTGCGGCAGACCGCATGTTATATCACTTAATTGACATGGTCGTTGACAACTATTTCACGGTAGCCGATCGAATTGAAGCGAAGATCGACAATCTGGAAGAAGAGCTTATTGTCAGCGCCAAGAAGACCCATCTAAATGAAATCATTAGCTTGCGAAGCGAAATACTCTGGCTCAAAAAAGGATTGGCTCCGCAAAAAGAAGTGCTGCTCGTCCTTTACCGTAAAGAACTGCGGCTTATCGACGATGATTTGCAAAAATACTTCCGTGACATTTATGAGAATGCTGTCAAGGTGTCCGAGACGTTTGAAACATTCCGCGATCTGATGGGAAACTTACGAGAGTCATACCAGCTCAGCATTGCGAATCGCGCGAACGACATTATGAGAGTGTTCACCGCCATCACGACCATATTCATGCCGCTTACTTTGATTACAGGCATCTATGGAATGAACTTCGACTATATCCCGTTCATGGATTGGGATTTTGGTTCTTTCTATACGATGGGCTTTATGTTCATACTCGGCGCATTCATGTTCTATTTATTTCGGAAAAAAGATTGGATCTGACAAAGCGACCATGCGATTGCCCGTGTTCCTGACTTGATCAAGGACACGGGCATTATATTTTTTCTCAGCTCACCTGCCGATCGGCAGGGGCATGCTTCTGACGGCGATGCAGAAGACGCAGAAGACGAATCCGCTCATAGTTAGCCTGCACCGATGCGGTGGCTTGCTCTAAGGCCGCTTCACCGAACGCTTTTATATAAACCGGTTTTAAGTATTCGTCCCCCAGCTCCACAAAAGCCATATCAATCGCCTGCCTTTCTTCCCTTGGCATTGAAGCTAACTCGGCCTCCACAAGCGTCTCTACTTGGTATCCTTCCCGTTCCAGCGTTTCAATTCGCATAATGAGCTCACGCCGATCAATGCGAAGGAGTTCCATCAGTTGCAACAGGGTCTGCCCTTGCTGTATCCCCTCCAAAAGCTTTCTGCGCTCGGTCAGCTTCGTTAATTCATCCCTTTGCTTTGCTTCCCATTCCGAATAGATCCACTGTGCGAATTGCTGCTCGGTGATAGCCGCTTGCACCCACTCTAATGGGAAGGTCGTGCTCCGTTCATACTGCTTCGTTATTTCGACGATATCGTCCCCAAACGATTGTATTTTGATTTCACCAAATCCCGGAAGCTGCTTCAATTCCTCCAGTGTATGCGGCAAAAATGCGCTTACGAGTCGAAGCATACGGTTCGTCGCCACCCAATACGGGGCACGCTTCAAGCGGCTTGCCATCTCTCGTCGCCACTTGGCCAACTGCTCGTACACTTCCTCCTTCGCGTATAGTTGGGCATAGCAATTCACCCATTCCTGCCGCTCCTTCATCCGGCGTTCATGAATGTCGGTATCCGGGACAAATCCCAGCACCATACGGTAGCCCGAGCTGAGCAGTTGAGCCAAGCCACCGCGCAGCGCAGCACGCATCTCGGCCCAGATGGATCCTTCGAACCACACCTCAGATGCTCCGCCGTCCACTTCCCACAACACGATCCATTTTCCTTCCTCTTCTCCAACCGTGACGAGACCTTGCTGAGATCTGACCGCATCAGCCTCTTTTTTAGCCTTGCTCTTCGCCTTTCGTCCGTCTGGGCTTGCGCCCTCCTGATAATCGAACCTTGCCGTCCAGACTACTTGCATGTGTGACGATTCCTCCTTTATTGTAAAGTGCATTATATCCATTCATAATGTGGAACATAAAAAAAGAAAGCACCCCTTCAAAATGCGGCTATACGCATTTCAAAGAGGTGCTTCCCCGTCCTAGTTATGAATTCACCTAAATTATACCACATAGACATGCGAGGTTGCAATTCTTACTTTTAGTGCAGTTCAGCTCTTTTAGAAGTTGCCGCTGTTACGTTATAATGGGAATGTTACCCACACAAGGAGGTTCGTCAAGATGAGTATGAACGACATAGACTTTTTATCAGACGGTACGGAGGAGACATCCACGCGCTTCGTTACGTTTATCGGTCCGAGCATGCATCGCTTCGATCTGGCTGTTACGACGACGAACCGCTTTTACGGCAAAAAGCTGGTGACTGATTTGCAGAGCGGTCTAACCGCCATTATGGGACAAGACGATTTAGAAGAAGAAGGTTATTTGGAATCGTTCTATCGCTTGAGCAATGAAGAAGCGGAAGACTTGCGCCATTTTCTGTCCATGGTCATTGGCGCTGTTCACTTTACGGACTAAGGACCAAGACCAGGTTGATGAAGCCTCAATCAGGCTTTTTACACCCGTTAATGGGAATGAACGCTGCCTCGGCAGGATGCGGATGGAGAACGATACAACCACGATATCTGTTCTCCTGCTCGCTCCAATATATCACATTGTGCAGTTATTTCACTTCAACACCGCTCCCTTTTTTTGGATAATACCACGGAGAAGCACGATGAGCGCTTTTCGAGCCGGTAGGTTATTCCGTTCGGGCAGTGGCGCGCTCTGACTGGCGGTGATTCGCTGCATCCGCCTCTTTGCTCCATTCTCCCCTTCCATCAGAAGGCGACACGTCCAATGGCGACTCTGGTTTACTTCCATCATTATCGGCCCCTCCATGCCATGGATCCGAACGGCATATGCTAACCTCGACATTATCTCTCCTGACGGTATGGGAGAATGGATCTAAGGACCATTGTACGGGAGGCCCGACAACATGGTTTCGCTCAAAGGGAAGGAAGCTGCCATTCTGAATGAAGGGGAGAGTGAGGCAATGGATGCCGAACAGGCATACCTTTTTCGGAAAAGGGAACTGACGAATCCATGGATCTTCTATCGAGGCCTTTCGAAGACGAGCGAGTACGTTTAGAGGTAGGTTTTATCCCCATAAGGTATGTCTGGTTTCTCTTGAAAAAAAACGGCGATGCAGGCTGGTCCGTGTCACATCATGACAGAACAAGCAAGCTTCACCGTTTTGTTGCCGCTGATATGCGGCACTTATGGTTGTGCTATTATTCGAATGAATCAAATTCCGACTAATTTCGCTATACTGGACATTTCGAGCCGCTCGAATACGGCATGCACCGCATTCCGTTCCGGCGCGAACAGACAGCGTTCGGTATCGCACACGACCGGAGCATCACACTCAATCCGCGCCAATTGGCGCGATAAATGAAGCATGTCCATATCCGCCTCAATCTTCGTGCGCACGCCTTTGGCTAGCGCCGGCAGATTGTCGAGGATTCCCTCGATGGAAGCATACTCCTGGATGAGCTTGTGCGCGGTCTTCTCGCCAATGCCACGGACACCTGGATAATTGTCGGATGTGTCCCCCATAAGACCCTTCAAATCAATAATTTGCTCTGGCGTCAGCTGCTTCTCTTCCATTAGAGTGATCGGACTGTATACCGCATAGTTGCCGTGCCCTTTTTTCATTATAATAACCGTTGTGCGTTCATGGACAAGCTGGAGCATGTCATGATCGCCTGTTAGAATATTGACTTCCATCTCTTTTCGGTAGAGACGTGCTAGCGTTCCGATGCAATCATCCGCTTCATATCCTTCCGCCGAAATGTTCGGAATGCCGAAGCTATCCATCACATCGCGTATGAGCTGGAATTGCGGAATCAGATCCTCCGGACACTCCGCACGATTCGCTTTGTACTGGTCATATTGCTCAGCTCGGAACGTCTTGCTGCTCAAATCCCAACAGCAAGCGATATGGGTCGGTTCGAAGGTCTGCACCGCATCCCAAAAATAGCGCATAAATCCGTATACCGCATTGGTCGGAGTCCCGTCCTTCATCCGGCGAATGGAGCCGCCATATGCCGTCGCATAATATGCGCGGAACAGCAATGCCATCCCGTCGACTAACAGAATACGCGGCAGTTGAGATGTCTCTATATGTTCTTCCAGTTGTTCTTCCAGCATGAGTGTTAACTCCTTTCGCAATACAATGCCTACCAGTATACCATATATTGCGGTTCATCGCGGTTAGCTGATTCTACCATACCTGCTCAATGCTTGGAGGCAATAGTCCATGTATTCTCGAACATCTCTTCACGAAAGCCTACTGTCGCCCGCTTGCCGTCGGTCACGATCGGACGCTTAATTAATTTGCCGTTCGAAGACAGCAACTCCAACTGCTCGTCTTCGCTCATTTGCGGCAATTTATCTTTCAATTGCATCGATTTATATACTTCACCGGACGTATTGAACCACTTCTTCAATTCCAGTCCGCTCATTTCCACAAGCTTCTTGAGCTCGGCTGCGGTTGGCGGTTGTTCGATCAGCGGAATTAATTCGGTCTCAATGCCTTGAGCCTGCAGCCACTTAACCGCTTTGCGGCACGTGCTGCATTTGGAATATTCATATACGGTCAACTTCATTGTACTCTCTCCTTTATGAGGTTGTTCAAAAAGCCCCTTTTTGAATATGCACTTATATATCTTATCGCAAGTATTTATGATTCAGATCCTTGACGCAATCGCTCTCTTAGCTGCTCCAGTTCGGGCGGCAGCTTAGCTGTAAACTGCAAGGGCACACCCGTCATAGGATGTAAGAACCGCAGCTCGGACGCATGCAGAGCATGCCGGGATAACGGTGCAATCGCAGCCTGCAGGAACGGGGTTCGCGCCAACTCGTTCGAGGCATAGAACTTGTCTCCCAGCAGCGGACATCCGAGATGCTGCATATGCACGCGGATCTGATGAGTTCTGCCCGTCTCCAAGCGGCAGGATATCCGTGCAGCCTCGCCGTTGTACGTTTCAAGCACGTCGTAATGCGTAATTGAATCATATCCGTCCGGAGTCACGACGCGAAGGTGCGGCTGCTCCTTGTCACGGTCAATCGGGGCATGAACGGTTCCTTCCCGTAGAGTCGGCACACCATATACGAACGCTTCGTATTGCTTCCATACTTCATCGTTCTGCATCTGATCAGACAACTGATGATGAGCATGTCCATGCTTGGCTACGATAAGCAAGCCTGACGTCTCTTGATCCAGTCGGTTCGCAGGGCGGAAGCGGGTCTGCTCTCCCTTAAGCCTCCAATAATGGACAACGCCATTGGCCAACGTTCCATTGGGATAGCCTTTCGTCGGATGGACGACAAGTCCCGCTGGTTTATTGACGACGAGAATATCATCATCTTCATATACAACGTCAACCGGAATCGGTTCCGGTTCAATATAGTCTACGGTTTCTTCCGCAATTTGAACGTGAACGACATCTCCGCCGCTCAAACGGTCCCTTACGGTAAGCGGCCGGTCGTTATACCGCTCCATGCCGTTAACCGTTATCGCTCGTTCCACTGTCTTCAAGCGGGTAAGCAGACGCCGGGACAGATTCAGTCGCGAACGGAGAACCGTTCGCAGTTGAATGCCAGCCTCTTCCTCTGGCACAACATAAGTGAGTTCTGCCGCGATGTCCAATCTCGATTCAGTCATGTCGTTCTTGACGTCGAAACACTTCGGCACTGCGCACATATTCCTGGTCCTGTACCGCAGCGATTACGTTGGCACGTCTTGCGGCGACAAAGAAATAATCCGATAGCCGATTAACGTATTTCATCACTTCTGCGTGCACCGTCTCTTGGCGGGACAAGGTGACCAAGCGGCGTTCCGCCCGCCGGCACACAGTACGGCATACATGAAGAGCCGAAGCAACTTCGCTTCCTCCTGGTAAAATAAATTTGCGGATAGCCGGAGTCGACGCCTCATGCGCATCGATCCAAGCTTCAAGGCGTGCCACCTGTTCCGCATGAATTTTATACGTGACGCTTTCTTGCTTCGTCTCTGCGTATGCAACATCCGAGCCGCAATCGAATAGCTCGTGTTGAATGTCGACCAGCTGTTCCCGCAGTTCGTCATAGCTGTCTTCTTGACAGCAGGCCGCAGCCCATCCGACGAACGCATTCAATTCATCCAGCTCGCCGTATGTATCCACCCGCAGATGATCTTTGGCAGCCCGCCCACCAATCAGCGAAGTCATGCCTGTGTCTCCTGTCCGCGTATATATATTGTTCACAACTGAGACCTCCCATCTTTCCCATTGATTTATCCGCGAAATCTTCTTGCACTTAACTCCTCCGGAATGCCTGCGTTCAAGCGAAACCATTGATGGCTTCTTCGCGCTAATTCAAGATTCAATGCAGCATGCTGGGTAATATAGCATCGTTCTTTCGGATCGGTGAATGGCGTATATCCGGGAGGTTCGTTCGTGATGACGAACACCTTCCCTTGAAACGACAACAACGCGTTCTGCAGTTCCTCACGTGCTGCTGTCATCAGCTCCATATAATCACCATCGTCGATGCTGCCGTCGTGTTCTTCCATGAAGCGTTGATGCGCCGCACATAAATACGACGTCAAGCTATCAATGACAAGCACTCTCCGATCAGCCCGATACAGATTGGATTCCTCATTGATGCGATGCAGCACGGCCGGCAAAGCGAATTCGGTGTGAATGGTCTTCCATGTGAAGTGAGGGGGCGCGGGCATAGCAGCCGGCAGCGGCGTATCGTGAGTAACGACATACAGCCCTTCGCGTCCGAAGGTTGCCGCATACTTGAGGGCAAACGGCGTCTTGCCATTGCCGGCGCTTCCTGTCACCCCTATTATCATGTTATTTCCCTCCATCACCTGTCATCCGTCCTATTTACACAATTACTGTTCCTCTGCCAACGCTTTCAGCACCTGAACCGAGAGATCTTCATTCGGGGTTCTCGACGGTATCGTGACGAACAACCCTGGCTCCTGTATGCCTAGCTTCTTTAGAAGCGGCACCTGTTCTGCTGGCAGAGCATACAGATGCGTCCCTTTATACTCGTTATATCCCTTTTCCGCTTTCTCGTATACGACTCCGTCCATAACTCCTGCCGCATACTTTTCCTTATCAAAATAGTTGTCCAATACGACATGCCCGCCCTGCATTGCCATCGTCTTCACGTCGTCTTCCGGCAAAATCACGATGCCGTTGTCACCCGCGGCATATTCAACAACCAATTTTTGTAAATTGTACATCGGCGATGCAACGGCATCAACCGTAAACTTTCCTTCAAACTTTTTATTCAACTCTTCTTTCAACGCTTGCGTCATCTCGGTCGGCACTGTTGACTTCGGCATCATGAATACGGTTATATCCGCTTTCGGTCCGCCGCAGCCGCTTACAAGGATAAGCATCGTTAGCAGAACCCCCATGAATCCCCATTTGCGCATCACGTAATCCCCTCTTTCCCCATATGTCTCTCAATTCACTATATCATAAACGGTACAAGCAAAAAAAGAAGACCCCGCAGGGTCTTCGTTCACGCTGTCACTTCTTGACATGCGACTTCATATATTCGTTAATTTTCAAGTCCAGCATACTGCTGATTTCGATGACATTCTCAGCCGTGAACGACTGTTCTTCTTGAAACATCTGCTCCATTTGCTTGCGAAGAACAATAATTTCATTCTCTAGCGCAAGTAGCTTGGACGAAACGTTTCTTGTTTTGCCCGACCATTTCGGATGAGATCCATCTTCTCTCAATAAACTACGTGAATACGTCGTTAAGGTGTAGTTCGAACAAAACAAGTGACCTTTCCTCCCTTCGCAGCTGGATACTCGAAATCCCTATAGTCGTCCATCTGTTCCAATGATGGGACAACCTTGCGAGACATGTTATATTATACCAGATGAAGGGAACGAAAACTAGTTCATTTTAGTTGAATTTGAATTTTTTTCACATTTCTTGCTTCATCTTGTCGAGGAAGCGTCCCATGCGATCGAGCGCCTCATTCAGCTGCGCGACAGATGTTGCGTAGGAACAGCGGATGTAGCCTTCTCCGCCCAAGCCGAACACGTCTCCCGGCACCGCTGCGACCTTCGCTTCGAACAACAGTCGATGCGCAAATTGCTCCGAAGTCAGTCCCGTCGACTGAATCGAAGGGAAGGCATAGAAGGCGCCTTGTGGCTCATGACAGTCAAGGCCGATTTCCCGGAAGCCTTTGACGACCAGACGGCGGCGTTGATTATACGACTCCACCATGTGAGCTTTCTCTTCATGACCGTTCTTCAACGCTTCCAACGCAGCCACCTGCCCCATAATCGGAGCACACATGACCGTGTATTGGTGAATTTTCAGCATCGCTGCAATAATTTCTTTGTGTCCACACGCATACCCCATGCGCCATCCCGTCATCGCAAACGCCTTGGAGAAGCCGCTGACCACGATCGTGCGATCCTTCATACCCGGAACCGATGCGAAGCTGACATGCTTCTGATCATAGGTCAGTTCAGCATAGATTTCATCGGAAATGACGATTAAATCGTGCTCTTCCACAACTTTCGCTATCGGAAGCCAATCCTCATAAGTCATAATGCCCCCGGTCGGATTGCTTGGATAGCACAGAATGAGAACTTTGGAGTTCGGAGTTAATTTCGCTTTGAGCGATTCAGCCGTTAATTTGAACTGGTTCTCGGCAGATGTTTCGATCCCGACCGCCACACCGCCGCCAATTGATACGATCGGCGAATATGAAATGTAACAAGGCTCCGGAATCAATATTTCATCGCCTGGCGATACGAGCGTCCGCAGCGCCAGATCAATCGCTTCCGAACCTCCAACTGTAACGAGTAGCTCGTCAGCCGGGTTATACGTGATTTGGAACGAATCATGTAAATATTCGGCTATCGCCTCGCGCAGCTCAGGCATCCCTGCGTTGGATGTATATTTGGTGCGTCCCCGCTCCAACGAGTAGACGCACGCTTCCCGCACATGCCATGGCGTGCAGAAATCAGGTTCGCCTACGCCCAGCGTAATAATGTCTTTGCTCGCGTTGGCCATGTCGAAAAACTTGCGAATACCTGACGGCGGAATGTCTCTGACGAGTGGATTGATATAATTCCCCATGGAGCGCAGCGTCGCTTGCTTATCCTCTTCCTTAATCATGACACATCACCTTTCACGGGGATACTACGAGACGTTGATCGTCCTCGTGGTCTTCATAAATAATGCCTTCTTGCTTATATTTCTTCAATATAAAATGCGTCTTCGTCGAAAGCACCGCTTCAATTGGAGACAGCTTATCAGATACGAACGAAGCCACTTCGCGCAAATTCTTCCCTTCGACTTCCACGAGCAAGTCATATGCGCCGGACATAAGGTATACGGATTTCACTTGCGGAAACAAGTAGATTCGCTCCGCAATACCCTCGAATCCACGACCGCGCTCAGGCGTAATCTGAACCTCGATCAGCGCCGTCACCTTCTCGTCGTTCACCTTGCTCCAATTCAGAATTGTCGCATATTTAACGATAACGTGATCCTCTTCCATTTCGGTGATGGCCGCTCGAACTTCTTCTTCCTCCACACCAAGCATAGTCGCGATTAAGCTAGGGGAACGTCGGGCGTCCTCTTTTAACAGCTTCAATATGTTAATGTTTAACTCGCTTAAATCCTTCATAAGACGAAATCCTCCCCCGACCTGGATATGTAAGGCCGCTTTTGTTGATATGCTTATTATGATACACCTTTTTACAACTTCCTGCCAAGAACCACCTACGCCGTATTCCCAGGTGCATCCGGATCTGATCTGGGCCGGCATCTCACATGAAAACAGCCGCCCTTCCACAATGGAAAGACGGCGCTATCGACCGGATTGAATTACATGTAGTTGTGGGAATCGCCGCCTTGGTAATTCCCCTGCACATAGTTGTTGTTATTGTAATTGTGCTGCTGGCCGTTCAGTTTCTGCTGCACGAATTGGTTCGTCTTCGTCTGCATTTGTTGATGTTGCTGCAGTTGTTTGTTCACTTCCTGCCGCAGCGCCGGCGAAGCCACAGAATACATATTGTGCTGCTCCATTAAATTGAACAATTCTCCCTGCATCTTTATCGTGCTATTCGTCAAATCGGTAAACATTTGCCGGACGGCCGGGCACGCCGCCTCCGTAACGCCTGTCACATATTCACGCGACGTGCGTTTCAAATCGGCCAATATCGTATATAACAAATCTTTCTCAGCCATGAACCCGCTATTTTGTGTATAGTTCATCGTTAACGTTACCTCCTGCTCTTTTGACTATATTATTGCGATTGCTGCGGTTGAGTCGGGGCCAGTTGAGCGTGCTGCTGCAATGTCTGCACAAGAATATTCATATGCTGCTGGTGAGCGGACACCATATGCGTCAAAGCTTGCTGAATCGTCGTATTCGTCGAACTGGCTGCGGTTGCGGCGCATTGCTTGATTAATAGATCTTCATTCGATATCGAATCGGCAATATACTCTAATTCTTTGGCAGTCAGCGGTTTCATGGTCAAATGGTTTTGTTGTCCGTATTGCATTTGGCATGATCTCCTTCCATCTCTTCAATGTGGTACCAAATGTATTATGTACCCTGCATTAGGGAAATATGTAACGCGATGAGGCAACCAACCTTTTGGAAGAACAGGAAGCGATGCTGCCCAAAATGGCGCGTATGGCCCGCACCCAGACTCTTGCGTATGGTGATAACAGCATCAGTCGAACTAAAATGTTTTCTTCAATCGGCAGAAGTAAGAACTCAATGGAATATATGTAGTAGAATGTTCTGATTAGGCTGTAGAATTGAATATAGACTGGATATTATACAGTGGATCGGGCTGTTTGACAGCAACTCTGCTGAATGATCGGAAAAGCATTGGACTAATTCCAATGGAGCGGCCAAAAAGAGGTGTACGTGCTGTTTTAACTGTACAGAATCCAACAGAGGAAGGAAAAAACAGAATTAGTTGTTAAGCTTATATCGTTTTTGATGCCGTAAATACCAGCTGCCTAATGTGTGGCAGCTGGTTTACGGCTGCTCCTTGAGCTTGTGCTTCATCTTCGCTTCCCCAGCTTCTTCTGCTGCATCACCCATAGCTTCCGGCACCCTTTTTGCATACTGATTCTTAACTAAAGGCTGCATGAACCATGCGCTTAGCACAGGCGCTGCGCCAATCACCGTGAGAAACACGACAATCGCCGTATTATTCGTCCGCCACTGGACCAGGGCGATAAAGGCCGCGATACCCGCCATCCGTCCGATGAGCAGACCGAACTCCCGCAGTACAGTGAGCTCGACGCGCTGACTGACCGACTCCTTATCGATTCCCATAATATCGAACGTGGACGATGTCATCGGTACAGTGAACAGCGGCGAGAATAGAGAAATCATAATACCGAACGCAAGCAGCGTCCCGTACTTGATCTGAAAAAATAATGGGACAACCGCGAGCGCCATCGCCATCGCCCCGAGCAGCATCCCCTTGGCGCGGTATGATACCTTGAAGAAACGCCCGGCCACATAGAAGCTGGCCAATGCAACCGCAGAGGTAATAAGCGTATAATTGCCGAGCTTCAGTTCATTCGTAGTGACAATATACACGATCAATCCGACGAGAAAAGCGAACACTCCATCGCGTAATCCTTGTGACGCAAGAGCCGGCAGAGCGACGCGCCAAGGACTGAGCGGAGGACGTAACGAAGTGAACGGAAGCGACCAGCAATAATGGCCTTCCGGCGGACGCTTGTGCAGCCAGAAGCTAATAATGACCGCGGCGACAAATACGACAAGGGATATGGTAAATATGATCGGATAGCCACGGCTATCACCAAGTGTGGAGATAAGGAAGCCCGAAGCCCAGGGCGCTGCCATCCCGCAGCCCGACCCGATAAATCCGACCCAGCCGTTGAACAAATCCCGGTTGGCGGCATCCGTCACTTCAAAGTATACGACATTGAAGGTCAGCCAGAAGGCGCCAGAAGCGGCACCCAGCGTTAAGCCGAGCGGCCATATATAATGAACCGCCTCTTTATCAATCCACAATACTGCGGCGTAAAAGATTCCCGCAAGCAAAATACCAAGGCGCAAGCAATTCATTTTATTGCCTTCTTTAACCCATTTGCCAGCGAAATAGAACATGAGCCCGATTGCAATTTGCTGGCTGAACGCAAACCAGCCGATGAGTGAATAATCCGACTTCGCTTTCCAAAGAAAAACGTTGACGAACGTCCCTGACAGGGCATTCGCCAACGAGAATAGACCGTATACGACCAACAACAAGAGAGATTGGCCGTCCAGACGCGCCTTCACGAAGGTAACCCTCCCCGCTTCCGTGGGCTTGTAGAGATTGATCAAAAAGTCACCTTTTGATCACGTACCCAGTTCGTTACAGCTTATAAGTTACCCCAAAGCGCGCGTCTTATTTATTCTGATTTCGTATTTCGTACATTTTCCATTATTGGTTCACGATATGTCTCTGCCAGCACCTTCGATACTTGAAAGCAGGATGTGCAGACATATACATCCAGCTCAAACGGCGCAGTAAGAATCGGTTGCTTCAATGTCTCCGGAATGTGAGGTGTAAACTGTGTGGAAGGCATTGTTTCTTTGCCGACAAGCAACATGTATTCACGGCATTGCGGGCACTCTGGCACTTCCTGCTGCTCGTGCAGCACCTTGTCTACGCCTTCTTGGTAGCGCAGCGTGTCCGGTTCGCTATACAGAACGGAATCATCATCCCAGCCAAAGTTGGACCAGCCTTTTTCCTCCGGCTGTTCTTCATTCGCATCAGATGCCTGCTCGTTACGCGCATCCTCGGCTTCATCTTCATCGTGTTCGATCATGACGTTCATACTCCGGTATGCATTAAGTTCATTATGACAGTGCGGGCATTCCTCTTCAGGCCCCAACACTTCATCCCATACAATTTCAGTATCGCACCAAGGACAGATTGTCGTGCTGCTCATTGTTCATCAAACCTTCCCTATATAGAGGTTGTTCCAAAAGTGTCCTTTTGATCACGACGCATTTCTTGAAGCAGATACGCCATCGAATCTTACATTCACCCTCGAAGTCCACTTTTTGAACACATTTTACACTTTTTATCAAGCCTATATATTTATCCAGTACACAATTCCGATAACAACAAATAGCGCGGCTAATGCAAACAGCGTTCCCCATAAGTACTTCATGAATGACCTCCGCGGTATAATCCAATCACACTACTTGATGCTCGCACCAATAATATAGGACAACGATACCGAGATAACCATCGATAAGAGGCCAACCGCACGATTGTCCTTCTGTATCTCATTGTCCAAATTAAAATACGGCATCAAAAAGCCGAACAAAAAGTAAGCCACAAGCAACAGTACATAACCAATTATCGCCCATGTCAATGAGGCGTATAACGAATCCCGCGCTTCGATTCCGAAGCGAAAAATATTGCAAATCCCAAATATTTTCCCCGAGGTTGCCAAGGCGACGCTAATATTCCCTTTGCGAATCTCGTCCCAGCACTTATAACGCGTCACCAATTCAAATACTGATAACAACAGCACCAGAGCGAATACGACCACGGAAAAATACGCTAACATCGATACGTACGGATTGCTAAGCCATTGTTCAATTAGATGTTCCACTGTTGTCCTCCCCACCTTCAAGAATGATTACTTCAATTCCGCCACGGTTACTCCCGTGCCGCCCTCGCCATAATTGCCAAGACGGAAGCTCTTTACATGCTTATGCCTGCGTAAAAATTCTTGAATGCCGGTGCGAAGGATTCCCGTTCCTTTGCCATGAATAATGTGTACTTGACCCAAGTTGCCGAGCAGGGCCTCATCCAAGAAACGATCCACTTCCATCATCGCTTCTTCTAAGTTAGCTCCCCGCAAATCAAGCTCGGACCGGACATTTTCTCCACGAGTGCGCTTCACGTTCGTCCCGGATTGCACCTGCTTGGCTTCAGACTTGGAAGACGACAGCAGTTCCAAATCGTCGAGACGAACTTTCATCTTCAAAATCCCGAGCTGTACAACGGCTTCTTGCCCTGCCAATTCAACGACGCTTCCTTTTTGGTTCAAGCTGTATACCATTACTTCGTCGCCAGCTTCGATTTGCCGAACTGCCTTCACACTTTTCTTCGTCTTCGCAGCAATCTTGCTTGCCGGCGCCGCTTCATCAAGCCGTCTACGCGCTTCCGTCAAGCGATGGTCCTTCACCTGAGCTCCTTCCAGAGCCAGCTGTCTTAATTCCGAAATAATCTCTTCCGCTTCACGACGGGCTTTGGCTACGATGGCTCGCGCTTCGTCTTCCGCACGCGCTACGCGCTTGTCCCGATCCGCCTCCAGCTTCGCTCGTTCTTCAGCCAACGCTTCACGCATCGCCTCCGTCTCACGCCGCAGCCGTTCCGCAGCCTCGCGCTCCGCTTCTGCGCCAAGCCGATTCTCTTCCAATGAGGCGATCATCGTCTCTACCCGCAGGTCTTCTTCCGTCACTTCGCCGCGGGCATGCTCGATAATGGACTTCGACAGTCCCAGCCGTTCGGCAATGGCAAAGGCATTGCTTCGTCCCGGCACGCCAATCAACAAGCGATACGTCGGACTTAACGTCTGAACATCGAACTCCATGCTGGCGTTGATGATGCCTTTACGTTCGTATGCGTATGCCTTCAACTCGCTGTAATGGGTCGTGGCCACCATTCGGCAGCCTAGCTTATGAATATGTTCCAGAATCGCAATCGCAAGCGCCGAGCCTTCCGCAGGGTCAGTACCCGCACCCAGCTCATCAAGCAATACCAAGCTCTTCGGCGTCATATGGCTCAAGATGCGAATAATGTTAGTTAAATGGCTGGAGAACGTACTCAAGTTCTGCTCGATGCTCTGCTCGTCTCCGATATCGGCGTATATCGCATCGAACACGCACATCTGACTTCCATCCTCCGCCGGAATGAACATACCGGACATCGCCATAAGGCTCAGCAGCCCCATCGTCTTCAGCGACACCGTCTTACCACCGGTATTCGGACCTGTCACAATGATGGAGGTATATGAATTGCCGAGCTCCACATCAATTGGCACGACTTGTTCAATTGGAATTAACGGATGACGGCCTTTCTTCAACTTAATAAACCCGCGATCATTCATACGGGGAAACGATGCTTTCATTTGGTGCGCAAGTCTGGCTTTAGCAAAAATAAAGTCCAATTGTTCTACGCAATCCGTATCGTACAGCAGCACATCGGCGAGAAGACCCACTTCCTCGGTCAATCGCGACAAAATACGTTCAATCTCGCGCTCTTCTCTCAGCTTCGTCTCCCGCAGCTTGTTGTTCATTGCTACGATTGCTTCCGGCTCGATGAAGAGCGTGGCCCCCGAACTGGATTGGTCGTGAACGATACCGCCATAGTGACCGCGGTATTCCTGCTTTACTGGAATGACATAGCGATCATTCCGAATCGTAACCAACTGGTCCTGCAGCATTTTTTGCGCGCTTTGCGAACGGATCATAGACTCCAGCTTCTCGCGAATTCGCGTTTCTCCGATGCGCAGCTCACGGCGTACGGTCGCCAGTTCAGAGCTGGCTTGATCCAATACTTCACCCTGCTCATCGATACATCGGCGGATGTCTTCCTCCAGCGCCTTCTGGTCACTTATGGATTGTGCCAATTCATGGATCGACGGAACCGGATTATCTTCATGAACACCTGCGATATGCCGCGCTACACGTCTTCCAGATAACAACAGCGAAGAAATATCCCACAGCTCGCTTGCGCTGAGCATGGCATTAATTCGAGCTCGTTTGATGGAGCCACGAATATCCTTCACTCCAGAGAACGGTGCCCCGCCTTTCAGGCGTTCTACCGTCATCGCTTCATCTGTCGCCTGCAAACGGCGCTTCACTTCATCCAAATTGGTACTCGGCTGTAACGCCAACGCTGCCTGTTCGCCCAGAGGGGTCGCCGCGTGATGCGCCAATGACTGCAGTATTTTATGGTAATCCATCGTGTTTAAAATTTTCGAATCCAATTCTAGTCACGACTCCTCTCGCTGTAATTATATCGGAACACCTAATTGATGGCTATTCATGTCTGAACATGCCACTTATGATTATCGCGGATAAGGTTACAATAATTGTTGCACAAACCTATACCCTTCAAACAAGTAAGGAGGAAAGTCCATGAGTTTTCTAGGTCATGTCGTTCGATTCATTGTGGCAGCCATTGTGCTGATGATCACGGGCTGGATTGTGCCGATGTTCTCCGTAGGCGGTTTCTGGAGTGCCTTAATCCTTGCCTTGATCATTGCCTTATTCGGCTGGATTGTCGAAGGCATTTTTGGAAAAAAAGTTACGCCGTTCGGTCGGGGTATCGTTGGCTTTTTGATCAGCGCCCTCGTCATTTACGTCGCCCAGTTCTTTGTAGCCGGCGTATCGGTCACCATCCTCGGAGCGATTCTGGCGGCCTTGGTCATCGGGTTGATTGACTTGTTCATCCCAATCGCCACGCCATTCGAAGCCGGACGACAAGCGAAATAATCTGAAGGCTGCCGCTTCACGCCATCAGTCCTTTCCAGACCCCTATGCCGAATCACTCCAAATGCGTATTTTTTGCTCGACAAAGAATGGCAAAAAATGAGTGAGTCAGCTACACTGTTATGGAAAAGGAGGATGAGCATGAAACGAAGCAGCCTTTGGACGTTATCATCTCTATTCATCATTATGATCGTCTTGCTGGTCGCTTGCGGGGGAAATAAGAAACAGAATTCGCAAGCAAGTGCCTCTGTTGCCGTCGATACAGAACTTGTCATAACAGCGAGCAACTATAAGTTTGACCAATCGGAATATCGAATCAAAGCAGGTGAGTCGGTCCGCATCGTTCTGGATTCCACCGGAAATCACGGGTTAGCTGTCAAAGAGCTCGGTCTCGCTCTTGATCCGAATAACAAGGAACAAGTGATTACTCCAGAGAAGCCTGGGACTTACGAGTTCCAATGCACGATTATGTGCGGTCCGGGTCACCGTGATATGAAGTCGATGCTAATCGTCGAATAAATGAATAACCATTGTGATTAACTCCCCATGAACCGGTTCCCCCATAGTCACGTCTGAGCGCACAGCAGTGGCCGCCGTATCCTTTATTCAAGGAGACGGCGGCTTATTTTACTCTAACGCGGCCGCTCATCTTCAAAAGGCCTCGAAAAGGTTTTCTCATAGCCATTGCGCCCACTTTACCGCCTCAACCATAACGTCCGGAATCCACTGTCCGGTCTTATCCACCCAGACTGACGCCTCCACCCATGTACGGATGTAACCTGCGGGCCATGCCCGAAGCAGCACATACAGGATGCACCATAAGAATACGAACTGGATCAGGCCGAGCACTGCGCCGGTAAGCCTGTCTACGGTCCGGATCGGCCGGGAGGCGGTGAATTTGCTCCATGCAAAGCGGATAAGCCATAAGCCTGCAAGGACAAAAAAGAACAGCAGCGCAAAGGCAATCACCGCATGCACCGTATCCATCAATTCAGAGGATAATATTGAACCCGAACCGTCTGCAGGCGGCTGTGGGCTTGCTGCTTGATTGCTTGTCGTAAACAGCCTCTTCTTTACCCATGGGATAAAGTAATCATAGAAGCGTGAAGCGACGATAAAGGCTACGATATAACCAAACAACGAGAGGGCCTGGGCTTTCAGTCCGCGCTTCGCTCCCCACGCGATACATATCATTGCGGTTACGGCGACAATGTAGTCGAGCGCATTCCAAGCCATTATTCCCGCTACGATTCCGTTCCATAAGTTGTCAAAAAACATTGTGATTTCTTGTAACATGATTCATCCTTTATTCCGATTTAACGGACATCTTGCTCAATTAATTCCAGCCATTCGTTGAACTCCGATTGCAGCTTCGAGTACTCGTCTTTGAGCTTGATGTAGACTTCTTCCGTTTCTTGTGCTTGCTTACGTTCCATTTCCCGCTCTACTTGAGACAGACGGAATTGATGGGACAGCACTTCGAACTGTTCTTGAATAGCCGTCATGTCTTCGTTCAAGCCAACCTGTTCCTTGGCTTGCTCCAATTGAGCCATTACGTCCTTCAACTGCTGTTTCATTTCCGCTCGTTCATCATTCCAAGATTTGAACGCGAGTGACCAATCCTGCTCTTGCTCCGCCCACTCCTGTTCCCGCGCGCTCCAATTAGATTCGGCTTGCTTCCATTTTCGCTCTTCGTCTTTCCATTGTTCAAAATGCTCCAGCCACTGTTCTTCCCGAGCCTGCCATTTCTTTTCAAGCTCCAGCCAGTTTGCTTCACGCATTTGCCATTTCTCTTTTTGCTCTGTCCATTCCTGCGCGTTATTTTGCTGCTCGGCGAGCTGTTCCCGCCACTCTTGTTCACGCGCCTGAACACTTTCAAGCTGCGCTTCCCAAGCTTTCTCCCGCTCTTTCATCTGCTTCTTGTATGCTTCATATTGTTCAAGATCGGTCGCGTAAAGCTCTTGCTCCTCTTCCAGTTGAGCGCAGCGCGCCGCCGTCTCCAACGCTTCTTTCTGTGCCGCTTCCACGGCTGCTGCCGCCTCAGACTGCGCACTTTGCATCGTCTCGGCTGCAGACTGCCAGTTCAACTTCTCTGCTTCCAATTGACGGCATTTCGCTTCCAACTCGGAGGCCAATTCGTTGAAGGCTTCCTGTTCCTTCTCTTCCTTCGCAATCCATGAGCTTCGTTCCTGTTCGAACTGCTCCTGTAAGCCACTCCGCTCCTGCTTGAACTGTTCTTGCAGGCCAGTACGTTCCTGTTTGAATTGTTCCTGCAAGCTGATGCGTTCCTTATCAGCTTCCAGCTTCCACGACTCCCTTTCCGCCTGAAGCTGCTCCGCAAGCCGCGCCTCATGCTGGACAATGAGTTCATCGCGCTCGGCAGAGGCCAACTGTTCTGCCTCTTTCAGCTGCTCCTGCAGCTCTGCAACTTCTGCGTGGGCTTCGTCCCGTACGCGAATAAGCCGCTCCATCTCCAACAGACGCGCACGATCAAGCTCTTCCGCTCGGCTTAATTGCCCTTCGAGCTGATGGATGCGATGAGATGGCTTCTTCATCTGCTCTTCCGCTTCCGCGCGCAACGATTGCTCCAGCGCGGCCATCGCTTGCTCATGTTCGGCTGCCGCCTCCTCATGCAGCACTGAGAACGTATCCACATCCTCCGCATGCTGGGCTCTTACCTGTTCCAACTCTTTCTGATGCGTATTCTCCAATTGTTCGAGTTCATTGCCAAGCGCTGATTTCAATTGATCCAGCTCGCTTTGGTGGCTGGAGTTTACTTTGTTCAGCTCGTTCTGATGGCGGGACTGTACTTCCTCCAGATCGCTCAGATGCTTCGAGCTCTGTTGCTCAAGCTCTTGTTGATGCTTCCCGTTCAATTGAGACAGAACGTCCTGATGCTTCGAATGCACTTGCTTCAGCTCGCTCTTATACTTCGTATCGACTTCCTCCAGCTCGGTCTGGTGCGCGGCTGTCACCTGCTCCAGTTCAGTACGATGCTTCGCCCCCATCTGTTCCAATTCAGTGCGAAGCTCCGCCTCCTTCTGATCGAATTGTTGCTGCAGCGCAGTCATGGCCTGCTCCAGCTTCTCCTGCTGAGCGGCTGCCGCCAGTTCCAGCTCCTTCGCATGCTGTTCGGTCAATTCCTTCACCTGAGTAGTGTGGCGCTGATTCGACTTCAGCAATTGATTGCCATGAGATGACTTCAATTGTTGAACCTGCTCCTTATGTTCTGTCTGGAGCTGGTTCATATCCGCGGTATATTTAGCTTCAAGCGCTTGAAGCTCGCTGGCGCGCTCCTGCGTCAACTTCTGAGCTTGCGCTTCTTGCTGTTCAGCAAGCTGCTTCACTCGCTGAGCATGTTCTGACTTTAACTTTACTACCTGAGCGGTGTGCTCTTGAGTTAAGTTGGCCTTCTGCTCTGTCAACCGCTGTTCCCATTCGGTCGCCTGCGCTGCCAACTGACCTTCCCAAGCGGCCGTCTGTTCCGCCAACTGTTCCTCCCAGACTGCAGCCGTCTCTTCTGTTCGCTGTCTCTCGGCATCCAGCTTCGTCTGCCATTGCTGTTCCTGCTGGGCGAGCTTCTGCTGCAGCGCTGCTTCATGTGCCTTGGCTGCTTGCTGCTTCTCGTCAACCGCTGTCTTCAGCTTGGCTTCCTGTTCCTGCAGCTTGCGCTTCAACTCATTCTCCCGTGTTGTCATCGATTGAATGCGGCGGTCTGCTTCCTTCGTCTGCTCCGTCAGCTTCTGCAGACGCTCGTTGGAAGCACGCTTCTCTTCCGACAGCTGGCGATTCGTTTCCTTCAGCTTCGCTGCTTCCTCCCGGAGCGAGGCAGTCTGCTTCTCTACCTCTTCTTTCTCCTTCGTGAGCGCTGCTTGCAGCTTGTCAAGTTCGGCGCCCGATTCCATACGGAGCTTCTCTAACGCTTGCGATGATTCGGACTTCAGCTGTTCCAATTCGTGCGTCAACGCTTTGCCCGCATGCTCTTGCTCTTGGAGAGATACGCTGATGCGCGCATGGTCATCCTTAATCTTCTGAACTTCCTCCGCAATGTGCACGGCCGCTAGTACGGCGATGCGCGGTGTATCCAGTCGCGAGCTCGCATTCGAGATGACCCGCATATGCTCGTCCACCACAGCGGCGATATTGCGCATATATTCTTTACTTGTTGTACCTACCAATTTATATTGCGTTCCATATATTTCAACTGTAACCCGATGTTTATTATCTGAAGTGGTCATTCTTTACATCCTCCTTACCTTAGCGTCGCCACGAACTGCAAGTATGACTTTGCAACGAGGCAACGAAATCTTACCTTATAAGTTCGATATGCTTAGCCTCATTTCCTGCTACGTAAAGCGGAAAGTCAAGTTTCATTTCATATATAACGGCTCAAAAAAAGAAATGGGCCCTTCCTTGTTCCCTCGAGAGGAAAGAACAGGAAGAAAGCCCGCTTTTATTGCTCAAAATCACTTTTCCTCTCAAATGACTATATCCAATGGAGGAGGAGACAAGGGAATATGGGTTCTGTCATGGCTCATGCCACTGCAAACAAGATCATTGCTCTTACCATCCGACATTATTTGACCAAAGGATATTTACTTATAAGACATTATTTGGTATCGTTGATGTAATGATACCTACAGGTTTGAAGAGGTGATGATATGAAGGCTGAGTCGCTTCAATTTACAACTATTGGCGAATTCATCAGAACATGCAGACAAGAGGCCAATTTAACATTAGTCCAGTTAGAGGCTATGACAGGAGTCGCCAAAGGCATCACTTCTAAAATCGAGAACGGCGAAACGAAGCGCCCAGAATTTAAAACGATGCACGCCCTTTTAAGTGTCTTTGATATCGCATATCCAAACATTGTCGAATTATATCTCTCCGTTGAGCAGAGAGCTGATGTGCTTATGTCCATCTTGAAAGAGTCCATAACCAGCGCTCCGTCATTATCCACTAAGATTGCCGCTCAGTTTCTTCGTGACGAAAAAAAAGACAGTATTGGATTAGTGGATGAACTGTATAAGTTCACAGGTTCCATTGAGGATGCGCCAACAGTCAGACTTTCCCTGTACAAGCTCATCATAAAATACGCTCGCACTCACGGCATTCAAACGTACTTCGCCAAGGCGCTGCTACAGGAATATTTAATTGAACGCGATGATTTCGGCAAAATGCAGACAACCTACTATACAGGAAAAAACATTACGCATTATGTTCAATTTCTTTCATTGGAAGAACAGATTACACTCTATTACAAGTTGGGTGCCCATTCGTATCATTTGAAAGAATACAAAGAAGCTATTGAATATTGCAATCAAGTATTAATATTGGATACAACTGACAGCGCCATCAAAGCACACTCTATTTCTTTCATTTCCTTTTCACACTATTTTTTGAACAATTACGACATGGCGGAACGATATCTCCAGCAATACTGCACGTTCCAATTCCCATTTGTACAAGAAAACGCAGATTTTATGACAGCTAAGTTAAACGGAAAAAAAGGCCACGTTGATTTAGCCATTAATCAACTGGAGCAATGCTTGGAAAAGTCCGCTCACAAAGTCAATATTATTTATGATCTGTTTGATTTATACCTGCAACAAAACAATTTGAGCGCTGTCGAAAAGCTGTTTCAGTGGGAATATGACTTTATTGAAAATTCAAGTAACCCTTGCCTTATTACAGAATATGCACATTACTACAAGAAAAAAAGCGAATATTTTAAGCTGGCGGGAATTCACGAGCAATCTGTTGATTGCTTACTGAAAAGCATTACCATGTTTGTTAATGTGGATAGGCACAAAAATGCTTATGAATGCATTGAAGTATTGTTTGACACTATTCATGAAAATTCCGACATTATTAACAACATGCAATATTTACATAAGGTCAAATCAATGTTTAATCACCTGAGTGGTTCAAAACTCAAGATAGGAGAGATGATATGAAAAAAATGCATGGTAAACTGGCTGCTGTAATTTTTTGTCTTGCTGTTATTGTTACACCTGTAGCCACTATGTTTTCTGGCGGCGGCGTCATTAACCCTTGGTAACAGGCTTATGCCTTCCATGAATGCAAAAGGTGGGTTACGGAAATTATCCGTTTCCCACCTTTTATGGTTTATATCTACTTTACATGTTAGGTAACATCTGTTCTATTTGCGCAATTCTGCGCTATAAGTTGTTTCAAGCGCCGCAATGACACGACCGTGGATATCGGTAATTTCCTCATCGGTAAAGGTATGCTCCGCATGGCGGTATACGAGGGAAATCGCGACGCTCTTCTTATCCTCTGCGATACGATCGCCTGTGTAGATGTCGAATACCCCTACAGATTCCAGCCATTCGCCAGCCGCTTCCTTAGCTGTAGTAACCAATCGGCCCACTTCCACGTTGCGGTCGACTACGACAGCGATGTCACGATCCACTGCTGGGAAACGAGGGAGCGCTTTGTATGCAATGTTGAAATCGGCTGCTTCCATCAGCGGCTGCAACAGCAGCTCCGCCACGTACGTTTCGCCGAGATCCTTCTGACGTTGAATTTCCGGATGCACTTGTCCGATGATACCGATATATTGCTCGCCTTCCGCACCCATCAAATACATGGAAGCCGAACGGCCCGGGTGCAGACCCTGCGGACGATTCGCCTCATAACGGATGAGGCCTTCCAGCCCCAAGTACGAAGCAAGAGCATCCACAACACCCTTCACATCGTAGAAATCAACTGCTTCGGAGCTAATATTCCACTGTGCCGCGCTGCGTTTGCCGGTCATTAGAAGACCAAGCACCAGCTCTTCCTTCACCAAGGCCGACAGTGTTTCCTGCGACGTCAAGTACAAGCGGCCAAGCTCGAACGCTTTCACATCGTCAGTTTTGCGGTTGCGGTTATACGCCGCCACATCCAGCAAGCTTGGCAGCAAGCTTGTGCGCAGCACGCTTCGCTCTTCGCTCATCGGCATCGCCAGGCGAACCGGAACAGCCCCGTCGATGAATGTCGGGAAGAGCTCGGTTTCAGTCGGATGCGTGAACGAATACGTTACCGCTTCATGCAATCCGTTGTCTGTTAGCAATCCGCGAATCGCACGGCGGATCGTCTGACCTTTGTTCAGATGTCCTGGCGTCGTCGGACCTTCGATAGCCGTCGTCGGGATGTTGTCATATCCGTAAATGCGAGCCACCTCTTCGATCAGATCGACGTCACGCGTAATATCGCCGCGGCGGGATGGCACTCGCACATGAAAGACGCCGGCTTCGGGTTCAGCGGCTTCTAGCCCTAAACGCTGCAGGATAGACGTCACATCTGCCGCCGTCAGCGCAGTGCCGAGCAGGCGGTTCGTTTTGTCCAGCGTCAAAGTGACCGTTCTGCGTTCATGCGGCTGTGCCGTCTCCTCGACAATGCCTGCAGCGATGCTGCCGCCTGCCAATTGACGCATCAGATCTGCCGCCCGGTTGAGCGCTGGAATGACTGCTTCCGGATTCACTTCCTTCTCGAAGCGGAGGGACGCTTCCGAGCGGAGTCCCATCTGGCGCGATGTCTTGCGCACGACGCTTCCTGCAAAATGAGCCGACTCCAGCAAAATATTTACGGTGTCGCCGCTCACCTCAGAATTCTCGCCGCCCATTACACCGGCAAGCCCGATCGGCTTGACGCCATCCGTAATCAACAGCATATGCGGCTCAAGCTTGCGCTCTTGCCCATCCAACGTAACGAGCGTCTCTCCTTCGTGTGCATAACGCACATCGATCGCGCCATTGCCGCTTAATTTGTCCGCATCAAAAGCATGCAGCGGCTGCCCATATTCCAGCATGACGAAGTTCGTAATGTCAACGATGTTGTTAATCGGACGCACGCCTGCCGCAAGCAATCGGTTCTGCAGCCAGAGCGGCGACGGCTTAATGCTGACATTTGTAATGTAACGTGCCGCATATCGGTTGCATGCGTCAGGAGCACTGATGCGAACGCTAACAGTACTGCTTGCTTGTTCAGCGGACTCGCTGACCGTGTCTTCTGGCAGACGCACCGGACGGTCCAACAACGCTCCGACTTCATAGGCAACACCGATCATGCTTAAGCAGTCTGAACGGTTCGGCGTCAGGTCCAACTCAAGCACATGATCGTTCAGGCCGAGGACATCGGCAATCGGCGTGCCAATCACCGTATCTTCTGGAAGCACGAGAATGCCTTCCTGCATTTCCTTCGGGAGCAGCTTATCATTCATGGCCAGCTCTTTGGCCGAGCAGATCATCCCTTGGGATTCCACGCCGCGCAGCTTGGCACGCTTAATCTTCATACCGTCAGGCATTACCGCGCCAATTTGTGCGACAGGCACTTTCTGTCCCGCATCGACGTTCTTCGCTCCACAGACGATTTGCAGATGTTCGCCGCTTCCGGTGTCCACCTTGCATACATTCAATTTGTCGGCATCGGGATGCTTCTCCCGGGATACAACATAACCGACCACGATGTTGTCAAGCCCTTTATTGCGGTTCTCCACCACATCAATCTCAATTCCGGCGCGCGTCATCCGTTCAGCAAGCTCTTCCGCGGACACGCCGGTCAAATCGATATATTCCGATAGCCATTTGTAAGATACGTTCATGACCGTTCTCTTCCTTTCATTTAAGAGGTTGTTCAAAAAAATCACTTTTTTGAACATGTATTTAATGTCACATACGAGCAAATTGCTTCAGGAATCTCATATCGTTCGTATAGAAGTGGCGGATATCGTCAACGCCATATTTCAGCATCGCAATCCGCTCCACACCCATACCGAAGGCGAAGCCGGAGTACACTTCCGGATCGTAGCCGCCCATTTCCAGCACGCGCGGATGCACCATGCCCGCACCAAGAATTTCAATCCAACCGGTATGCTTGCAGATGCGGCAGCCGCTGCCGCCGCACTTCATGCAGGTGACGTCGACTTCCACGCTTGGCTCGGTGAATGGGAAGAAGCTCGGACGCAGGCGAATCTGCATATGCGGACCGAACATTTCACGCGCAAATTGAAGCAATGTTCCTTTCAAGTCACTCATGCGAATGTTCTTGTCGATGACGAGTCCTTCGATTTGATGGAACATGAACGAATGCGTCGCATCGTCATCGTCGCGGCGGTATACACGACCTGGGCAAATGATTTTGACCGGCACGTCGCCTTTCATCGCTTCCATCGTGCGAATCTGCACCGGAGACGTCTGCGTGCGCATCAAAATATCTTCTGTAATATAGAAGGAATCCTGCATGTCGCGCGCTGGATGATCCTTCGGCAGATTGAGCGCCTCGAAGTTATAATAGTCCTGCTCCACTTCCGGGCCTTCCGCAACGGTGTAGCCCATGCCGACGAAGATGTCTTCGATTTGCTCTACCACTTTATTGAGCGGATGGACCGCGCCTTGCGCCAACGTTCGGCCTGGCAGCGTGACGTCAATCGTCTCTTCCTGCAGACGACGCTCCGTCTCTTCACGTTGGAACGCCTCCTGCTTCTGTTCAATAAACTCCTCAATGGCGCCGCGGACTTCGTTCGCCACTTGCCCGATCATCGGACGCTCTTCCGCGCTCAAGCCGCCCATACCGCGCAATACTTCCGTAAGCGCCCCTTTTTTACCAAGAAATTTGACGCGCAGCTCGTTCAGATTGTTCGCATCCTTCACTTGCTGCAGCTTATCCAGCGCTTCAGCGCGCAGCGCCTGTAAACGCTCCTTCATGGTGTTGACCTCCCTTTAGTTTCCATCTCAAAACAAAAAGGCCTTCTCTGTCTCAAGGGACGAGAAGGCCGTGGTACCACCCTTATTAGACATCACGACACTCTGGCATAGAGCTGCTCTCCTGCAGCGCCGAAGCGAACGTGCTGTCTCACTTGCTACGACGATAACGGGTCGTCACCGGGCACCTCTACTGGCACAGGCGGTCTGCCTGCCGTTCAAGGCCCTGCTCCGGAGTGAATTTCGGCAGTCCGTCCTCAAGAAACGCTCTCAATCCTCGGCGTCTCCTCCCTGATAAGCGGTGCTGCGTACTTGTCTCCATCTCAGCATTGCATGGATAAACGTTGACTATAGTCAATACATTACATTTCAAGTATTATAGTCAACCCGCGGACGTTTTGCAAGTATTATCCGCCCCTAATCCTCAATAAACGAAGAGCAAAGTGCAAGATCTATATGCAAGAGCCCATCGAAAATAGAACACCCTATTTTATTATGACGTATTATATAAAAATAAACGATTATATATTACACATTATTTAATGTTTGTGATATACTACATAATGGAAAAAGAAACCAATGTTCCATCTTAAAGGAGGAATCGAAATGGCATTACCAGTTGCCGTCAACGGCATGGGCCGCATTGGGCGGCTCGTGTTTCGGCGGGCTATGGATGAAGCTGATTCACCGTTTCGCATCCGGGCAGTGAACAGCCTCTACCCGGCTTCCACCATCGCGCACTTGCTCAAGTACGACTCCATACACGGAAAATGGAACGCGGATATTGCCACTGAAGGCAATACGCTCATTATTAATGATACGCATATCCCGGTATTGGCAGAAGCCGATCCGGCAGAGTTGCCGTGGCAACGGCTCGGCATTCATACCGCCATCGATGCAACGGGCAAATTCACAGATCGCCCGGGTGCTTCTAAACATATTGAAGCGGGCGCGGAGAAAGTCATCGTCACCGCTCCCGGCAAGCAGCTCGACCTAACGGTCGTCATGGGCGTCAACGAACAGATGTATGATGACGAGGCGCACCAGCTCATTTCCGCCGCGTCGTGCACGACGAACTGTCTCGCGCCCGTTCTTCACATTCTCGACCGTTCGTTCAGCGTCGTCTCCGGCTGGATGACGACCATCCATTCCTATACGAACGACCAGAAGCATCTCGACAACCCTCATCAGGACCTGCGCCGCGCGCGGGCATGCACGCAATCGATGGTCCCGACGTCCACCGGAGTGGGCAAGGCGCTCGCCGGCATTTTGCCGCATTTGGCGCCGTCCGTTCAGGGCATCTCCGTGCGAGTGCCGACACCAGACGTCTCGCTTGTTGACTTGACGGCCGAGGTGAAAACGCCGGTGACTGCAGACGACGTCCGACTCGCGTTCCTTCATGCGATTCGGGACGGACATGACCGTTATGTGGAATGGTGCGACGAGCCCCTCGTCTCGACCGACTTCATCGGTAACGACAAATCCGCGGTGGTGGACGGCTTGTCGCTCATCGCGCAGGATCGGCACATCAAGCTGTTGGCTTGGTATGACAACGAGTGGGCTTACGCGGCACGAGTCGTCGACTTGACTCGCCATCTAATACAGGAAGGAGTGAAGAGCGCATGTCCAACAGCAGCAGCCCAGTGATGCTGGGCGTCATTCTGTGCGAGCGGTGCGACAAGGTGCTGGAAGAGGTCGATACTGAGAAAGTGATCGTCTACTACCATCGGTGCGATGCCTGCGCCGCTGACAGTGAAATAGATGGAATCGGGGGAGACGCGCAATGAAATCGAATTGGATTAGTCATTTCCGGCACGGGGATGCCGGTATGAAGGCGCTGCTCGGCGGCAAGGGCGCCAATCTGGCTGAGATGACCCGCATCGGCCTGCCAGTACCGCCAGGCTTCACGATTACGACGGAAGCATGCCGCTCCTTCTATGCGCTGAACCGGCTGCCAGACAGCCTGATGGATGACGCGCGTGCCGCCCTGCAGGCGGTCGAGCTGGCGCGTGGCCAGCAGTTCGGGGACGCTGGCGACCCGCTCCTCGTCTCCGTCCGATCCGGATCTGTGCATTCCATGCCTGGCATGATGGATACGATTCTGAACCTTGGGCTGAACGATGACACTGTTCAGGGCCTCGCCGCCGTCACGGGCGACGAACGCTTCGCCTATGATTGCTATCGACGGCTCATCCATATGTTCGGCAATGTCGTGTTCGGCGTCGAGTCCGACGCATTCGAACGCATCCTCGCCGATGTGAAGGCGCAGTGCGGCGCCCAGGAGGATCAGGACGTAACGGCGGATGGCTTTCGTGAGCTTGTTCAGCGCTATAAGCAGTGCTTGGAGGCAACGGTGGGCACTCCGTTCCCGCAAGATGTGCACGTCCAGCTGCAACTGGCCGTCGAGGCGGTATTCCGCAGCTGGAACAACCACCGTGCGCAGGTATACCGCAAGCTGCACCACATCCCGGACGACGAGGGTACGGCCGTCAACATCCAGTCGATGGTGTTCGGCAACCGCGGCGCGGACAGCGGCACAGGCGTGCTCTTCACCCGCCACCCGTCGACCGGGGCGCGGGAGCTGTTCGGCGAATATTTGACGGATGCCCAGGGAGAAGATGTCGTCGCCGGCACCCGTACGCCGCAGCCGATTGCCAAGATGGAGGACGACATGCCGCACCTGTATGAGCAGCTGATACAGGCTGCCGAACAGTTGGAGCGCCACTACCGCGACATGCAGGACATTGAGTTCACGGTCGAGCGCGGCAAGCTGTTCATCCTCCAGACGCGGGCCGGCAAGCGGACGGCACAGGCCGCCGTCGCTATCTCCGTCGCTCTCGTCAAGGAAGGGCTCATCACGGTGCAGGAGGCCTTGCTGCGGACGGACGTCGCGCAGCTGGAGCATCTGCTGCATCCGTCGCTTGCGCCCGATGCCACGCTGGACGTCGTTGCGTCAGGCCTGCCTGCTTCCCCGGGCGCCGCTTCCGGCCGCATCGTGCTCGACGCCGACGAGGCCGAGCGCCTGGCCGCCGCTGGCGAGCGTATTATTCTCGTCCGGCCGGAGACGACGCCGGAGGACATTCACGGCGTGCTCGCCGCGGAAGGCGTCTTAACGAGCCGGGGCGGCATGACGAGCCACGCGGCCGTCGTAGCCCGCAGCATGGGGAAGCCGTGCGTCTCGGGCTGCGATGACGTGTGCTTCGACTTCGGACAGAAGCTCATCGTCATCGGGACGCGGACGTTCCGCGAAGGCGACCTGCTGTCCATCGACGGCACGTCAGGCCGGGTCATTGCCGGCTCCGTTCCGGTCGTCGAAGCGGATATGTCGGCTGAGTTCCTGCAGCTGCTGGAATGGGCCGACCGTGAACGCGAGCTGCGCGTCTATGCGAACGCGGATGCGCCGGAAGACGCCGCCAAGGCGCGCGCGCTCGGCGCCGAAGGCATCGGCTTGTGCCGGACGGAGCACATGTTCATGTCCACGCACCGGCTTCAGATCGTGCAGGATATGATTCTCGCCGAGACGGAGACGGAGCGCCGGAAGGCGCTGGCGAAGCTGCTTCCGATGCAACAGGACGACTTCGAAGGCCTCTTCGAGGCGATGGACGGCTTGACGGTCACGATACGGCTGCTCGATCCGCCGCTGCATGAGTTCCTGCCGAATCTGGAAGAGCTCGTCGTGCGGCAGACGCAGATGACGGTGCAAGGCGCGGGAACGCCGGAAGAGCTGCGCGAGCTGGAGCGCTTAATCGGCAAGGTGCGCGGGCTGCACGAATCGAACCCGATGCTCGGCCAACGCGGCTGCCGCCTCGGCATTCTGTTCCCGGAAATCTATGAAATGCAGGTGGAGGCGCTGTTCCTGGCGGCATCCCGTATGCTGCGCAAGGGCGTGCGCGTGCAGCCGGACATTATGGTGCCGCTCGTCGGCCATGCTGCCGAGCTGCGTCTGCTGCGCGATCTCATCGAGCGCACCGCGGAGCGGGTGCTCGGTCCAGAGCGCCGCAGCTGCGCCTACCGTGTCGGCACGATGATCGAGGTGCCGCGCGCCGCGCTTACAGCCGGCCAGATTGCGGAGCATGCCGATTTCTTCTCGTTCGGCACGAACGATCTGACGCAGATGACGTTCGGCTGCAGCCGCGACGACGCGGAGGGCAAGTTCCTCACCCACTACGTCGACCGTCGCGTGCTGGCTGCCAACCCGTTCCAAGTGCTGGACACGACCGGTGTCGGCCAGTTAATTGAGCTGGCTGTGAAGCGCGGCATTGCTGCCAATCCTCAATTGACGACCGGCATTTGCGGTGAGCATGGCGGGGACCGCGATTCCATCCTCTTCTGCCACGAGATCGGGCTCGATTATGTCAGCTGCTCGACGTACCGCATCCCACTTGCTCGTATCGCCGCCGCTCAGGCGAAGCTGCTGCTCGGCAGCCGGAACGCTTCGCTTCACTCTGTGTCGGTGTGACTTAAAATGACCTAGCCGTTGATTATACAGGCGTCCGCATTCGCGGGCGTCTTTTTTAGCAAATGTATGCGGGCATTGATTGGTGCCAAACACACGAAATTAAAATTACATAAAATGGATAACTTTGAATCTAACTGTTCGCCTGTTTTAGCTATGAAGGAATGTTTAAGCTCTGTAATGCGACCAAAGTGATTTTCGTCACTATCCCCTTTTCGAAGCAGGTAGGCCTGTCTCATCTCTTGCTTCACTCTCCCCTTTATTCAGAAGCGCAATCTCCTTTCCTTTTAGAGCGAAAAAAATTGACGGACTTACCATATGCAAGTCCTTATGTCCATTCTCCCATACGGTCAGGAAGGATAACAACGAGGGTCGAAGCACGTGCCGTCTCGTAACCTTGGTATGATGCGGCTGATTATGACGGCAATGAGCCAGAACTCATGCAGCCTCATGTCCATTAAGGAAAGCTTACATTTTTCTGTAAAGCGATTAAGCTAATACGAAACCAACCCATTCTTACGGCGATATAACCTACCTTTTATTCGCAGTCGCCAACCTATGAGACGCCTCGATATCGGTTTTCTGATGAAAGGGGAGATTGGAGCAAAAGGGCTGACAAACAATACTATCTCATGATTCCTCCCCTCTTTAATGGCGTTTACTTATGTTTTAAAGCTGTAGAAGTTAATTTTCATTGTATGGGGTGACATTAACCTCGAATTTTTTTGTAAGTCTTTCAGACATATAACTATTTTGTTCAGGTTCCTGATAGCCAATGTTAATTGAGGCTGTAAACCTTGTTTATTTGAAGATGGTATGTGTTACAATAAGCGCATGATGGCTTTAGGCTGTCTATCTTTCATAACATTGAAAGGGTTGGGTGAGGGGCTACGATGGAAAGAGGGTATTTCATTGGTCCGCCAAAAAGAACACTCACGCGCGCAGGCGGATTCCGGTCCTTTGCCTAACGCGTCTGTACGGTCAACCGCTGGCGGGATGCGTCAGGAGCTGTTGGCTGGAGTCGTTTCCTTTTTTGCAATTGTCTATATTATTATCGTCAATGCATCGATCTTGGCCGACGCCGGCATTCCTCAAGAAGCTGGCATTATCGCGACCGTACTCGCCTCCGCCGCCGGCTGCTTCATCATGGGCTGGTGGGGCAAAGCTCCGATCATTCTCGTGCCGGGCATGGGGATCAACGCCATGTTCACGTACACGCTCGTGCATGGTATGGGGTTAACATGGCAGCAGGCGTTGGCGGTTGTAGTGGTGTCGGGCATCTGCTTCACCATTATCAGCTTCACCTCGCTTGCCGAACAGCTGAGGGCCGCTATTCCTGAATCGCTTCAGGAGGCCATTTCCGTGGGCATCGGCTTGATGCTCGTGCTGATTGGGCTGCAAAAAGGCGGCGTCATCGTCTCCGACGCATCGACCATCATTGCGGTGCAATCGTTCGGTGAGCCGGGCGTGTGGGTCACATTCGCCACGTTGGCGCTGACTTGCATCCTGTTCATGCGTAAAGTGCCAGGGCATCTGCTGATCGCGATCATCTTCGGCACCACGCTTGCTTATGTGACGGGAGCCGTATCGTCCGGCGCAGCTGGTGCGGTTGGTGCCGAAGCGAACGGCACATTCTCGTGGTCGGTGTACGGCGACGTATTCGGGCAGTTCACCTTACAAGGTGTGTCCGCAGCTTCGATGGCCGTTGCAGTCTTCTCGATGACGTTGGTCATCGTGTTCGAAAATGTGGGCTTGATTAACGCGCAATTGAACATGTGCGGCCGTCCCGAGCGCTTCCAGCGCGCTATGCAGGCGAACGCTCTGTCGGTCGTCACCTGCGGGATATTCGGCACGAGCCCGACCGTAGCTACGGTCGAAACGGCGGCAGGCATCTCGGCAGGAGGCCGTACGGGCTGGACCTCCATCGTGACCGGGTCCTTGTTCCTGGTTACGCTCGTGGCGCTGCCGTTACTGACATTCGTGCCCGATCAGGCCGTGGCGCCGATTCTCATCTTCATCGGCGGCTTGATGATGCCCGCCGTGAAGAAGATTCGCTTCGAGCCTATGGCCGAGGGACTTCCTGCGTTCTTCATCATCGCGTTCATCCCGCTCATGCACAGCATCGTGGATGGCATCGCGATTGGGTTCGTCAGCTACGCCTTGTTCCAAATCGCTGTCGGAAAGGCGCGCGAAGTAAAGCCGCTGTTTTACGTCATCTCGGTGTTGTTCGCGGTGCATTTCGTGCTGCAAGCACTGTAAATTGTTTATTGGGCGGCTTCAGGTTGAAGCCGCCTTATTTTGCTTTGAAAGTATCGGTGACAAGCTAGAGTAGTATTACATGTTAGGCAAGCTTGAGACGTTATATAAGCTAGATAACACTAGGTAATTTGATTAGTTAGATTTAGTTAGGTTATTTGAGGCTAAAGCTAGATCTAGATAAGCGATATAAAGTTGAACAAAACTTATTTTCCGGGGTCGAGGCAATTCCATTGGAAAACATGCAGCAGAATGTATGGATTAGGGGTTAAACGACATGTAGACTGTATTCTGTCCAGTGGATCCGCCTGATTCTCAGCGATTGCCGCTCCAAGAGTGTCAAAACGCTGGATGAATTCCAGTGAACCTACTGCAAAGAGGTTTACGTCACCGTTTCATTGCACTAAATCCAATGCAGGAGTGAGATATGCGGCACTCCCCTTCCTTCAGTCCTTCTTTTCTCTTCGCATAGCTAGGTTTCTTTAACAAAATTTCTCATTATTCGTTGATAATTCAAAAATAGTTGAATATACTGTAATTAAGTTAATAGCAAAGCGGTTGCATGAGAAACTGGAGATGACCACTTCATATCTTTGTCTTACGGCAAGGGTATATGATGTTGGGCCATCTTTTTTTTGTTTGCAGGGGGTGCGGCGGAAAAAACAATTCAGCAATTACAAATTGAAAACGCATACAGATAGTCCGAAGGAGGAACTTGGGATGACACCTTTTTGGGGAGAGTTAATGGGGACCTTGTTATTGATTGTGCTGGGTGATGGCGTAGTGGCCGGCGTCGTGCTGCGAAAATCAAAAGCGGAAAACAGCGGCTGGATCGTAATCGGGTTCGGATGGGGACTCGCCGTTGCCATTGCCGTGTATGCGGTCGGGTCCATAAGCGGGGCTCACCTCAATCCCGCCGTTACGCTGGGGCTGGCGGCCATCGGAAAGTTCGCATGGGATCAAGTGCCGCTGTATATTGCCGCACAAATGATCGGCGCATTTCTCGGAGCCGTGCTCGTATGGCTGCATTATTTGCCACACTGGCGTGCGACGGACGATCAAGCTGCCAAGCTCGCGGTGTTCGCAACAGCTCCGGCCATCCGCAGCACAGGAGCCAATTTGTTAAGCGAAGTAATAGCCACGTTTATTTTCGTGTTCAGCCTGCTTGCCATTGGCGGCAATACATTTGCAGACGGCTTACATCCGTTTATCGTCGGCTTCCTTATCGTCAGCATCGGACTGTCGCTTGGCGGAACTACGGGGTATGCGATTAACCCTGCCCGCGATCTTGGCCCTCGCATTGCGCACGCCGTTCTGCCCATCGCAGGCAAAGGATCCTCTGATTGGAGCTATGCATGGGTACCGATTATGGGTCCGGTCGTTGGAGGCGTTCTTGGAGCGCTTGCTTATTCGTTCATGTTCTAATATATTGGTCATGAATTTCATACCAAAGAGATTATTTTGTTTAATAGTTCATATTTCGCATTTTTCTGTAATGCGTTTTTACGATTCAACTCGATTCCTATATTTAGTGCATCGCCATAACCCATGAGGAGGATTTTATTATGGACAAAAAATTCATACTCGCTTTCGATCAAGGCACAACCAGCTCACGAGCCATTCTGTTCAATCATTCCGGCGATATTGTCAGCGTAGCGCAAAAGGAATTTACGCAACTCTATCCGCGACCCGGCTGGGTTGAGCACGATCCGATGGAAATATGGGGCACGCAGAGCGGCGTTGCGCGCGAGGTTCTGGAACGTACCGGCATTCGGCCGCAAGAAGTGACAGCCATCGGGATTACAAACCAGCGGGAAACGGTCATCGTCTGGGATAAACATACTGGCAAGCCGATTCACAATGCCATCGTATGGCAGGATCGGCGAACGTCCGGCATTTGCGATGAATTGGCTGCGCGCGGGCTTACTGATCCGATTCGCGAAAAAACGGGACTCGTATTGGACGCTTATTTCTCCGGCACGAAGGTGAAATGGATTCTCGACCATGTGGAAGGCGCTCGGGAACGGGCCGAGAAGGGCGAGCTGCTGTTCGGCACGGTCGATACGTGGCTCATTTGGAATTTGACGCGCGGCACGACGTTCGCTACCGACTATTCGAACGCATCCCGCACCATGTTGTACAACATTAACAAGTTGGAATGGGACGAAGAATTGCTGGAATGGTTGGATATCCCGGCTGCGATGCTGCCGGAAGTGAAACCTTCGAGCGGTATTTTCGGCTATACCGATGAGCATACGTTCGGCGGAGCCGAGATTCCGATTGCCGGAGTAGCGGGCGATCAGCAGGCAGCACTGTTCGGGCAGGCTTGCTTCGAACCGGGCGAAGCGAAAAACACGTATGGCACGGGCTGCTTCATGCTGATGAACACGGGCGAGCGCGCCGTCGCTTCGAAAAGCGGATTGTTGACGACGATTGCCTGGGGGATCGACGGCAAAGTGAACTATGCGCTTGAAGGCAGCATCTTTATTGCCGGAGCGGCGATACAGTGGCTGCGCGATGGGCTGAAAATGATCGATTCCGCCCCCGACTCGGAATATTATGCAGGCAAGGTGGACAGTTCAGACGGCGTGTATGTCGTACCCGCTTTTGTCGGGCTAGGTGCCCCTTACTGGGATATGTACGCGCGGGGAGCGATTTTCGGCTTGACGCGCGGCTCTAGCAAGGAGCATATCGTCCGGGCGACGCTCGAATCGCTCTCCTATCAGACGAAGGATGTGCTGAGCGCGATGGAGGCCGACTCCGGTATTACGCTGCAAGCGCTGCGCGTAGACGGAGGCGCGGTCGCCAACAATCTGCTCATGCAATTCCAAGCCGACATGCTCGACGTCAACGTGGAGCGGCCGAAGGTGACGGAAACGACAGCGTTCGGCGCAGCCAGCCTCGCCGGATTGGCCGTCCAGTTCTGGAATATCGACGATTTGAAAAAGACTAAAAAACTGGACCGCACCTTCTCCCCGCAAATGGACGATGCCAAGCGGAACAAGCTCTACAAAGGCTGGAAAAAAGCCGTGGAACGCACGATGGCTTGGGAGCGCGAGGATGAGGAAGAGCAAGAGGAGGCTGGCGCCTCCGGCAATAAAGAGGAAATTAAAGCGTGATTTTTCTCTAAGAATAGGATTGTAAAAGAGGAAGGGCTGGCGGAAGCCGGCCCTTTTGTCATGCTGCCTTGAGCGCGGCTTATTTCGAGGGATACTCTACGCCAGTAATGGCCTGGTATTGTTCAAGCGCGATTTTGCCGAATTCACAGAACTTGCCGACATACAGCGGATCTTTTGGATCCTTCTTGTAAATCCCCATGTCATAGTAGCGTTTGATCGTTACGAACCAATCCATGTTATATCACTCCTTTTTCGGCTAGTTGAAATAGTAATGTTGCATGGTCTTGCGAAAGCTGCTCGTTCTTCGTATCCAGTTCGGCATTCTGAGCATGCAGCGCAGTTGTTAGTTCAGAATGTTGTTCGCTCTTCGCTTCAAGCTCGGCCACATGAAGCAGGAGCTTGGCATTTTCCACCCGAATCAAGTCAAGCTCGGATGGCAATGGCTTAGGCTGCAAGGCTTCGATCTCTTCTTGCGTAAGACCATTTCGCCAAAAAGAGTGGCCATCTACTAGCAGCGGCGGCTGCGGTTGCGAGTCCTCTCCTTCCGGGTCGTACACGGCCAAGACCGCGAGATATTCGGCATATGCGGCATCGTAATCAGACATAGCTTGTGTGTGTCCTTCAACGTCAAATGTAGGCTCATACAGGCCGTCAGGTAGCGGCACTGCCACGGTGTAACCAACAAGGACTGTTTCCGGTTCAGTCGGCTGCTCCGTCTCTAGCGGCTCTTCCTCGCCTCGCTGGACAGGTTCCCGCCGATCAAAAACGCCCGTCACGGAGTCCGCGATGGGCGTCGACTTGAGATATCGGCCTTGTAAATCAGTTATAATTGCATCTTTCATCTCTCAACACCCTTTCTCAATCAAGCGGCAAATATAGATATCCGCGAACTGTACCTATGTCCGCCTTCGTCGTTCCTAGTGTTGCGTAAAAACTCAATTCCCCCTTGGGAGTATAAGTTGCTGTCACCACGACCGAACCGCTAGACGTCCATCCAATGACAGGTCTCTCTACTACCCGTTTAACACAATATTCGGGCGAAAGTCTAATTACAGTTTGCTCCCATGTCCCAGGTTTGAGACTCCACATAATCTCCAATCTGTTCCCCATTTTTCGATATGACAACGACCGATACGCCTGATCTTCATGTGGACGCCAACCGTTTAGCGGAGTTCCGTCAATCCATTCTGGTGCGGATACATCCTTCTCCGCCTTCTGCGTCTCCACCACGCTCAACCGCCGTTCCATGTCCCCCGTATGCTGCACCAAGTCCGATACAGTACCGCGTAGGTTCGCCGCTATGGTACCCGAGATAGGAGCCACAAGCGTTGGGTCTAGCATTGTGTATGTGACGTGGTAGACTGCGGTGGGGTCAAAGTTTTCAGGAAGACACTTTGCGCGCTCATTTCCATACGCGTCAACACCGTCAATTATCCATTTGCTCTTAGCCTCGTTTTGGTTCGCGTAAATCATGCGAATGCTCTTTATCTTGTGTTTAAACGGATTATTGATGATGGATAACGTGTTGACGTAATAAAAGCCTGAGCCTCCGTAAATTGGATTCGCCTTCTCTCGCAACACAATACCGCTGCCGACCTCGACCATGTTCGCTCCCTTGCACAGTCTCGCGCCTAACTCGTAATTCCGCACGGGTTCAGCAGTGGCTTGAGCCTTTAGGTATTGGAGGCGGTATGGCGTGTATACTCTCCCATTGGTATCGGATCCTGCTGGCTCCGTCGGCACTGTTGTCCGTGCGTCAGGTGTTTTTGTTGTCCATGTACCATCAGCATTTCGACACGTCAGTTTTACCCACGCTTTTCCCGCACCCGGTGTATGTGGGTTGCTCGGGTTTATATTGTCATACATTTTCCAGCCCATGAAATACGCCTTAATTTCGTCGGCTGACGGCGTGTATGCGTCTCCCCATCCGCTGTCTGTGTTGGATACAGAAACATACACGCTAGACGTGAATAGGCGAACAAGGTCGCTTTTCTGCCACAATCCAATGCCGCTATCATCTCCCAACATCGGTTTACCATCATACTTTATCGCGAATATCTTTCCTTCATCGTCCCAATCACCCGGAGAAGCATTATTAGGAGCAGCATCTCTCGCAAAAAGTATTTTAAAACCGCTATTCTGTACCTCGGGTATCCCCCACGGCAACGAACCATCCAGCGTCACCTTGCCCCACGACTTCGACACATACGGCAGCCCATCGACACCCTGAAACAGCACGTCTGGATTGCTACCATCTACCGGATTAGCGGCTAGATCGCATTCTGCTGCCCACATGGATCGCTGTTGTGGAGCGAATGGCGCGGTTACCCCCCCCGCATTCATCGTTATATCCGCACAAGTGCATACAAGCGGGTATGATGGGATATTCGGCATATTAGTCAGAACGAGAGCAATTTCGGATACGTTGTTTGGGATCGTTATGCTTTGATTTTTTATTTTGCTATGCAAGTCGGCGATGTAAGTGCCGTTGTCATAACTAGGGCCGTCGTTCACACAGATCCGTATACGTGCATAATCGGTTATTTCCGACACGCTCAGCGAGTATTTTTGTCCGGGAACTACTTTGACGGCCGTCCCAAGATACCGACCCGCGCGCTGCATGGTGTGCTGAACTTCATATGGAGATATAAATTCCTGTGTCGATTCCGAGCGTGCTTCCCATTCCGTAAACGGTGGCAGCTGATTCCCCCCTCTTACTATCGTATAGGGGTTGCGAACGTTGGTCATGCCGTCTACATATGGATATTTGGCTGCTAGTTTTTCTCCTGACCATTCGGGGTCACCGTTTAATATTTTTGTGTAGATGTCTTCCGGCACTTCCACGACAAACGCAGTAGAAACATATGCTTTATTAATTGTTCCAACAGGAGATGCATTGTAGAAGTATATACTCGCAACATCTTCTGTAACATCAATAGGTGAGTATAGTGTTTTCCTTGTACTATTAGCTACAGTTCCAAGGAGCTTCGTTTTACCACTTTGAGCATATGCAAAATAAACTTGCGCCGTGATATCACCTTCGGCAAAGTAATCCACAAACAAAACATGTTTTTTGTCTTTTGGGAGTGCGCGTTTTAAGCGGAACCCCATGTATCTTTGTATAGCTGTATCCGTCTGCACCGATGGTATAACTTGCCAAATCATACCAAATTTACTTTCTACAGTAGGCGTACCAGTTACATTCACCGACTTAACCCAACCATCTGCAATACCATCGCCGTTACTGTCTTTTATATTTCCAAGCCCAGCCGTTAAGTCAATTAACGTCCGCCCCTTGACTTCGCCAAAATTAAACGGCGTATCATTCTCCACCTCAACCAATTGCACGCCGGGGGATAGCGTTAATGCTTCGTGCTCCGCCACATGCGCATCCTTCAGCCCCTGCTCGATGCGGTTCAAATCCTTTTCCGTCACCGTATCGTCGTACTTCCAATCCGTCTTTGCCTCGTATGGCATTATGCCACCTCCTTCACTGTAATCGGCTGCTTGATGATGGTATCGGTCGTGAGCGGGATGTAGACGGCGTTCGATGTCAGCACCGCGCCATCGGCAGCCCGCAGCTCGATCAGCGATACGCTGTCAACCGAACCGATGGGTATCATGTATTCCAGACTTACGATGCTCTCGGATACCTTTTTTACCGTGAACTCCGTAATTTCGTAGGTTTTATTGAGCACAACCTTGGCGATGCGTGTGTTCACATGGTTTGCCAGCTCATTCAAAAGCGACGGTTCAATCATTTCATCTGCACCTCCGGTCCACGCTCGGCGAACGGCGATCGCCCCAGCTTCCACGTCGTCGAAAGCCGTGTCGTCCGTTTCAGGTCCGAGCGGAATATGTTCTCTTGTACACCGACACCCGATAGGAGCGCTGTCTCCTGCTGATAGACAAGGTTCGCGGGCTTGACCGTCCGCACGGTGTGTCCCACCTCTTTAAATACGGCGGCATCCGTAATATTAGCTACAATCCGCAGCAGGAAGGCTTCTGTATCCACGACGGCACGCGCCTTATCTTTGCCCAGCAAAAAATCAAGCTTCTCCTGCAAGTACCGCACGGTAAACGGGGGCTTGGTCGTATAGCGGTTAATGATGCGTCTGCGCCGGAAATCCAGCGTCTCCGCATCACGATCTGGCAGGATGCTCAACATCCGTTCCCGCCGCGCTATCGCCTCCTCGCTCGCCGTCATGACGAACTGATCGTCGAACAGCCTCTGGATTGCAGCCAATAGCTCCTCTTTCTCTTCATCCTGCGCTTCCATCAACAGAATCATTTCTTTAATGTCATGGTAAAGGTCAGGCAGCAGTCCGATTAATTTATCAGCCATTCAAGGTCACCGTCCCCATCACCGGGATCTCCTCGGCATTCAACTCAACATTGGAAGCCGCACCATTCAGCTTGGTGTCGGCAATGTCCGCAATCCCTTTAATGGTCAAAATTCGCGCTTCCAGTTGGCTGACGCGTACAACTGTTCTCTCCTCCTCTTTCCATGCCGTCCGCAGCGTCAGCAAATAATCGGCAATAACCTTCTCCACGTCGGACTTCACTTGCGGAACGGCAACTCCAGCATCGAGAGTAAGCGTCGTCGACACATTGATGCCGACAGAGGCAGCGCTTTTAATCGTAACTGCATGACCGATAGGGGCGAATCCCAGTCCTTTGCCTTGGTTCGCTTCCGGATCGATCAGAGTCTGAACCTCCTTCACCAACTCAGCGGACGGGGAGTCAAAGCTGCCCGAAATGATGGTGCACTTTACAGTGCCTCCGCCTTTCCATACCGGAAATATTTTCACGCCGCCGACGCCGGTAATGGAGGTTACCTTTTTCTTATAATCGGCCACATTCCCCCCAAATGGCTGCTCATTCACAGCCTCGAAGAAACGACGCCGGAGTGATTCATCCGATTCCTCGTCTTCTCCTGGTGCGATTACATCCGCAAGCTCGGCCCTTGCCAGCCCATCAACGTAATCCACCGGCATCAGTGATCCGTAATATTCGTTCCCTTTCGAGCCTTTCGCTTCACTTTCGAGGGCGAACACCCCCGCCGTCAACCTCTCGATGACTGCATAATTCAGGGCTGCCGTAGAAAAGCGGGAACGCAAAGGGACATCAAACGGTTCGCCCGCGGCATCATAAAACAGCCCTTTCCGCCGTGCCGCAGTCGCTTGCTTCCGTTTCACCCCGTATTCAGCCGTCCGCCGCTCCAAGTATTCACCGCTCGACGTATCTGCATAAGAAAGCTCATTCTGCACATGCAGCTCCGTATAAGCCTGTGCAAGTTCAACGGCAATAGGAGCAAGCGCATCGTAAATAATGCTGCCTTCCCGCTTGTCTACATCGCCCGGAACGCGTTCCAGCATGCGCTCCATAATGTCCTCAAGACGGGGCACCGCCCATGCTCCTTGATCCAAATCAGCCATTCATCTTCACCTCCTTCGACATTTGCAGCTTGCCTAAATTCGTCTCAACCGTAAACCGCACGTGCAGCGAATCCCCCTTTTGCTCAAAGGCGAACTCGTTCACCCTCAATACACGGTCATCCTGCATCAGCGCTTCGGTAATGGTGCGCTGCAATTCGGATTGCACGAAGCCAAGACTGTACCCAATATGCGCCCGCAGTTCCGAACCGTAATCAGGGCTGTAAATGAGATGCGCAAACCGCTCCGTCAGCAGTATCTTCAATACCGCCTGCCTCATCGCTTCCAGCCCGTCCGTCATGCCGGTGATACGCCCTGCTTCTATATCCAGACGATAGGTTCGGGTCGGCTGCTCTGCATAATCCAGCACCGTTGAAGTCGGTGCAACCCCTGTTCTGTACTTCGGAATCATGCTTTCACCACCCTATCGAGCGCGACATAGCTCTGTCCGCCCTGCATGCGTGCCAGCAGCAGACGGTCGCCGGCGCGCAGTCCTTGACGGACTGCAATCTCCTCCGTGCCAACGCGCACCTTATATTCCTTCAGCTGTTCCGTTATGACCAGAGCAGACGCTGGCAGCGTAAACCGCTGATCAATCTGCACCTGCAGCGGGGATATGCTCAGCACCTCGCCATACAGCAGCGCGACCGGACTCGCAGCCTCCACAGCGCCCGCTCCTGCTTTTTTAATAATGTCCAGCATCATTTTCATGTTCTATATCACCTTCAACGTTAATGACATCTTATGCCCTGACCCGCTCCATTCCTGGGAGCACTCGTCAATCAGCATGTACTGTTCCATGTCTTGTTCCGGCGCAAAAATAGGGATGTACATTCCAGCCCGAATGTGCACATCCCCTACAGCGTTTACTTTCATCGTTTTTTTCTCACGGTTGTACAGCTTCATCAACGCTTCCAAACGCTCCTGCATTTGAGCTTTGTTTAGATTTTCGTCGATTTTTTTATACAGCTGCAGTTGGCCCCATTTCGCGATATTTTTGCTGTCCTGCATAATATATACCTCGCGCTTGCCTGTAGCTTCGTTATCCCGGAACAGCTTTACGCGGTTATACGTTTCGTCATCGATGCTTGCCTTATAGGATATGCCTGTCATCTGGCTGCCCTCGCCCACGATGCGGTCCGTCGTCCAGCTTTTGGCGTCGCGCAGTGTCAGCTTCCCGAAATCGTCATACAGCACAAATATGTTCTTCGTCGCGATCAGCGTCATGTCAAGCGAGCGGAGAATGATATCCAGCAGCTTCTTATTGTCCTGCAGCAGGCTCGGGATTTTATGCTTCGTGTCGGCAAGTTCACCAACCTCGAGTTGACAAGCTTTGGCGATTCGCTGAATCACCTCCGTCGCGGTCACGTTCTCAAGCACGTACGTATCGTTCGTCAGCAAATAGCGGATTTGGTCAAATGCGGTCAGTTTTACTTTATCGCTCTCGTCCGTTTCCACGCTGAATACATACCCGTAAAAGATAGCCGCCCCATCCGCCCACACGCGCACGATGTCGCCATTGTTAATGGTAAATGAACTATCCTGAAACAGCGCTCCCTTGATATACGAAATCGACATGCTCGCCGGCTTGCCTGAGCGAGACGTCGACCACGACATATCGGTAATCAGCTGAGACATATCCCACAGGGTGCCGTTGCGGTTATCGATATGCACCTCCATCCAGTACGTCACCTCCTAAAGTACCCGTAGATACCCTTTACTTTTTGGGAATGCGCAAAACGCGTCCCGGCTCCAGCTCGTTCATCATTTCATCGTTCTGTATCCCGTTCAGCCTTTGAATTTCAATAAGCTTGCTCTCATCGTTACAGAGACTTTTGGCTATGCTCCACAGCTTGTCGCCCGCCTGCACGGTGTATTCGGTAGGTCCTTGCCTTTCATCGGCCCGTGCTTGAGGCGCTTTTTGCACCTTGACTTGCGCTTTGCCATTACCTACAACCTTCACCTTCTGCGCAGAATAGAACTTGTATTGCTTCAGCGACAGATTATACTCTAGATCGCCTACACTGCCTGCTGCCTCTCGCCAGGTGAACTTCTCAATCGCCATCGCCAGATTCATCTGATAAGTCGGGGTCGTCAATACGAAGCGGATTGGCCGCTTGCTCTCCATCCAACTGCGGATCTGGATAACATAGTCGCTCGGAGGAAGCAGCTTGTCCGGCGGGACATGCACGTAAGGTGCGGGGCTTATAGGAAAAATACTGCTGAACTGAATCGCCGCCGGCTTCGGCGTCTCGATGGCATTCACTTCTCCGAGGCCAATGATATCGAACGACTGCAGATTCCCCGCTTCGCTGATATCAAGCTGCGCCGGGTTGACCGGCAATTCGATCACCTGCTCCTGATTGTTGAAGCTCAAGTACATATGGTAGCCGCTCATCCGTACACTCCTTCCGCCGTCATCACAAATTCTTCCTCCAGCTTCTGCTCGATGCGGTTAATGAGCGTATCCATATCGAAGCCTTGATGAATGTCGCCCGTGCTGACCTGCACCGTCGGCGTCAGCGTTACGAAATTCTGAATGCTGTCCATTTCCGCCAAGTCGCGCATCATCATCAGATTCTCATCCGAGATGTCTACCTCGCCGCCGATAGCCCCTACTTTTCCAACCTCGCCTACTTTCGAAATTTCCGCAGCTCCACCATTCCACGGGTCCACTTTACCTCCAGGCGCAAGCCCCGACGTGTCCGGAATCAATTTCTTAGTGAAGTCGAGATTGTCTTGAACAAGCTTTTGCCCGCTGAGGAAAGCATCCGTCAGATTGGTTTGATCCATACGGTACTTCGATAAATCCAATACATCTTTATCACTCTCAGGTTTCTCAAGCAAAATTTGATCGGAACTCCATTTACCAATCAATTCAAATTTAGAGCCTGTTAAATCATTGACCTTCTCAATAATCCAATTAAAGGCATCCGCGAACGAGTTAATTAGATTTCCTATATAATCGGATACCGTTTTAACTAGATCATAAATTAGTTTTTCGCATGCATAAGCTGGATCGATTAATAAATTACCAAAGAATTCAGCAAAGGAAATCAGCAAATTCCACGCATGGGCAACAGAATTGCTGATAAACGCAAAAAGTACAGCAAAGATTCCAACGACGGCGCCGACAACGGTTCCCGTTGATATTCCAAATTCATTCAGTACACTCATGATAAGGACGAGCGCGCCAATGATGGCAAATAACGGCCAAGCGGCTATCACCCATTGGACAAGCCACGCTACCGCCATTGCTGCAGCAATGGCGCCAAGGACAATCAGTGTGTTCTGAACAAGATTCCAATTCTCGACGAGAAAGTCCACAACGGTAGCCGTTGCACCCGCCAGCATGGTCAACCCCGCTTGTATGCCTGCAAAAAATGGGTCGAACTTTCCTTCTTGAAATGCCAGATTGATGATGTCCAGCACCGGAGCGAACACTTGTATCGCAGTCTCGCCGGCCGCCGCCAACAAGCCATTGAACCGGTTTACCGCCGCTTCCCATTTTTGAATCGGGCTGTCCATCAACAACTCCAGCGACGCTTTGCTCATGTTCGCCTTCGTCATTAACGCATCGAAAGTTTGCAGAAAGCCATTCAAATCGCCGCTTTTGGAGAATGACTCCAATTTTTTTTGTTCTGCGGCGCTTGCCGGCATTTGGAGCTTCTGCAGCAAGCCTTCACTCTTACCGTAATAAGCATCCTTCATCAAGCCTGCTGTCGCTGTCGGGTCACCGCCTTGTGGTTGAAAGGCTGATAAACGCTGCACCATTTCATTCATGCGGAGCACATCACTCGTATTTTTCGATACCGAGGTTAATGCAAGACCAGATTGCAATGATTTCGCTACATCCTTGCCATTCATCAGGGCCTGTCCCCGCAGCGCTTCGAAGACTGGCGAGCCTTGCTGAGCAGTTCCATATCGGGCATTGAAGCGCGCTCGCATATCTTCTGATTCGGCGGCTCCCTTCACGGCATTGACACCCATCGTTTTCCATATGCCCAGCATTTTTGTGCCCAATTCGCTGTAACTTTTACTAATGCTCTCTCGGAGACCTTTAAATATTTCAGCAATGTTGTCCCGCATTTTTGCGTGAATTTTCCCACCATGCGAAATGCCCTTGCCATTGTCATTATCAGCAGGCGAAGGCTGGCGTAAAGGCGCTTCGGCTTTCAACGTTCGGAGGTATACAGAAACCGCCAATTGATTCATGGCATCAACCGTTTTTCGCCACGTATTCTTTGCAAGTTCCATCGTTTGTTCCAGTTCTTTCCTCATTCTCGTATCTGCTCGGCCAAAAGCGGCCGTAAACGATTGCATAGACAGGACCGGAGCCGTAAACGCCAACGTTGCTTGTGCATTCATGTTCACTTCCCTCCTTCTGTCCGCAAAGATGAAGAGAGCGGTTCCCCATTTGCACCTGAAAGCCTCATTCGATAGCTGCTCTTGTACGCGCTAATTGTGGAACCGCCGCTCTGTCTCCTGCGGTTCGTCCATCGTGTTCTTACCGCTTCTTGCGCATGCTGCGCTGCGCCTTGCGCTCCTCTTCCACGCGGATGTCAATCATCGCGTAGACGGCGGCGCGTTCGCGCGCCGGGAGCGCCAGCAGCTCATGCGGCAAGATGCGAAGCTTATGGAGGGCGTAGTAGGCATAGTTCGCCTCGCCGTCGCCCTCCCGGATTAGTTTTTTACTTCATTGGCGAGGTCGTTCATGTCCTGGTTGAAGCCGTTCAGCGTCTGCACCTGCTGCAGCAGCGCCGTGTATTCTCCGGGCAGCAGCATTTTGCGCAAGAGCGCTTCCGCGCCCATAACGCCATACGACTGCTGCAGCTCCGAATTCTTCAAGTCAGGATAGACGACGCTCGCCACAATCAACTTTGCTGTATACTCGTTGAAGTCAATTTCTGGCGTAACCACACCGCCTTTGCCCTTGACCTGCTTCGTTGCGGCCTTGCGGCATTGCTCATTCTCCACTTCGCTCATGCTGCGCAGCGTCCAAGGAACCGGCTCTCCCTCTTCATTTTTGAACCGGCTCGATACGACAAACGGCATTTCCGTGTTCGCTTCGGCGTGTTGGGCAAAGAAATAGCTTAATGTGCTCATGTTTCGCTCTCCTCATCTTTTGTTATTTTTAATTACATGGAAGGATTAGAAAAGTTATTTAAAATGTCGACATCGTCAAATGTAAATTCCACTTCTTCCTCCAGCACGTCACTCTCCGTATCGAGCTTCGCCATGACGACGCTGTTCAGATTTACATTTTTCAACGTAACCGTCTGTGCTCCGATAGAAGAGGTTGGATCCTCATTCGTCACCTGAATCGTGAAGTTCGTGTCTTTGCCACTCTTAATATATTCCAGCATCATCTGGCGGAACAGCGGTGTCATATAATAGATGGTCATGCTGCCTGTTCCTGACCAGCCTGCTGTCTTGTGCTGCGTAGCACGGCTGCCCAGCGTCTTAATCTCCGCCTTCTGCTTCTCGATCTTTGCTTCCAGCGTCTTGATATAGAACATTTCTTCGTTTTTGCCGTTGATTTGCGCGAATGCGCTGCCCTCGCGGCCGGAAATCGTATCCTTTGCTTGTAAGAAACCCATCTTACTTCACCTTCACTTTCATATAAATTTTCTCTACTGCGTCCACTGGCTGCACCGTCAATTGAATGGCGATGCTGTCCGAAGCTTCGCCTTGCACAACCAGCACGTCCGTCTGCGCGTCAAAAGGCTGAATGGCATTCAAACGCTGCAGTTGATCCAAATAAGCAATGCACTCCGCGCGGAACAATTGGCGTCCTTCTTCGTTGTTGTTCGTTTTTCCAACATATGTCGTTTCGAAAATACGCTTCAAATCGTTTGCAATGCCGTCCAAGACGCGAATGACACGGTTTTTGGAGAACGGCTGCCCTTTATCCGGCGAATAAGAAGTCAAGCTGTTGATATCCTGTTCCACTACCGCGCGTCCGAGCTGATGAACAAACACGAACTCGCCCTTGCGCAGCGCATCTTCCACTTGGCTGTTCGTCATGCGGATATCGGCATCAACCGCATCCTCGTATGCGCTATACGTCAGCGACTCGTTCATTGCCGCCGCTGCCGTCGCCGCTGCGACCCATGCGGTTGCCTGCGCCGCGTTCAGGACGGTGCCGTCCGCGAGCTTGACTCCATTTTTGACGCTAATGACACCTTCGGTGTCTGCCGTCGGATACTGAGCCATAACCGCCTGCACCTTCTTGCCCTCGTCTTCGCGCATTCGCTTCACAAATGCCGCATATACGGAACATAACGCCGCGTCTGATGAAGTTAGCGCGACCGTATGGAAATCATGGACGGCAATCGCGTCGAGGAAGGACATATGCTCCGCATTCGTCACGCTGCCATCATCGCCTCCGGTGAGCGGAAGTCCCGCAATCGCCTCAATCGCTCCCGCGCCTTCGAATTCCACCCAAGCACTCGCCGTCAATTGTTCGGCTTGCGTGACAGTCTGGCTGTCCACCGTACGTCCGCCAACTTTCGTAATGACGTCCACCTTCGTATCGTCGTTCACGTTCGGCTGCACCACAAGCTGAATATCGTTGCCGCGCGCGCCGCCGTAACGAGCCTTCACCTTCAGCTCTTTATGAGCGGCTGCCGCCTTGGCCCCTTCATTCAAACGGTACAACAGCACCGTCTTCGCCCGCTTGAACGCTTCACGCACAAGCAGCGCCGGCTTGTCCGTTAGCTCGTAGCCGATCTGTTCGAATACCGGCTCCCCCGCATGCAATTCCAACACTTGCATTGCCGGTCCCCAGCTCAGCTTCAACGGCAGCGCCACAACGCCCCGTTCTCCAATCGCTCCTGTAGGAGCGGCATCTGCTTGAAAGCGCACATATACGCCCGGTCTTACCTTGTTCTGAGTCATCCATGTTCCTCCAGCCATCACTTTACCTCCTGAATTAGAAAATGTTGTAGCAGCGCATTCACTTGCGCCTTCGTGTACTGTTCGTTCTCTTGCAAGAGCGCGTGCAGCATGTCCCGTTCGCACGCGCTCCATTCCTTCGCTTCCAGCCACTGTCCCTTCGCATAAGCGGTGTCCGGGGCAGCGGACTGCGTCTTACGATCGTGCATCTCGCGGTTCTGCATCTCGAATGCGTCCCTCCTGCTTCATCGAATTCATCTTGCTCGCATCTTCCCGCGAACGCGTCAGCCTGAGTTCATACTGAACCTGAAACCGCAGCGTTCGCTCCACGATCTCATGCTTCCAGCTCGTTCCCCGGCATAAGCTCCCATCCACCTCAATAAGCTCCAGCACTTCGTACAGCGCATCAGCCGCATCATGGACGGAAGCATCCAGGACGGCGGGATAATAATGAACTTCGACCGCTGCCTGCGCCAAGTAACGGCGTTCACCGACACGTTCTCGTTCGCCCCGCACGAGCTTGACGATAAAGCACGGCGCTGCCTCATCCATCCGCTCCTCCGCCTCCAGCACAGGGATGTCCGGGAAGCGTTCCCGCACCCGTCTCATCACTCCTTGCCGAATATCGTAGCTCCGCAAGCCTTCACCTCCTGTTCGCATACGCAAAAAAACCGTCCAGCAGCTTAGCCGCTAACGGTCTTCTATTGCAAGGTTGCCCTGCCATATGCCCACAACCTCACACTAACATATTAGCACGGTGCCCCGTCCAACGGCGTGCCATCATCCGGCCATCAAAGGGACACGCAGCGAACTAACTGGCCCAGCTGCAGTATGTATTCGGAAAGCCTGGTTCCACATTTCCGTCAATCCTCAAATACTTCAAGCCCAAGCATGAAGGCCAGCTCCATTACGGCCCGTGCTTTAATGCGGCGGAACGTGCGCTCGCTGACGTTCCGCTCATGGCATAATAAGTAATCCGGCTTGTGCGCGTAAGGATTCAGATAGCAGCATTCAATGACTTCTTTTTCCGCTTCACCAAGGTGCGCGACCGCCTTCATCACATTGTCATGCACCGACTTCATGTAAGCTTCCTTGTCCACATTATGTACAGCAACCGCCTCAACAGGCTTGCCCACCTGGTTCGTCGCTCCATGGAACTTCGGTTCATAAGCGGACGTCATTCTCATTTCCCGCCGTACTACTCCCGCGCGTTTGTACAAGCATGCCAAGGATAATTGTTGCTCCACCTGTTTTCGCGTCGCCGTCCGATTTACTGTTGCCAACATCGCCGTCACTCCTTCATTTCGTTTATAATACCAACATTAAAATAAAATTGTTACTTTAAACAACCATATAAGTGCTAGGAATGTTTCTCTTTTGCTCGGAAAAGCACTTGAGCTATTGTAAACAACTATATACAATAGACGTTGTTCATTATAAACAACTTGCGTATCATGTTGCGAACATTTGTTCCTATATGATATACTGCAAGCATACCATGCTCATAAAATGAACGTCAATCCTGAATTTATGAACATATGCGAAAAATAAGGGTGATAACAATGTCAGAGACGAACAAAGAACGTGTAGGTTCTCGCATTAAAGAAATGAGGCTCAAGCAAGGCTTATCTCAAGACGATGTTGCGCACGAGCTTGGCATGAAGCGGGCCAACGTAGCCAATTATGAGGCGGGGCGCACGACGCCACCGAGCGACATCATCGGGCGGATCGCCGATCTGCTGCACACGTCAAGCGACTATCTGCTCGGACGCATCGATAATCCGATGCCGTTGACCGTCAGTCCGCATGAATCCATACCGGAGTGGGCCACGTGGAAGGATAAGCGCGATTTCCGGAAATTGCTTGAAGAAGATGCGGAGATTATGTTCGATGGCGTTCCGATCGAAGAGGATGACCGCGAGCGGGTCATTCAGGTGCTGGAGGCCTTGTTCTGGGATGCGAAGAAGAGAAATAAGCGCAAGCTGAATCGAACGCAACATACCGACTAACTTATCCGCGAGGTGCATCTCATGGATGTAGAGAAGATTGTACGATCGTTAATTCGAAAATATAAGACGAACTGCCCTTTTCAGCTTGCACAGTACGTTAACATTCAAGTTCAGCTGACGCAGCTTGGCAACTCGACGCGCGGCTTCTATTTCCGCAAGCTTCGCCGCCGCTATATTGTCATTAATTCAGATCTACCGTTTGAATGGCAGCGCTTTGTGTGCGCGCACGAGCTCGCTCATGACCGGCTCCATAAGGGAGTCGGCCACTTTTTTATCGAGCGGCATACATTGTTTCAAGTTGGCAAATTCGAACGGCAAGCCAATCAATTTGCGCTGCAGCTTCTGCTGGCGGACCAAGAATGCATGGCTGGCGAGACGCGGGAAATGTACTGCGCACGCAATGGCATTCCGCCGGAAATGGCAAAGTTTCTTCCAATCGAATCCGATCGAGAATAAGCGCGGGATGCGAAGGTATGGATCATACTTCGTATCCCGTTTTTTTGCGCCTCTATAATGCGATGATGACCGGAACAAATGCCGTCACCCTTTCCTGCCTACTCCACATAGTATAGGGTAAAGCCGAAGTATGGGTGTATGCTATCAATCAGAGAGGTGAGACCATTTACATGAAGGCGCTTGTCACCGGGATCTCCGGATTCGTCGGAAGTCATATGGCGGAATACTTGCTTGATAATAACGTGGAGGTCATCGGCACGATTCGCAATCGCAGCCGGATGGAGCATATTCTCCATATTCAAGATCAGGTTCACCTTGTGGAGTGCGAGCTGCGCGATCCTTTCTCCGTCGAATCGCTCTTGACGCAGGAACGTCCCGATCTTATTTTTCATTTGGCCGCGCAAAGCTTCGTCCCTACTTCATGGAATTCTCCTGTCGACACCATCCACAACAATGTGGCCGGACAGTTAAATATTTTTGAAGCGGTGCGACGGCTGGATCTGGATTGCCGCATTCAAATCGCCTGTTCCAGTGAAGAATACGGCCATGTCGAGCCGGACGAAACGCCGATTCGGGAAGAAAATCCGCTACGCCCGTTAAGCCCCTACGCGGTGAGCAAAGCGGCACAGGACTACCTCGGTTACCAATATTTTAAAAGCTATGGCCTGCATGTCATCCGCACCCGGACCTTTAACCACACCGGGCCACGCCGCGGGGAGCAATTCGTCACGTCCAACTTTGCCAAGCAGATTGCTGAAATCGAAAAAGGCATTCGCCATTCAAAAGTATCGGTCGGCAACTTGAATGCGAAGCGCGACTTCACCGATGTGCGCGATGTCGTTCGGGCTTATTGGCTCGCTCTGGAGCATGGCGAAGCGGGAGACTGCTACAATATTGCATCGGGCTCCTGTGTCACAATCCGTGAAATGCTCGACATGCTGCTCTCCATGAGCACCGTCTCGATTGACATCGTACCAGACCCAAGCCGCATGCGTCCTTCGGATGTTGAAATATTGCTCGGCGACATGACCAAATTCTCGAATCAAACGGGCTGGAAGCCGGAGATTCCATTTGAGCAGACATTGCGAGATTTGCTCAACTACTGGCGCGAGCGTGTATAATCTTCTATCGCATGAGCGCATTCGTAAATAACGCGAAGAACCGCCTTCTAGTTACAAAAAGGCGGTTCTTTATTTATTGTTTTAATTAGTCGCTTGAAAATGTTAGGAGATACCTATCATTTCCGTGCCTCAAACGTAAACGTTTGCTTTTCGTGATCAGGCTCTGCACCGTACTGGTAATTTGCCGAGCAAACAATGTCTTTAAATCCGACGCTCTCCAGCAGCAGCCTGAACTCCTCGATACCATACCAACGAAGAGCAAACCGTTGCAGCTCCGTCTGAAGCAAGTTCCCTTTTCGCCATTTTTCATATTTCAAGTAAGATACCCAATGCTGACGGAGAAAATCAACCTCGACCACTTTTTGCTCCATCGTAATCACATCACCGGAAGGCAGTTCATGGGCTGTCGTATACACGTTGCCGCATGCAAAATCCGTACCGGTATAATCAGGCAGAAAAATATCGACAATAAAACGACCGCCTGGCACAAGATGTTCATACATGCATTTCATGGCGTTAATCGACTCTTCCCGCTTCTCGATGAGCAGAAAGCTGCCGGTAGGCATTACGATCGCTTCATACTTATGAGGCAGGGAAAAATGCTGTAAGTTCCCTTCATATAATTCGGCGTTCAAGCTGCGTTCCGCCATTCGTGTGCGGCACACCGCCAGCATCTCTGGAGAATAATCGATGCCGTCCACCGTCATACCGGCTTCCAGCAACGGAATCAGCATGCGGCCGGTTCCAACCCCAGCCTCCAAAATGCGTCCACCGCAGGATTGCAACCGTTCGCGATAATATTCGATGTCCCCATTAATGGAATGTCCAACCGGCTTGGTGAACTCATACACTTCCGAATTAAGCGCTCCGTAATAGCTAAACATATTTTTTCCCTCCGTATTTGAGGAACGGAAGAAAGGTTATTTTAAGAACGTGGTCGTTCTCAACTCTTCCGCACCTTGAATAAAATGTTCGCTTGCAAAGAGCTGACTGTCATCTGAATCACTCGCCTTCTATGGTAATATTTATAAGTATAATTGGTTGCGAGACAAATTACAATTGCGGTTACGTTTCTATTTCTTTAATGATGAGTCCAAAAGTCCTTGATAATACAACCGCTTGCTCAGGGGAAATGATGCAGCCCTGCAGATCTTCCAGCGTTGCGCCCAGTCCATCAAAGCGGCAGCTGCTTACATCAATTCCTGCCAATTTTGTGCCAGACATTTGAGCCTGATCCAAATTCGATTCACATAACTCCACTTTCATTAATTCCGATCTGTAAAAATCGGCGTTGCACAAAGACGTGTTTTCGAATTTCACCTGCTTGCAATTGGCAAAACGAAAAGTCGCAAAATCCGCATAGCAGTTATGAAACAATACATTTCGCAAAGTCGATCCCAGCAAATTCAGCCCTAAAATTTTGCAGTCATTCATTTCCACTCTGTGCATGATTGCATCACTTAAATCTATATTAGATAAATCACATTTTTCAAAAATAACGTCCGTTAGTTCAAGCTTATGAAAGGTGATTTGGTCAAACGTTACATTTTTAAAAATGATTTGATCAAAGCAGACTTTTTCAGCTGTTTGGTGTTCAATCACTTCATTTTCAATAACCCTCAACTGAAAAACATCTTCGGTATAAATGTTTCTATCCGTAAAAGTAAAAGGCTCCATAGCCTTAGGTATATTAGGCCGCAGTACATTTGCGTTTTTCCGATTCTTCTTATCCATACGTGAATCTCCTTGTTTCATCATATTAATCTATTATGTATTTCGATGTAATAACATTGAAAACCTATATTGTTCATTCTAATCCTAGCACAAAAGAAGACTACCGATTAGCAAACTGACTGGGATTCTCTTTATCCTCCCCTTTGTTCCATTCTCCCCTTCCATCAGAAGACGACTCGCCCAATAAACTCCCGTTCACTGACATCATGATCGCCTCGCTCCATGCTAAGGTACATGAATCATCATTCGTCTTTTCCTCAGCGTTATTTCTCCTGACTATATGGGAGAT
>NZ_ALKF01000182.1:0-103081 GCF_000283315.1 Paenibacillus sp. OSY-SE | reverse complement strand
AAGAACAATCTTCATTCCAGCGAAGCTTGCTGCTTCAAGGCTTTTCAAGCCTCAATCTCACTCGCTTCATCAAGTCGCTTTGTTCAGCAGCGACTCTTATAATATATCATGTTCACCGTTTCAAAGTCAAGCGTTTTTTATAACTTTTTTTCAGCCTCTTTCGAAGCGTAAGTTTTAAAAGTTGCTCTCTCAAGAAGGGCGAGTATTAATGTATCACATATTCACATTGAGAGTCAACAGTTATTTCAGAAAAAATAAAAAGCTACATTGTTGCCAAATGTAGCTTCAGCTTCACACCCTATTGTGCTCTGCATTTATCCAACCCATTCATAAGCTTGCACGTTGCCCAAATTCCCATATGGCGTCGTGTGCTCCACCAACTTCTCATCAAGATATCCACGGTGAACGAGCTTCTTCAACAGCGTCGGCAAGTATTTCCCCAGCCACTTGAACTCGGCATGCTGCATAATGTTCGCCATCGGCACAGGGCCCTGAGCTTGCTTTATCCATCCCAATAACGGCGCACAGCTTTCTGTAATCTTCGACGACAATGAAAATTCACAAGCTAGCAGCGCAAGCTGAATCCGCTGCGACATGGATTCCGAACTCATCGTAAACTCTTCGTACATCTTATACACGCCTAAGTTAAGACATTTAACTTGCTGCCATAATGCAGCACGCGGCATTTCCCCCTGCTCCATAACAACAAGGCGCGCCCAGTAATAAAATGCTTGATCTACATAGCGGTAAGCATCGAGCATGTAATTCATCTGTAAAAAATGCTTCGCCTGAGTGTGAGAATCCAGAAAACAAGCATACGTCTTCATATACTCCAGGTGTGCCGATGCCTTCTTGTGATCCTCAAGCCGTTTCCGCCATGCAGTTAGCGTACCGCTGCGATCTACTATAATATCCGCTCGTCCTAAGGAAGATATAAATGGCTGAACTTCTATAGATGTAATCCACTCTTCCCACTCATCAGGATGAACGCAGGTCCAACGTGTAACAGACCGCTCTTCGTTCGAAACTTGAATTGCATGATAAGGATGAGACGGACACTCTTCGTCGATAACCAGTATGTAACGGTCCCATTCGGTATGCTCATGCATTTCTCCGTCAAGCTGATTGCGCTTAAGGACAAGAACACCGCTCACGCTTGCCGCACCGGACAATTGGTCAATTGAGTCATCCATTACTTGTTTCATTCTTTATCCCACGCTTTTTGGCTTTCTTTTACATCGAATGATAGTTTATAATTCTACATAGAATCTCTCTTTCCTTCTAATTCAAAAACATTTTCATACACGATTGGGGGGGCTGCAATGAAACATCGTATTTTCAGAACGAGCAAAATTAACGAGTTCCGTCTTTGGGGTCTTGTCCTTACTCTAGCCGGTATGGGAATGATGGTGCTTGGCACTGCAGGAATTTTAATGTGGGGCTTGCAGGGTAGAGCCTTTGCCGGAGTATTCATGGTCCTCGGTATGATCGTGCTGCTTGGCAGCGTGGCCATTTACTTCTGGGCAGGAATGCTCTCTACTAGCGCAGTCGTGCTGAAATGTCCGGAATGCGGACGCCAGACCAAAATGCTTGGCAAAACGGATCGTTGCATGTTCTGCCGGACCATCCTGACGCTGGATCCTGACAAGGCAACTGCCGAACCGTCACTCGAAGACAATGAAGTTCAAGCATCACAATTGGAAGAGAGCAAATAGAAACAACAAGTGTACAGCATACATAACCAATGTACACAGACCGTTCAACGCATTCACGTGAACGTGAACGTTGGGCCGTATTAATGAAGCCGCCTGCATATGAGCAGACGGCTTTCTTATTTGATAAAGGATTATAAAGTTATGACGCCGGGTACCGTAGCACGTTCCATATATCCGAATCGGCAAAGCTGCGTGCCCAGACTGCGATTCCACCCAATCCAAGCTGCTGCGCAAGCACAATCCGCGAGCGAACAGAGCGCTCATCTTCAATCCATATTTTTTTTACGACGCCATCCTCTTTGAACTCGACATAGTTTTGACCGGTTTGCTCCGAGAAAACAGGCTTCAGCTTCTGCTCCTGCAGCAGTTCTTGAATCGTTCGCATGCCAACCGACTTGGAGCTTACCTTCGTTTCTCCATTCTTCACTTCTTCCGTCCATATTCTCGTATACAGAGGCATTCCGAGCACCAGCTTGTGTGCCGGCACTTTATCTTCTTCCATTATACGAGATACAGATTGCTCCACCCATGGTAAAGAAGCGACTGAGCCCGCGATGGGGCTTGCTGCCCAATGTTCATCGTAAGCCATGACCATCATGAAATCTACGACCTCACCAAGCTTTTCCCTGTCTAAAAATTGCGACCAACGACCACTGCTCGACTTGGCGGTAACGTCTATGGTGACGACTAAGCCTTGAGCATGCATTCGAGGTGTCAGCTCCCGCACGAATTGCGTTAATTGATCCCGATCTTCCACATTTACGTTCTCATAATCAAGGTTAATTCCATCGACCTGATATTGCTCCGCCAATCGCAGCAACTGTTCAATCGTCCGGCTTCGTCTTTCAAATGTAGACAATGCTTCCGTCGTACGCTCCGGCTCGAAGCTGTTGCTGTACAGTGCCCATACCTCTTTGTCATTGCGGTGAGCCCAATTGCTCAGCCTTAGATCACCCTTGCTCTGAACGTTCCCTTCATCATCAGCTAAGCTGAACCACGTGGGGCTAATTACGTTCGTTCCAGGCATGGACGGCAGCTTCGCCGGATCCGGATTGCGAGAATATACAGCTTCCCACGCGAGACTGACAGATTTCTTCTCCTCTACGAATCGCGGCTTCGGTGCCGGTTTCACATCTGGAACTACGTTTTTATCCGTGTACTGTACATCCTTCTTCGGCAAGTAACCAAAAGCTCCGCCATCTGCTTCGACATATACCCACTCATCGCGTTCTTTCCATATTGTCAGCTCCGATCCGCCAGATAACTTCTGTACGATGGCCGAGCGTTTATCCGCTTCTTGTCTCATCGTAACCATATCATCCGCATTCTTCTGCTCGGCGATTACGCCCGCCTGCAAGCTTTGCCCGGGAAAACCAAGCTGTACGGCCCCATTGGAAGGATACTGCTTGGCTTGAAGTCCATACATTTCTTGAAGCACGCCGACAGGTACATACACATCTCCGTCTATACTTACCGCAGCCGCATCCCAATTTTTCGTTCTCCCGTTCCATGTTCCTTTTGACTGTTCGAGCTGAAGCGAGGCCACATCTTTCGCACTAGTCAATATAACCGTGTCCGATGCTGCCTCATAGACGATCGGAAGCTTCTTCTGCAGCGCTTCTAGCGGTATTAGCAGCTTTTCCCCGCGCCCCTTCGTACCATAACCGCTCCACGCTCCGTTCCATGTGAGCGGCTGTTCCACTTTAGACATGTCCGATTCTGCAATCTCGTTATTCGGCCACCATCCATCAAGTCCCTTCCATATACTGATGGTAAGTATGCCGATCCCAATCAAAATAAACAGGCACCCGCCGCAACCCCGTTTCTTCTTTGTAGATCGGGTCGTCCTGCCGTATGGCTGCTCAGAACGATTGTGCGGAGCGCTTGGCCGCCTCCCTCTGTTTCCCATAATGTCGTCACTCCTACTCCCCTGTTTGTCTTGATAAAGATCGTGTATAAAATATAAAAAGCGCGCAAGCAAATAAATGCTGCGCGCATGGTTCATTTCTACATAATCATAGCGAAAGGCTTCTCTACTTGCTGGAAGCTGATTCCGCACAAGCTTGACATACTCCGTACACTTCCATACGGTGGCCTCGTACGACAAAGCCAGTCCGTTCCGCCGCCGTCTGCTCCACTGATTCCAAAGAAGGTATGGAGAAGTCAACGATCTTACCGCATTGCTCACAGATGGCATGGTAATGGTCTGACACATCCGCATCAAAGCGACTAGAACTATCCCCATAAGTCAATTCACGAACGAGCCCAGCCTCGATAAACAACTTCAAGTTGTTATATACCGTAGCGACGCTCATGCTCGGAAATCTCGGTTCGAGCGCTCGATATATTTCATCCGCTGTCGGATGAGTCATAGCATCCATCAAATAGGCTAGAATTGCATGTCTCTGTGGCGTGATGCGTACTCCGGACATTTTTAATTGCTCCAATGCATTTTGAACCCGCGTTTTCATCCTGTCCACCGCCTTCTACGCTCACATTGTAAAGATTCGGGAATTCAAATCGTACATTGTAACGATTATCAGAAAATAATTTCTATATGTCCATTGTACGGGGAAGTTCTTTTTGTTGTCAATGCTAATATATGACGCACAGTTAACGTTTTAATATGCTAATATCTCCGTTTGTCTCCAAAGATAACTGAAAGGCTCCATTTCCTAATGAACCCTCCACTTTATTGTCCATTACATCGAGTGGGAAATTCGTATCGACATCGCCGAATAGATTGGTTGCAACGATGTGGACATTCGCATCCTCCGGAATCCGTATCATCGAATCTCCCGCCAAGCTCTGCAGCTTCCAGTCACCTTCAATGACGTCAGACTCAACGAGCAAGTCGCCGCTCAATGTCTCAGCTTGGATACCGCGCGCAGCTTGGTTTATCTCGATATCTCCATTCTTCGTCTCTGTTATTATGTCTCCGTTTATATCATTAAGGTAGACATTGCCGTGCAATGTAGTAGCGTGCACATCACCCTGGACTTGCTTAACGAAAACATCGCCGTTCAATGTATCCGTCAGAGCGGGTCCCGAGATATCTTGAAGCTGAACAACTCCATTCTTCGTCTTAGCTTCGACCCCACCATTCATTTGTTCGATGCGAATGTCGCCGTTATTGGATTGAACATGCGTCTTCCAAGTTAATGTCTCCGGAACCGTAACGATAATATCCATACGTACTTGCTGTTGATTATTTACATTCCGGGCGGGCACGCCTTCAATCATCAGCTTCTTGTCCGGTATGAGTGTCTTTATTTGTGTACGTGATTTATCGGCAAGAAGTTGCGCATCTTCACGACTTGCACCGTCCACGACGACGGTCGTCTCCACTTCCACCTCTGCGGCAGCTGAGGAACGAATGTATACATTGCCAATATTATTGCGTACGACTAGTTGTTCCACACGGTTGGAAATGGGATGCGTCTGTTTGGGCTGCTTAAATGGTATTCCTTCACCCTTCGCCATTTCCTTCATCATGGAGAAATCAAATTGAATGCTTCTGACCCAATCACGGAATAAAGCCGGCTGTGATACGGTGAACACTGATATTGTAATGAATATGGCGACAAACATGCCTAGCCAATCCATCTTCCATTGTCGTTTTCCGTCTTTATCCTTATGGCGCATTCCAAACCATATATATTCTACACCCCACAGCACGAAGATAAGAGGCCACCACAGGAGCAGCTGGTTCATGCTGTGAAATCCGAACAACTGGTCCATCAGCAGCATGCAACCTACCGTAACAAGCAAGAGCGATGCGGTAAATCGACCCACCTTAAACACTGTAGTCCAACTCCTTACGTCCTGCTAGAGGTTGTTCAAAAAAGACCTTTTTGAACACGTTCTTTTAACGTCTTTTTCTCGATTCTTTTACCAACAAGAAAATCCCTCCGCCTATGAGCACTGCTGCTCCGGCATAGGAACCCGCATAGGTGAAGAACCATCGCAGCCACACCGGATCAACCGTGAACAGCAGCATGATGAATCCCCCGAACAGAAGGAGCAATCCGAGCCAAGGTCCTTGGCGCACATGTTCTGTCGTTCCGTACATCGCTTGATGATTGACCCTCTCTGTACTTTGCAGCGCATCAAATAAGTTAAAGAAATAAATAACAGGGAGCATTAAAGCAAGCAGCACAATCAGAGGTACATTTACTTTCGCATCGACGGCAGAAAAATATACGATTGCTACAATATCGAGCGCCAACAGCATAATGATAATTAATCCCCGCTGCATTAACCCTAAATAGAAATGCCCTACCCCAGGAAAAATAAATGAGAGCATCGACGCGACGAACTTACTCTTCTTCGGGGGCATCGTCCCATACATCGGCGGGACCGGGGGTACCGGTGGCATCTCATTATAAGGGGGAACATCTCTGCGTCCTTGATGAGAGCGGCGCATCCGTTCCAAATAGGCCATGCGACGCCGGAGAAACTGTTCTTCCTGCTCATTGCCTAACTTATCATCTTGATCATTATTGTTCTGCGGGTTGTTGAATCCTTTACGTTCCGTATCTTCCATCTTCATCCCTCCTCATAACACCCCTGCTCCAACGCTTTCTGTCCATTTGCGCTTAAAGAGCGTCTTGGCACGGTACAGTCGAGTTTCCACCGTTCTTACGGGCATTTCCAGCATTTCGGCTATTTCGGCATACGTGCGCTCCCGCATATGATAAAGCTCCATTACCATCCTATATTTATCGGGCAGCGAGCGCAGCGTACGGCGCACTTCTTCGCAACATTCCCGCTTCATTACTTGTTCTTCCGGCATTTCCGATACATCATGGAATTGTAGAGACACGACATGGTACGGCTCCAACCGTTCCACCTGGCCTCCTTTATGCTGCCTGCGTATTGAATCAATGAGTTGATTTTTCGTTAATCGGTAAAGCCATGTCGTAAATTTAGAATCCCCGCGAAAGGTATGCAGATGGCGATAGGCTTTCACCAACACTTCTTGTGCAATATCCTCCGCTAAAAAACGATCTTGAATCGTTCGACAAATACACGTTAACACAAAGGGACGGTGTCTTTCCACCATTATACGCATTGCTTCCTCATTGCCTTCCAATACATGCTGCACCAGCAGCTCATCCGATTGTTTCATCAGCTCACGATACACGTTACGTCGACTTCCTTTCCTCCAGTGCCCAAGGTAGGCCTTTTCACTCTCGCCATACCGTACTAATTTGCTTATCTCTATTGTACGTTGGAGTAAGAAACGAAAGAAACCTTCCTGAGTCTAGGAAGGTTTCACCGACTTTAGTCTAGGCTGCCGTATGCTGACGACGGGGAGACTTGAAGCAGAATCGAGTTCGGGCCCAAGAGCAAAGTATTAGTGCGTGTTCAAAAAGGACCCTTTTCAGCACCGAGAAGTATAAGTTTTCGCAAGAAAACCGCATCGGAAGCATTCGCTAGCGAAACTACATGAGCACCTAAAATGATGGTCAAAAGGGGGCTTTTTGAACAACTTCTATTACTCGAAGGTCATTACTTTCTCCAAATGGCGGAGCCATACACCTGATGCTATTTCCTCATCGCGCACTGCCCGAAAGCCTTCACGTTCATACAGCTTCAACGCAGGCAGATTACGGACACCTGTAGCAATGCGAAATATCGACACCTGGGGGCATTGAAGCGCAAACTTTAATAGCTCTGAACCGATTCCTTGCCTGAAATGATCGGGACGCACCATCAAACGGCAAATATCCATAATCGTGGGCGTAACCATTTCATAAGACAAGGCGCCGACTAATTCAACACCATCCCACCAGCCGTAGAACTTTTCAACCGTCTGCCGCAAGTCCTCGATCGTGTCCATCAGCGGTGGAATCCGATCAAAGCCGAGAATGTCCGCTTCGATGCGGTAAGCCAGCTGCTGCAGGTACCAGAGCTGTTCCAGCGTCTCCTCATCATTCATCTCCAACTGCTTAATCATGACCACACCTCCGTCCTTGCTCCGAATTCGTGTTCAAAAGGTCCCTTTTCAGCACCGGACTTCGAGAGTGATTACAAGATTCGATGTCGAATCACATCTTGGGATGCTTCGTGATCAAAAGGGGAGCTTTTCGAAGAGCCTCTCCAATGAATTATTGAGCAAAAAGCGGAACATCCGCCGTGTCCTTCCATCTGTGAAAAGGAATGAACACAGCCAGTTGTTCCGCTCTTGCAGATGCTTGTCTTGTTGACCGCTACTCGATCAGTGTTACGCCTGCTTTAAGCAATCGACAAGAAGTTGATTGACAAGCCCCGGATTGGCTTTCCCTTTAGTCTCCTTCATAACTTGACCGACGAGAAATCCGATTGCTTTTTCCTTGCCTGCACGATAATCTTCAACAGATTGCGGGTTCTTCGTAATAATTTGTTCTACGATCGCTTTAATTGCGCCTTCATCGCTAATTTGAACGAGACCTTTCTCTTCCACAATGACTTGCGGAGATTTACCGGACTCCAGCATTTCCTTAAACACCGTCTTTGCAATCTTGCTGCTGATCGTCCCTTTTTCGATTAACCCAATCATCTCGCCCAAGCCTTGTCCGTTCAGCTTCACGGCATCGATTTCGATTCCGTTGCCATTTACATATCCGAGCAACTCACCCATAATCCAGTTCGCCACCGCTTTGGCATCCTTCGTATATTGAAGGCTTTCTTCAAAGAGATCGGCCAGCTTCTTAGAGGAAGTAATCCCTTCCGCGTCGTATGCGGACAAGCCATATTCGGCTGTGTACCGTGCTTGGAGAGCATCCGGCAGTTCCGGAATAGAGGCGCGCACACGCTCTTTCCATTCGTCATCGATATGAAGCGTAACGAGATCCGGGTCTGGGAAGTAGCGATAATCGTGTGCTTCTTCCTTGCTGCGCATGGACAGCGTGCGTCCTTGCGCTTCATCCCAGCGGCGGGTTTCTTGAACGACAAGGCCGCCATCGTCCAATATATCTGCTTGGCGTTCTTCCTCATATTCCAATCCCCGCTGCACACCACGGAACGAGTTCATATTCTTCAGCTCGGCCTTCGTGCCAAGCTCCTTCTGTCCGTGAGGACGCAAGCTGATGTTGGCATCACAGCGCAGTGAGCCTTCCTCCATCTTCACATCGGACACGTCGCAGTACTGCATAATGGCCTTCATTTTCTCCAAGTAAGCTTTCGCTTCTTCAGGAGAACACAGCTCAGGCTCTGACACGATCTCGACCAGCGGCGTACCGACGCGATTAAAGTCAACCAACGAAGCGTAACCTCCATCAACGTGTGTCAGCTTTCCTGCGTCTTCCTCCAGATGCAGGCGATTGATGCCGATACGCTTCGTCTCGCCATTCACTTCAATATCAATCCAGCCGTTCTCTCCGATTGGCTTGTCATACTGCGAAATCTGATATGCCTTCGGCGAATCAGGGTAGAAATAGTTTTTACGGTCGAATTTGCTGACCGACGCAATCTCGCAATTGAGCGCCATCGCGGCTTTCATCGCGTATTCCACCGCTTGACGGTTCAATACCGGAAGGACGCCGGGATGCCCCAAGCAAATCGGGCAAGTATGCGTGTTCGGCGGGGCTCCGAATTCCGTGGAGCAGCCGCAAAAAATTTTCGAGTTGGTATGCAGCTCGACGTGCACTTCCAAGCCGATAACCGTTTCATATTTTGCACTCGGCATGTCTCAAACCTCCTCAATTACAGCTGCGGACGCAGCTTATGGTACTCGGTGTGCTGCTCGAACGCATGGGCTGCGCGAAGCACGGTCGTCTCTTGGAACGCCTTGCCGATGAGCTGCAATCCGACCGGCAAGCCGTCTGCCAAGCCACACGGTATGCTTATCGCAGGCACGCCTGCCAAGCTGACTGGAATCGTCAAAATATCATTCAAATACATAGCAAGCGGATCATCAATTTGCTCACCCAGGCGGAACGCCGTCGTCGGCGCAGTAGGTCCAAGCAAAATATCGTATTGGTTAAACGCTTCATCAAAATCTTGTTTGATGAGCGTACGCACTTTCTGGGCTTTCAAATAATACGCATCATAATAGCCGGAGCTGAGCGCGTAGGTTCCTAGCATAATGCGGCGCTTCACTTCCGGACCGAAGCCTTGGCTCCGTGACTCGTGATACAACTGCAGCAAGTTGTCTGGATTGTCTGCGCGCACGCCGTAGCGAACGCCATCGAAGCGCGCCAAGTTGGACGAGGCTTCGGATGAAGCCAGCAAATAGTACGTCGCTACCGCATAATCGGTATGCGGCATGGACACTTCTTCCCACGTCGCGCCTAAGCTCTCGAATACGTTCAATGCGGCTAGCACAGCTTCTTTCACCTTCGGGTCGACGCCTTGTCCAATATATTCCTTCGGCACGCCGATGCGCAGACCCTTCACGTCACCAGTAAGCGCCTCCGCGTAGTCCGGAATAGAGACATCAGCCGAAGTAGAGTCCAACTTGTCATAACCCGCGATCGCTTGCAGCACATGAGCGGCATCCTCAACGCTTCTCGTCAACGGGCCAATCTGGTCAAGCGAGGACGCAAACGCCACCAAGCCAAAGCGCGATACGAGGCCGTATGTAGGCTTGAGCCCGACGACACCGCAGTAGGAGGCCGGCTGACGAATGGAACCGCCCGTATCCGAACCGAGCGCGAAGCTCACCTGTCCTGCGGCAACGGCTGCAGCGGAACCGCCACTGGATCCGCCCGGCACACATTCCAAGTCCCAAGGATTGCGCGTGCTCTTGAAGGCGGAGTTCTCATTGGAACCGCCCATTGCAAATTCGTCCATATTCAGCTTGCCGATTGTAACGACTTGCGCGTCTCTCAGCTTGCGAGAGACGGTTCCATCATAAATAGGCTTATAATTGTCCAAGAAGCGACTTGCACAAGTCGTGCGCAGTCCTTCGGTCACGATGTTATCTTTAATACCGGCCGGTACACCAGCCAGAATATCGACGGCTTCTCCTTGTGCGATGCGGCCGTCAGTAAGGCTTGCCTGCTCGCGAGCGCCTTCCTCATTCAGAGTAAGGAACGCTTGCACGCGCTCATCCGTCTCAGCGATGCGTCGATACGACGCGTCCGCCAATTCGGAAGCAGACAGCTTGCGATCCGTTAAAGCTTGCTTTAATTCCGATATAGACATCTCAAGTGGCGTCAATGCGGATATCCTCCCTTATCACTTCATTCCAATACGGCCGGAACTTTAAATTGTCCGTCTTCTTCCTCCGGTGCGTTAGCCATTACTTTCTCTATCGGTAACGATGGACGAACTTCATCCTCACGCATCACGTTCCGAATCGGCAGAACATGCGTCGTCGGCGAGACGTCATCCGTATTTAATTCGTTCAACTTCTCCGCATACTTCAGTATAGCGTTCAGTTGTTCCGTATAGCGTTCTTTCTCTTCGTCGCTCAAATTGAGTCTTGCCAACTTGGCGACGTGTTCAACGTCCTGTACGTGGATGCTCATCGGCAACATGCTCCTCCTTGCGCCATCATGGCCAAATTCATCCCTTTATTATAGCTTAGAAGGGCATTCAACTCAACGCGCGATTCCGTTAATGCGGCGCTGTTATTAAGGCGCTTCTGATCGCCCTGGATCCAAGCGCTGCCAATCCACAAAAAAACACCGATGCACCAGATGAGATCCAGTGCTCGGTGTTCGGTTCTTCATTAAATCCAAGCGCGCAAATTCACTTGGCGTACAAACTCTTCCTGAGACAAAGCTTCTTGAACCTGCTCTTCTTCCTCTTCCGCAGTATCACCGTTCATGATGCGGCGGAACAAAGATTCATTGCGGGTCGCAAGGGCATAATCGATAAGAGCTTCCCGTTCGATGCGGTCCGCTTCCTGCTGCAGCAGCAGGTCTTCTTGTTCGACATCAGATGCCGGCACGAAGAAGTTGCGGTTTGCTTTCGGAACCCGGATGACGTAATCGAATGCGTTATCCGCATTGCGGTCATGGGCAATGATATAGCCATATTCCCCGATAGGCAAATGTTGTTCGAAACGGTCGGCTACAATGACTACCTTCTCTCCCAAATGCAGCATTGTCCATGCCTCCCATCCGTATGCTGTTTTTACTATGGTACTAAAATTTATGGGTCCTGTAAATGTATACGCACTGCTCTGGTGAATAGATACTACTATATTACGATAAACGATATGAAAAGTTTCCCCTCCCGCTACTGCGGAGCTGGAATGGAAATCAATCCTCCCGGCGCCGTCGTCAACCGTTTATATCCAGTCTCTGTAATCAGATATGTATCCTCGATTCCGACTACGCCGCGGCCTGGAAATGTAAATTTTGGTTCAATCGCGATGACCATTCCCGCTTGGAGCGGCTGCTTGAAGCCGCGAGCCAGAACAGGCCATTCATCGATTTCCATCCCGATGCCGTGACCGAGAAATCTCACTTGATCTGCCCCAAAGCCCATAAAATGATCAGACAAGCCGTAATTCCGCGCCATTTCCAGCGCGTCGGCATACAGCGTCTCACAAACGATACCAGGCTTCAAACGCTCTTCCGCCGCCCGCAAAATAGCTTCAGAAGCCTCATACGCCTGCTGAAGCTCATCATCGAGCTTCCCGATGACGATCGTGCGGGTCTGGTCGATAACGTATCCGTCAATGCAGCAGCCGATATCGACCAGAATCGGCTCATTGACGGCGATAACTTTGCGGCTCGAGCCTTGAGGACTGGCCGGCGTCAAGCCGCGCCCGCCCGCGGGACCGTCGAAATAGGTCGGCTCCGCTCCCGCTTCGCCAGACGCTACCATGCCTGTCACGAGCTCTTGATTGTAGCCGCGCATGCGAATCATGCCGATATGTCCCTGCATGCGGAAGGCATACTCAATATGAGCGATAAGCTCCAGCTCCATCATGCCCGGCCGCACGTAAGCAGCCGCCTGCTCCATAGCGTGATGCGCAGCTCGTGCCGCTGTCATGATGCGTTCAACTTCCCATGGCGATTTCACCATGCGCAGCTCGCGCAGCAGGAGAGACCCGTCGGTCCAAGTCACATTCGCGGGAAGAACCGCTTGAAGCCGCTCATACTGTTGAACGGGCAGCACATCATATTCCGTAGCAATGACAGCTGGCGCAATGCTGCCTTTAGCGCTTGAGAGCGGCCACACTGAAGGAAACTGTGCTGCGAGCGTCTCAGCGAACTGCCGGAACGAGCCAAGCGGCAGCACTGGAACACAAGCCTCCTCAATGGCGCGCGCAACACTTCGTTTTACGAAAAATACCGGTTCCTCGCTCTGTGGGATGAATAAATACCCCGTCTGCATCGACCCGGTAAAATAGTAGATATCTATATTTTGCGTGACAAGAAAGGCATTGATAGATTGTTCCTTCATGACCGATTGCAGCCGGGAAATCCGGCTTTCACATTCCTGCTTCATCATCGAAATCATAGGGCTCCCCTTCCTAACAGTCATCAACAATTATATTTAATCATACCACGAACGCCTGTCTCCGCCAACGGCCGACCGCCTTCGTTGGTCGCATTCGGGAACAAAAAAAACGACCCGTTCGAACCCCAAGGATCGACGAGCCGTGCTAGGATAGTTATCTTTTCATGCGTGTTCAAAAAGATCACCTTTCAGCACCGAGTAGTGCAAGTTTTCGTGAGAAAACCGCATCGGAAGCATTCCCGAAGAAGGAAATTTTTGAACAACCGCCTTTACACAAATGGATTATGTTCCTTCTCATAACCGATGGTAGTCACAGGTCCATGACCCGAATATACGGTGACGTCATCAGCTAACGGAAACAGCTTCCCATGGATGGACTGCAGCAGCTGCTCCATATTGCCGTCCCGCAAATCGGTGCGTCCCACGGACGTGCGGAACAGCACGTCTCCCGAGAAAAGATGCTTCTCATGCAGGAAACTGACGCTGCCCGGGGAATGACCCGGCGTATGCATAACATGGAAGGTATGTCCGATCAGCTCTACCGTCTGGCCGTCCTGCAGCAAATGCTCGGCAGGCTTCATCGACATCGGAGGCGACACCTGCGGCCACATTGTAGAGCCGTTCAACTCTGGCGTCGTCAGCCATTCCGCTTCCCGTTCATGTATGTACACCGGACAATCGCCATGTGCTTCTCGTACACGATCTACGCCCCCAATATGATCGAAATGGGCATGCGTCAACAGTATGGCCTTGACAGAAACGCCCTTCAGCGCTTCCAGCAGCGGCTCCGGATTCATCCCCGGATCGATGACGATCGCTTCATTTGTCGTTTCATTCGTGAGCACATAGGCATTCGTCTGCACGGGTCCCAATGAATAACTTTGAATACGAAACATGATATACCTCCGCCTTAGATCATTACAGGGCGGACAGCAGCTCTCTCAATTCGGAAACAATGCGGGCATGATAAGCAGCGCTTTCACCGTATTGCTTCATCATCTGCTGTCTGACCACTTGAAGTTTGTCTTGATAATCCGATGCTTCACGATCCGGATTCGCTTGCTTGAATGCAACCATGTGCGCCTGAACATCACTTGGGCGAGGTCCCCATTGCCCCAGTACGTGCCCCCCGGTATCCGCAAAAATAACGATAGGAACCGAACGTCCACCCATCGTAAGAAATTCATCCATCACGTCAGGGAATTGCTCCATAATGAGCACTTCAGTCTGCATCTGCGCCGTCTCCAGCGCCCGGAACACGACCGGAACGTTGCGAACGACGTCTCCGCACCAGTCTGCCGCCAAGATAAGGCAACGGATATCGTCACGGAATTGGAGCGATTCGAAGTACGCTTTATCCTCTTCATTCGCCCATTCGAATTGCTCGTACCACGAGAGAAACGCCTCTTTGTTTTTTTGCATGCTATCGATGAATGCTTGTGGTGATATGCCTTTGCCTAGAACGCCAGCAACGTTTTTGCTCATTTCCGCTTCCCCGCCTTCTTCCTGGATTTAGTATATTTAATGACAACATACACGATAAGGATGGCTAACGCAACTAAAATGAACGGCTTTACATAAGGAGCTGCCGCTTCATTTATCGTCTCCCATTTGTCTCCGAGCACAAATCCCAAGTAGACGAAAAATATCGTCCACGGGATGACGGCCAATGTCGTAAGCACCGTAAAGCGCCATACCGGCATTCTGGCAATTCCGGCCGGAATCGAGATCGCATGCCGGACGACTGGAACGAACCGCGCGCTAAAAATGACCCCCGCTCCGTATTTTTGAAACCATTCCTCCGATTTGTCGATATGATGCTTGTTAATCAGTATGTACTTCCCGAAACGCTCCAGAAACGGTCTGCCTCCGTATCTCCCGATCCAGTACACAAAAAGCTGCGCAAGCACGCCGCCGATGACACCGAAAATAACAGCTTCAATAAAACTTATCTGCTGAGCCGAGACTAGAAATCCCCCGTACGCCAGCACAATCTCACTGGGAATAACCTCAATCATGAGCCCCAGCATAATTCCCCATTCCCCAAGCTGCTGCACCCAATCCAGCAGCGAACTGACTATTTGATGGATCATCTCCACGGCACGCTTCTCTCCTCTGTTTTTGTACCAGTTTATTCTACCATATGAGTGGACATGACTCCAACTGCTGGCATGACCCCCGAAGAAGCGGCATACATATGGACTAGCACGACTTGTACTAGGAATTGTCGAAGTCATCCGCATTTCATCTATTAAAAGTTCACTTCATTTAGAGGAGGTTGTGCAGTTATGTCCCGTTTTTGGGTAGTGTCCCGCAAGCAGTGGCGCCTAGGCGTCATTGCTGTCGTTGCCGTTATGGTTGCGGCTGCATTCTGGCGCTATGAGACGTTGCGGACGGAACGTGAGACTCAAGCCGCGGTACAGGCCGTACGCGTCATTCACATGGTTACCGGAGAATTCAAGACGAAGCTGGATAACGGTCAGGACATGGAAGTATACCGCTTCGATCCCGGTACCGTATTCGCCAATGACGGCGAGCGTGTAGAGCTGCGCATACGCGGCGTGAACGGCAATAAGCACGATTTCGTCATCGAAGGCCTGAACCTGCGCGGAACGGTGGAAAAAAACAAAGAAACGGTCGTGTCCTTTACTGCGAAGGAGGGGATATACCGTATCGTCTGCCTGACTCATTCCGATGCGAGCCACGAAGGCCCGATGATCGGCTATATCGTCGTCGATTAACATCAGGGGTCTCGCAATCAACTTGGGAAAGCGACCACAGGCCTCAATCCTGCATATGCTGTAGCATATCCGCAGGAAAGGAGCTTGTCACACGTTGAAAGCACCCAAAGAACGCCACGCCATGTCCCTCCCATCCGCGAGAAAAATTCGCCGCGCCTGCAACAATGAGTTGTATCGCACGGTCAAACGAATGAATGTCTGGATATCCGACGAGCTGATGAAGCAAGGGGAAGATTTGTATTACAAAAGGGTCATTGCCAATCTGATCTGGGTACACGAGAACGCGAATAACCGCAAGAAGCTTGCCGACTGGTTCGACGAAGCCGTTAGCGGCGCTCTCGCTGACCTGTGGAATGTGGATCGGACGAAGCTGTCTACTTGCTTCCGCCAATCCTTCGGCGGATGATTGACTTGAATGGCAAGGCTGCCGCGCATCATTGTCCTGGCAGCCTTTTTTGCATGCGGTGGGCGCTTGTCCTTAGCGCACTGTTCTTGTTGCTATGGTCGCTCTATCTGCGACAGCCCCGTTGGAAAATATACAATTAAAGGTAGTGATTGAGCGGCTGAATGGCATGTAGACTGTAATTTATAAAGTGGAGCTGGCCGTTTTTCAGCGATTACAGTGGAATGTTGCTGTGAAACAGGAATTTCAAAGGTCGATGAGGAATTTGAATATTACACGTGTTTCAAAAGTGAAAAGCCTCTATAAAGGAGCATAGGAGGAGGAGGAAGTCAGATGCGCAACATGATTTGCCTGCACGGATTAACGCCAGAACAAGAAGAGCGCATCCGCGCGGCGGCGCCGGAATGGAGCATCCTCTTCGGGCGGCCGAATGAGCTGGACCGAAGCGTCTACCGCGATGCGGAAGTCATTCTGGGCTGGTGCGGCACTGCCGCAGAGGAATGTCTTCAGCAGGATTCCAAGCTGCGTTGGGTTCAGCTATGGTCTTCGGGTGCGGACTACATGCCGTTTGCAGCACTGCAAGAGAAAGGGATCATGCTCACCGATGCCGGGGGCGTTCACCCTGTACCGATGGCGGAGACGGTGTTCGCGATGCTGCTTGCCTTCACGCGCGGGCTCCCACGGGCTATTCGCAATCAGCAGCAGCGCTCGTGGAATAAAGAGGGGCATTTCACCGAGCTGACAGGGAAGACGATAGGCATTATCGGAGTTGGCCATATCGGTACAGAAATTGCCCGCCTGGCCCAAGCGTTCGGCATGCGCGTTATCGGCGTACGCCGTTCGAAGCGATCGGCGCCATATGTCGAAGCTATATATTCGCTTGAAGAGCTGGACAAGGTATTGGAAGAGAGCGACGCTGTCGTCAATGTACTGCCGAAGACGGACCGAACGCTCCGACTGTTCGACGAAGGGCGCTTTGCGGCAATGAAAGCAGGAGCATTGTTCATCAACGTCGGCCGCGGCACGACAGTCGAGACGGACGCGCTCGTGCGCTCCCTGCAAGAAGGCCATCTCGGCGGCGCCGGATTGGACGTGTTCGATATCGAACCTTTGCCTGAGGATCATCCGTTATGGTCAATGGACAACGTCATCATCACCCCGCATATCGGCGGGAATACAGATCAGCTGAAGGAACGGGTGACGGCATTGTTTATCGAGAACTTGCAGACGTACCTCACTCAAGGCGAGCCAGCTCGCAACGTAGTCAATTACGATAACCAATATTAATGTGCCAGTTGTAACCTTTTTAAGTAAAAGTTCAAATATAAGTAAAGTTCAAAATGTGGATTTTAAAAAAACAATCTTTATAAGAAAAGACGCGATAGAATGAAGGACCCCTGCTTACATGGGATCCTGCATTCTTCGCGCCCTTGGCGGTCTGCAGACCGCTTACCTCGTCTGCTCGGCAAGCCGGCCATAATCGTTGCGGAGCAGCTCGGCTACATCCTTTTCCTGCTCCCGATCCATATGCATCAGCCCCATCGTCTGAATCCATTGGCTGTGGTTCACATACCAGTTGTACATCGACCACCAGTCGATGCCAGCAACGAATCCGTGCGGATTGGCCTCCCCTTCCGATGTCACTGCAGCCTGCTCCATCAACGCCTTCATCGTATCGTTATAAATGCCAGACTGCTTATCGCTCTCGCTATTGTCTTGCTGACTCCAATGTCCGACTCCGTATTCAGAATCGGTTTGTCCGGCCATAGGCGGTGGGCTTCCTCTAAGAAGTCACGCGTACCTTCATAAGGCGGTCCCGCCATGAAAAACACCAAAATACATCGTCTAGGCCGCCACGTCGAGCGGCTCCATCGAAGCATCGTGAGCTCCCGGCTGATCCGCTGCCGCGCTCTGCGTAATGAGTCTGCCATCATCATAATTCGTCCGCACATCTTGAACGAGGCGTTCGTTGTACGCTTTGCGCAGCATCACATCACTGGAACTCCTACTTTGACGGACTGATTTATATGCGCGAAGTGGAGAAGCTGCCGCTTGCTACCTTGCTGCAGACGATCGTTGTGCAGACCGACTTCACGAACATGGACCCGGAGACAGTGAAGAAGCTGTCCCAGCGCACCGTGAAATCGGCGCAAATCTTTATCAGCTTGATTCCGATACTAGCCATTTATCCATTTCTGCAAAAATATTTTGTGCACGGCATCGTGCTCGGTGCGGCGAAGGAATAGGCGGCTGTCATGCAATCGCATAGCGACAGGCTAAGGTTCAAGATAAGTGAATAGCACGACAAGAAAAACGACCGATCCCTATTCACAGGATATCGGTCGTTGGCGTTGCATTTAGCCGATGACGGCGAATGCTTCGACGCCGGCAGGCACTCTGCGCGTACGGAACAATACGCCGTTGCTGTTGAAGATTTGAATCGTCAGCGCAACGTTGGTCAGCGTGCTAATGTTATTGAAGCGTACTACTCCGAAGCGATCGAAGGATCGGGTGGAGATCAGGCGGTTCCCCGCGAAGATGCGCGCAAAAAATCCCGGCGTGCTGAACGGCACCCCGTTCGACTGCACCTAGACGACGGTGAACCGATTAAGTATAGGGCCACACACTTGCTTCTCATGCACCGTCTTGAGATCGCGGCTTTGCGCTGCTTTTCCCTTCAACTGAGGATCCTTCAATGGATGGACTCGTGTGACCATGCTCATGCGGATGTCTCCTTCCGTTCATATGCTACACGGTATGAGCGAATGGCCAAACGCGTATGGGTGCTTATCCCTCCGCCTTCCGCCTAGTTCGCAGGCGGCTCGGACATCAGCGAATAGATAGAGGCGAATGCCCGCTTCGCCTCTTCGGTCATGGCGAAGCGCTTGCCGTTCGCTGGATGCCGCATCGCCTCCACGCGGCGCACGTCCGCTTCGTAGCTGCGGAACCGCTCCGCGGCCGCGTTCGCGAGCAGGCCCGCCGTCTGGCGGTCGCCCTGCAGCGACGCCGTGCGCGCCGCTGCCGCTAACCGCTCGACCGCTTCCGTCTGCAGGACGCGGTCGAAGCGGTCGCTGTCCGCCGCCGCCTTCCAGTACGCGGCGGCTTCCTCGGCGCGGCCGCGGCGCTCGCTTGCCAGCGCGAGCTCGCGGTAGAGCGCCTTGCCGTCGCGCTCATAGCGCAGCCCCGCTGCAAGCAGGGCTGCCGCTTCCTGCGGCGGCAAGCGCCGCGCCACGGCGATGCGCAGCGCCGTGTCCGCGGGCGTCAGGCGCAGCGCGCTGTGCAGCTGCGCCGTGGCGCCGGCGGCCGTGGACGCGAAGTGTTGTGCCGCCAAGTGGCACGACACGAGCACGGCCACGGCCGCAAGCGGCGCGGCCAGCGCGAGCGCCGCAAGCCGTCGGCGACCGAGCAAGCCCCCGCGCCGCGGTTCGTCCCTTGGCACGGCAACGCCATGTGCATCCGTGCCAAGAGTAAGGAAGAGCAGTAGCAGCAGCGTGATGAAGCCGTAGGCCAGATCGAAGTCAATCGCGCTGTGCAGCATAATCAGGGCGCCAGCCATGCCGAGGCCCGCATGCCTGCGCCAAGCAAGGACAAGCGCCAAGGCCGCGAGCGTCAACACAGGCAGCGTGCCGACAACTCCGATGTCGAGCAGAAAATCGAAAACGCTGCTGTGCACCTCCTTGCCAACGTAAGGCTCGCTCTGCATGCTTGCGAACTGCTGCCGCCACGCATCTCCGCCTGCGCCGAGCCAAGGACTCCGCTGCCATAACGCCCAGGCATCCTTGTAAAATAAAGTGCGGGCGCCAGCCGTCTCATAATGATCCGTCACCCGGTTCGCCGCGCCGGATGGCATCATCATAGCGCCCCAGCTGAGCAGCGCCGCCATGATGAGGACATAGCCGCTCACATACGCTCGGCGGCGATAGCGAAGCCTCTCTAGCAACATGTATAATCCGATCGAGCCTGCCCACGCAACGATGACGGGGAGCGGCACGAGCGAACTCTCGGACAGCCACAGCGAAGCCGTACTCGCCACAGCGGCCAAGGCCCAGCACGCAAACCATGCGGAGTGCAGCAAATAAACGGTGCGGCGGCCGCGAGCGGACAAATATCCAGCAGCCCACACCACTGCAAAAGCGAACCATGCCCCGCGCGATTCAGTAAGTCCGAGCACGGTCAGGTGCGGCAGCAGGGGCATGGCGGCCAGGACACGATCCCGCAGCGTTTTTCCGGCAGTGATGCCATGCAAGTGCAGCAGTGCGAATGCCCCCGCAATGACACCGAGCGTATTCGGATATTGAACCAATCCCGACAGCCGGAACCCAAGAGCAGACAATTGGGCATCCTGACTCGTCATGACACCGGAGTTATATGGCAAATAATCGTACAGCATGGCCAGTGCACTCACACTGCTAATGAGACCAACTACGGCCGTTCCCGCCAGCACCATTCGAAATCCGCGTCCACCGCGCTGCCCATCCAATAGAGCAGTAAGCAGAATAACCCATGCACCATACATCACCCACCGAATCAGTTGCATCTCCGTTCCATATGTACTTGCCGGATGAAGCATGAGCGTAATGGCATAACAGACACTTACAATCGCAGTAATAAGCAGCGGCAGCGTCATTCGTACTTTTCTCGTATATAAGATAACGATAAAAGAAATAAGGAATAAAAATAACGACAGCAAATGCGTATCCCGATCGTAGAATAGCCCTTTTTGCCAGAGCGAGAGCAGCAGCACCGCGAACACTGTTCCCGCGCCTGCGCTTACCCGCCAATTCCGTTTTCCTATTTCCCTGTCCATCTGCCGTCCTCCTATCAGATCTATTCTCGTAGCCATCAGTGTGCTCGAAACAATAAGAGGCCAACCCCAGGTTGACCTCTGCACAATTTATTGTATTAACGATAATACTACTTTGGTATAAAAATAAGTATTTTTATGCTCAAAGAGCCATCTTCTCGCATCCATAATATCTACGCCGTTATTCTCATAACGCGCGTCGATGTCTTTAAGTTGCTGCAAGATAATATCTTTACTAATCGTGTGTATAACTTGCTCCAAAGACACAATAGAGTTGTCTAGCCTGTACAATCCATAGTCTCCTGCAGCCAATTCAGGGAGACCATTTGCCGTATCAATCGAAATGCGAGCTTCGTTGCCATCCGTCAATTCAACCGATCGCGCCTTTCCACTCGACACCAATTGATTCAGTTCTGCCTCCGCAGGCACTTTCATTTGCATGGGAGCGAGAATATACGATCCTGATGTTACGTTTGTCAGGACGATGTTGTTCTCCGTTTCCGGATACGTTCCTGCTATCCCTGATTCTTCCGAAGCCCACGATGTTACTGTTAACTCTGCAATTGCGCTTCCTCTTCGCCCGTCAGACGCTTCTATATAAATCGAAGTTTCTCCAGTTGAATCGGTCTGAAAGATCAATGTATCCTGTTCGATCCGGGCTGGAAAAACAGGTTGGCCAAGCAATGAAAAACTCAATTTATCATCGTCTGCATCAGTGAACAATCCTAGCTCTTCTAAGGAAATAGTTATTGGTTGCTGCACCAACACATGGACATGCTGAGGATGCGGCACAGGTTCCCAGTTGGTTGTAATGTCGAGATAATAAACGGCTTTCTTTCCTGTTATGTCGGATAACGTTATAGTGACCCTAGTATCGCCAGAACGATTATTGTTTTTTAATACGATATCTTTAGAATTGACAAGATTCTTCTCAATAACAAATAAGTTCATATCATCAATGACATGCAATGACGATGGGTTCCCCCAATTTATCGGTTGGGAGAAGGTAAATAATCGATCAAGCGAAATAGTCATATTGTTATTTCCACTTTCGTTAAGCAAAAAATAACTGTTCAAATTTCTTTCTTGATCAATGTTTATTCTGGGAGGTATTAGATTCCCGTCCGTAACGGTTACCGTAAATTTATGCACGATGATGCGGTCATCGGGAAATTTCCATTCATATTGAACCGTGGTCGTTCCCGCTTGCTTCGGGTGTATCGCATATATCCCATTGCCCTGAGTCAAATCTACATTAATCTCAGCGATGTCCGGACTCGCATTAAAAAGATTCTGATACGTGGCTCCCGTTACTGTAGGCGGAATGGGTTCATTCTTGTCTTCATTAATATCGACCTCATATGTACTGAAGATTTTCTCAGGGAACACCCTTCCTCCAGCCTCTGCCTTCGACGGCATGAATGGAACGGCCGCAAGCACGATAAGTGCTCCCAGGAACCAAATAAGAAGCGTGCGCACACCTCTGGATGCGTTGGTCACGTCGAATCTTCTCCTTTCACTCCTATTATGCTATAGGCTGAATCTAGTTCTGCGATATGCCCATTACGACTCCTTTATCCGCGTATCTCCCGCTTCGTCTTGCGCTCGATATGCGCCTTAATCTGCTCACGCAGGATGAACGCCCGCAAGGAGCGCATTGATTCGTCATCGTTCAGTATGAGCTTTGCGCCGCAAAACATTTCTTCTTCGCGTGGAAAGTGGCGGACGACATGCAGGCGGCACGGCAGAACAAACCCGAGCTGCAGCTCTGCATCTGCCTGCATCCCTTCTCTTAAAGCGCTGCCCATGGTCATCGTAAACCCCAATCCATTCAAGCTGATATCTTGAATATGTATCTGAACCGGTGTCGATAGCGCGTTTATTTCTCCCTGCATCGTCTGTCTCGAAGTAATAACTCCTTGCTTATTCACATCGATTCGGGGGTATTCACGCTTATCCGCGAACTTCCGCTGCTGCTGAGGAGGATGAATGATTAACAACGAGCCTTGATGGCGCGCCACAACCTTCGTAGTAAAATTAAAAATACCCACTGGGGAATAAATGGTGACTTTGATCGCCTCTCCCAGTTCAAACCGTTCGAATTCCGGCAATCCCACTTCAATGAGATCGCCCTCCATATAGGATAACACACCTGTCGCAACACAGCTATCACCCTCCAGTACGGTTCGGCTATGAAGCAATGTAATCAATAAATACTCCGGGGTATCTGTAAAATACGTGTCTTTCATATTTGTTTAAGCCCTCCTACCATCTCTTTAGGTCCGCTGGCCCACGGCCCGAGGACCACTCCCTTATACGTTGACTTCGGTTCGTTAATAAACTGCCTTAGTCTTGTGCGGCAAGGGAATGCGCCCGTCCCGGCACATGCAGCCGCATCTCCGATGCCTGATTGATCATAGGCACGACTACCCATGTTTCTATATCGTCCAAAATTGACGATCTTTGAAGAGTTGCGCTTCTAGTAGTCGAGCTTCTTTAGCTATTGCAGCTTCGTCTGGATAAGAAAACCTCTATCGAGGCTTTATCATCATAAGGATTGTCACCACAACCTTGCCGACGGTTATAAAAACGTTACATGCGTACCGCCTGTCAAATAGGAAGGCACCGACTCTTCATAGTTAACGAAATGCTCCGATAGATAGTAAAACGGCGCGTCGTTCGGACTGAAGGGGATTTGCTTTCTCTCCCCCTTTGCTTCATTCTCCCCTTTCATCAGGATGCGGTACGACCAATGACGACTCTGGAAGCTGCCGAGTTTACTGCCATCAAGATTAGTCGCTTCACGACATGATGTCTATACGAAACGGTATGTACCTTAATTCAGACGTTAGTGATCCTTCCTGACGTATGCCTTTTCTCGTCGTTATCCTTCCTGACTGCATGGGAGATTGGATATAAGGACCATGGAACGGAAGCGCTAAGAAACTTACTCGTTAATAGGAGAATGGGTTGCTGCTGTTCTGATTGGAGGGGAGAGCGAGGCAAAGGATCGAACGGACATACCTTCTCCGGGAAGGAGAAAGTGACACCACAGGCGGAAGACGTCTAAAAAAGAGGACCTTCGCTGCGAAGGCCCTCCTTAGTCTTACGTCGTTCGCTGATATCCGCGTGCCGACAATATATCGCCCAGCGCCCGCTCCAAATACGGATCGGCATGCAAAAACTGCCGAAACGCCTCATATTGTTGCCATGCCTGCGCATCTATCGGAGTTGTCATGCGAATCGCATCCGCATTCGCATCCGCATTGGTATCCGCCTTCGCCTCCGACAGGTCCTGTTCTTCAACGCGAACGGCCCGGATTAAAATATTTTTCGGTGTATGCTCCATATCGATAAATTCGAGCAGCTGCGTCCGGTATCCGACGCAATCGAGCAGCTTGGCACGAATCGCGTCGGTGGCAAGCGATGCAAACCGCTCCTTCAAAATACCATGAGACAAGAGCGGTGCCAACACATCCTGCTCTACTTGCCTATTCAGCTCATGCTGGCAGCATGGAACCGATAGTATAACGCGCGCGCCCCAACGCACCGCCTTATTCAGCGCCGCATCGGTAGCTGTATCGCATGCGTGCAAGGTGACGACCATATCAACCTCGTCAGCCCCTTCATACTGGGCGATATCTCCCATGAGGAAAGACAATCCATCATAATTGAGACGACGCGCCAGCGCTTCGCAGTGTTCGATTACATCCTTTTTCAAATCCAACCCGACAATATGAACCGGCAGCTTGGACTGAACATGAAGAAAATGGTACAGTGCAAACGTCAAATACGATTTGCCGCAGCCAAAATCAATAATCCGCACCATTCGATCTTGCGGCAAGTAGGGAAGTATGTCCGCGACCATTTCGAGGAAACGATTGATTTGTTTAAATTTATCATACTTGGCGGCCAGCACTTTGCCATCTTTATTCATGATGCCGAGTTCAATAAGAAAAGGGACAGGATCGCCTTCTGTCAATATATACCGCTTCTTGCGGTTATGAGAAACGTCGACCTGCTTCACGACAGCAGCTTGCTTGCGAATAGCCACCTTGTATTTCTTGCTGATAAGCACCTGATAGTCCGCTTCCGTCGTTCGCAGGAGCGCTTGCTTGAAGGTCATCTCCAAGAGAGACATAAGCCGCTCCGCTGCCTCCTCTATCGGCACATTGTCGTGTGTGACCTTGTTGTCGTAATGATATTCGAACTGCATTTGCAGTTGTCCGCGAACACGGACCGGCTTCATCGTCACCTTGGAATATCCTTCAACCGGTTTGCTGCGCAATTGGCTAAGCACGGCGCTGCTCAACGTTTCTTGTTGAATGACTTGATTCACTAATTGTCTTAATTGTTCCATCGTCTGCTCCTACATCCTCAATCTAGAGGGATGACACATCTTCCATCCCCTGTTTAATTTCATCACGCGGCAGGCTTCCTTGTTCAAGCTGTTCGTCTGGCAGAGCTTCCATCCGTTCATAGAAGCCGTGCGCCAGCTTCTTGCGGAGCTGCAGCTCGTCCGGCCGCTCTGCTGCACTCTGCAGCCAGTGAAACAGCGCATCCTCCGCCTCGGCGTAACGTCCTTCCTGCTCGAACCACCGCCATAAGCGAGCGAGTGCGCTCTCCTCCAGCTTGTATGGCTTCAGCTCGTGAAGAAGCTGCTCCATACTCGGCATAACCGGAAGCACTTTCCGATCGCTGCCGTGCAGCATCGCTTCAAGCAGCAAATTCAAGGCTTTCATGGAACGCCGTATATACATGGCTTCCGCCTGCCCGAGCTCCACACCTTCAAGACGCGAATCGAGATGTCTCTCCTCGTCTTCATGCAGCCCCTTTTCTTTCTCCAGCTTCGCCCGTTCGAAGAGAAGGAATGCGAACGCCTGCAGTTCATCGGCATGCAAACGTCCATTGGTCATGAAGAGACGCATCATATCATCAGCCGACAGCTTATCGGACAGCTCACCGTTAATACGGAAGCGCCGCTGCATCAGTTCATCCCATTCAAATAGCAGCTCCGTCCGTTTCTTCTGTTCGCGAAGTCCCATCGCTTTGCCGATCATTTGTGTCATTTCCTCAATTAAACGTAACAAATAATCTCTCCGGTACATCTTCTTCTCACCCCGACCTGAATTGGCATTGATATGGATGATACTGCTCATCCGACAGAAAGACATGCAACTGAATTAGCACCATTGCTCAAACGGCGCTCGTCGAAGATCAGCTACAGTATAACGAAAAAGGACGCCACCCACAAGGGAGGCGCCCGCCGTCATTGTAATGTCAATAAGGTAAGCAATAGCTCTGTTACGCTCGAATCTGATGCATGTATGAAGCAACCGTATCCGCAAGACGCTCTGGCGATTCCATCATGCTCATATGCCCAACATCCGTCAATGTCACTTGAGTCACATTCGGGCCATTCACCGTAAACGTCTTATCCGAGGTTACAATTCCGTCCTGCTCTCCAGCAATCAAGAGCAACGGCAGCGCCGTCGCGGCAAGCACCGCAGTCCGATCAGGACGTTCCCGCATCGCCAGCGCAGCGCCCGCGGCGCCTTGTGGAGGCGTAAGATAGCCAATTTCCTTCGCCTTGCTCACCTGTTCCGCATGTTCGTCAATGTGTCTGGCAGCGAACAGCTTCGGAATAAGCTCGTCCACCATCGGAACGATGCCCTCGGCTTGCAAAGACTGCACTGTAGCCACACGCTTCTGTTTGCCTTCCTCTGTATCCGGATACCCGGTCGAATGAATCAATCCGAATCCGTTCAAGCGATCGGCGTACCGTTGTGCGAATGATAGCGTGATATATCCGCCAAGCGAATGACCGAGCAGAACGAACTTAGAGAGCTCCAGCGTGTTCGCCAAGTCCAAGATGTCATCCGCCATTTGCTCAATCGTATAGGCTCCGACTGGTGCGTCGCTCTTACCATGTCCCCGCAGGTCCGGAACGATCACCCTGTATTGTTCAGATAGCAGCGGAATAAGGGAAGACCAATATTTCGAGCTTCCGCAAAAGCCGTGCAGCATTATAATAGCAGGGCCTCGCCCTTGTTCCTCGACATGCATGTTGAAATTTGTATTCACTCGGATACGCGTCATCTTTCATCCCCTCTTTCCATCATAAATTATAAAGATATGCGGGTCTGCAGTCTGATATGCATACTTTACAAATATTACAAAAAAAATTTACGATTTCATGTCCAAAGATTCTAGCATGCCCAAATCGTCCATAAGTATAGAGTATATTACACAAACTGTAAATAACTGAATCAGCACCTTCTACGACGCAGGATTTGCTCCAGTTTTCTTCATTCGCTGCAGAAAGGGGGTGACGATCATGGAAGGGTTCGAAATGTTCTTTGCCACGAGCGCGTTTATTCTTGGCCTGGTTCAGCTCATTCTAAAGCTGACGGACCGGCACGATAAAAAATGACCCGTTCCCCACGAACGGATCAAAACGCAGCTGTTTCCTTTTTTTTCACGTGATATAACCTTAAGTGTGTGGAGGCGGAATGGATGTTCCGGCTCCTTTTTTTGTTCCCGGGCCCTGTTTCAACATCTTCTATTTTGGCCCACGTCATCATTTCTATGGGAAAGTCTGATTAATTATGCATGTCGATTTCAAAGAACTGAACGGATGATAGCATCGGAAAGCTCATCTGCCATGTTCATTACGACGCGCAGCGATGTGGTCTGCAGTGTCCAGTACGGCTTCGGTCCGTTCACGTTCACTACAGCCGCAATACTATATTGCCCGACTGCAGGCAGCGGCTTGCCGACCGATTCAGCAGGCAGCAGCGGCTGATCGCTTGCTAAGAAATGGCCGACCGTAGATGGATGCCCTAAGCATGCGTCAATCGCCACCGTCACCATTCCTTCCGGAATCGCAGCAAGCCGCTCTTCCAGATTGGAGGCATCGCATGGATTATCCAGCGTGCCGATAACATGACGCAATCCGCTCTTTGCAAGACGCGTCCCAACCAGCGGCCCAAGCGCGTCCCCCGTGGAACGGTCTGTACCGATACAGACAAACATCATGTGCTCTATCGAATACTTCATCTCCAGATGTTGAAAAAAAGCGTCTAGCTGCTTCCCCGACAGTTTATGCCTGTGCCCCGTAAACGGAACTTCCAGATTCGAAATTAAGTTGCCTTGCATCGGATGGGTACTCCTTTTTTCTCCACATGATGCCTTATTGTACTTCACAATGCACTCTCTGCCAAGTGCATAAGTATAGACCTCCGGATGGAGAAATGAGCCCGAGCGCAACGTCGCCGTTCATCGTTTAGTTTCCGGTGCATTCGTGATACAATACGAGCATGTTGGAAGAAGTACGTCCGAGGAGGAACGAATGATGAGTGTACAGGATAGAACGCAAGCTAGCGTGGAACAAATGATCGACACGATTAAAGACAGATTGAAAATGGCAACCGCTGCCGCTATGCAGTCATCTGCATTTTCCGTGGAGCAATATGATGATATTAAGGACATTTACGATATCGTGATCAGCAAGCCCTCATTCAGCATTAGTGAAGTAGAAGCGCTCGTATCGGAATTGGGTCGGTTGCGTCGTTCTTAATAAGGATCTGAAGTGACTGCGATGGAATCCATTTTGCGCAAAATGAAATATCCGCTACACAAGCTGGAACAAGGCTGGAAGAACCCTCATCAAGCATAGTAAAGCAAAAATCTCCCTTATCCTGCAGCACCACACGGCAGATAAGGGAGATTTCCTTTGTCTATAGCGAGCGAATCGTTGCCTTCAAGGTGCGGAGGCGACCCGGATCGATAGGAGACAAGGCTTGTCCGTTCACCCGCACATTGGAGCCGAAGTGAACTTGTTGAACGCCCGTATCCCGTACAAAGCTGGACACCGCATCCTGCTTCAAGCCGCTTCCGGCCAGTATAGCCAACTTAGACCCTTCGGCTTGACGAACCATGGCAGCAAGTTCTGCACGCGCATCCAGCGCACTCGGTTTGCCGCCGGACGTAAGGACCGTCGTAATTTGCGGATAGGCTAAGAGCACGTCCAACGCCTCGTAAATATCATTTGCCTCATCAATAGCGCGGTGGAACGTCATCTGCATGCCGTCAGCAGCTTCCAGCACGTGTTCCAAAGCGGGAACATCAACTTTCCCTCCCGGCGTCAGTGCGCCGAATACGATCGCATTGGCTCCGGTCTGGCGAATACGCCGCACATCCTCAACGATAGTGCGCATATCGTCTGCATCATAGACGAAGGAGCGGCTATGCGGACGCACCATCACGTTAACAGGGATATCAACGGCAGCGGATGCCTCTTCAATGAGCCCGATGCTTGGCGTAAGCCCGCCTTCCGTAATGCCCGTAATCAGTTCGATTCGGTCGGCTCCGTGCTGTGCAGCCGTCTTAACCTCCTGCAGTGTCGTTCCGATAACTTCAAGTACGATAGAATTCATAAGGTCACCTCATCCAATGTGATGTAAAGTTATGATGTATATCAATTGAACGTAAACACAGCTTTCTGCGCGCCTACCGTCTTCCCGTTATCATTGGTCAGCGTTTCTGGAAACTGCCGGCGAATGCTCTCGATCGTCTCCGTGCGCTCATATCCGATCTGCTCTAATATCGAAGCAACAATGAGAGCCCACTCTTCGTCCGAACCGTCTGCCACCTTGAAGGCGAAGCCCAATCCTTCGCTGCGCAGAGCAAAAGCGAATATGCCTTTGAATCCGCCCTTGGCAATAATATTGTCATCCTCCATTAAGATGGAATCGATTCGTTGCGTTCCACCGACGAGAAGAGGGTAACGCTGCATCGCCTTTCTTATCCGAGTGACCGCTCGCCGGGTATCTGCATCTTCAATCAGCTCGGGACAAGCGAGCTTCAAATAAGCGGTTGCAATGCCTGGCAACGGCAGCGCATAGACGGGGAATCCGCACCCATCGGTACCCGCCCGCATCTGTTCGCACGACATGTTCGACATCTCCGACAGCGTACGTGCAATCTCCACCTGTGCTGGATGATCAGGCTCGGTATACGTCCCCAAATCCCAATTCATCATCTTGCTCCAGGCGAGCACGCCGAAATGCTTGCCAGCACAGTTATGATACGCTCTTCGCCGCTGTCCGCCCGCACGCAGAAGCAGTTCCTTCGCCTCTTCGTTCAACGGGTAGGACGGATTGCAGATTAGCCGGTCTTCTTCGAGCCCGCTCTGCTCCATGATGTGCTCCATCGTCTCAATATGATACGACTCCCCGCGATGAGATGCGGTCATGAGCGCTAATTCCTTGTCATCGAGCCCATAGTGTTCCAGCACTCCATTCCGCACGACAGGGATCGCCTGCAGAGGTTTGCCCGCCGAACGCAAGAACATCGGAGACTGAATATCCCCAAGCGCATAAGAAATATGTAAATTCCGATCGATACCGCAAATGGAGCCCCTATGCTCGCATTCAAGCCAACCGTTCCGAGTCTCTACTACTAACTGTTCATGCATCTCGACTTTCTCCTTTTTGCCATCCAAATGGAACCAGCATCGTAAATTATACCTCTTTCTTGCAGCACCTGCTTATATTACATAAGGTTGCATCCATCTATGGTAATATGGTATGCATATATATATTTACCAAAATTTCATGTTGTGCTTCCATGCGCTTCTTGAATTGCGATTGTTCCTTTTCTACCATACACCTAAAGGAGAAGCAATGACAATATCTAAAAATCAATTTCAGTCCTCTTCTTCTGCTGCTAAACCGACAGCAAAGTTCACGTTAAATCTGTTATGGGGAATTATAACCGTGCCCGCATTGGTTATTGTTCTCTTCATCCTTACAAGAGGCGTAATGAGCGACAGCTTCCATAAGTTCGATCTGGCTGTTACCGATACGGTACGTTCCGTGGCTTCTCCTTCATTTACGGAGTTCGTTACCATTATTACACATCTGGCTTCCAGTCATATTATTATACCGATTGCTCTCGTATTAGCTGCCGTTTTGGCATTCATACTCAAGCGACGGTGGGATGCGATGAGCCTTTTCATTGCGCTTATCGGCAGTTCGTTGTTTAATGAAGTAATGAAGCATCTGATTCAAAGGGCGCGGCCGGCGGATTGGGAGCACTGGGTGCAGGCGAGCGGCTACAGCTTCCCAAGCGGACATTCCATGGTCAGCATGTCTTTCTACGGCATGCTTGGCTACATTATATGGCTGCACTTGAAGGAGCAAGGCAAGCCTGCGGCTTACGTGCTTGTGCTGACCCTGCTGCTCATCGTCTGCATTGGACTAAGCCGCATTTATTTAGGCGTACACTTCGTAACGGATGTTATAGCCGGTTACGCTGCAGGAGCAGCTTGGTTACTTGCTTGCATTTATGCAATGCAATGGCTCAAAGGCAGGGGAGGCAATTCGATTACATCATAATGACGATTTGCAGCATGAAACTCTATATTTTCAACACAATGCTGTTTCAAATTGCATAAATAGGTGTAATCCTCCTTAAAGCAATATAAAGAAATAGGTTAAAAGGAGAGATGGTCATGAGTCAAAATACAGAAAACAATAACAATTGCGCAGGTGGAACATTCGTAAAAGGTCTTGTCGTCGGCGGTCTTCTCGGCGCAGCGGCCGCTTTGCTGCTCGCTCCAAAATCAGGCCGTGAATTACGTTCGGATTTGGGCGAAAAAGCTCAGGTCGTTGGCGGCAAAACAAAAGAAATCGCTTGCGACTTGGGTACACGCACTTCAGAAGTAGTGAAGACAGTCGGAGCTAAAGCTGAAGCCGTCGTATGCGGTGTGAAAGACGCCTCTCAGCAATTGGCTGCCAGCGTCAAAGATTCAGTGACTAGCACCGCGAATGAGCTGAAAGAAGCATCCGCTGATGTTGCGGAAGAAGTTGCAGCTCAATTGAAAGAAGAAGTATAACGGGAGGGATTACATGACAGCCATACCACCCCCTGTTTCCGCTCAAGCTGAAGCCGTGCGCAAATTGTTTTTGCAGCACGGCTTCACCGGTATACAGTGCAGTGAACAAGTCGTATTCGTATTGGGACTCGTCAATGAACAGCTGGATAAAGACCGTGCCAGCCACATGTTTACGGTTCCGGCCGCTAAGCTCGCCAACGGGGATTTGCGCATTGACACCGTTAATGCGGGCTTTTCAGGCCTTCATCCCGTACCTTCATTTCTGGAGCACAAGGCAGCCAATATTTTGCAAGCGCTATGTTCTAAGTTAGCGAGCGAGCTTGGAATCGCGTGTCATGAAGCGGCGGCTGCGACAGAGAGCCCTGCAGATACGCTGAACACGATGGCACCGAATGAGCAAGCAGTTAAGCAGCTTGGCGAAGACATTAAGAAGGTGCAGACGAAGACCCAATAGACCTCCAACAGTTAAACATAATGAAGATGCTTGCCCTAGAACCTCATGAGGAAAAGCATCTTCATTATGTTTAGGTATGGTCTTGTGAAGTGAGAATCTGCCTTAATTTATCAGTCGCCCGCCGCTGTATGCGGGACACGCTCATTTGCGATACACCCAATCGCTCAGCTGCGGCGCGCTGCGACAGACCTTCATCAAAAACCAATGATAGCACCTGCTGTTCTTCCGGCTTTAGCGCTTTCATGGCCTCTGTCAAGTCCATCTTGCGCTCCACCGCTTTATAGTCATCCGTATCCGAACTAATAAGTTCTCCTAACGTTGCCGCGCTCTCATCTTGAGACAGCGGCGTATCTAAAGAAATATAATGATAGCATTCACGTCCGGCCAATACTTCCACCGTTTCTTCTACGGTAAGTTCGAGCTTCGCTGCGATTTCTTCGACGTTCGGTGAACGCTCCAACTGTACAGTCAACTCATCAATCGTCTGCTGGACGAGCGCTCCTTTTTCTTTAATCCGGCGCGGTACTTGAATGTACCATGATTTATCACGCAGAAAATTTTTCATATGGCCGATCATACTCTTCATCGCATACGCTTCGAACGGTACACCCAAAGAACTGTCAAACTGCTGCAGCAAGCGGATAAGCGCCATATTGCCGACCTGCATCAAATCCTCAAACAAGTCGGGGCGATTACGGGAAATTTTACCGGCTGCCATTTTAATCATGGGTTCGTACTTCTTGATTAGGATGGTGGCGATATCGTTGTCTTTCGTGTCCTGATATTGATGAATAAGATCATTGGCATGTTCCATTGCGCCATGGGATTCAGCCCTCATATAAGCTCTCCGCTTGTTTGCAATCGTTTTTTCATCTTGACAACGGTACCGCGCCCTTCCACGCTCATGACTTCCACCTCATCCATCAAGGCCTGCATTAAATAAAACCCTAGCCCCCCTGCTTGTACCTCATCGAGGCTCTTCTCGTGCCAGCCTGCCAAGCTGCTTGTCTTGCGTTCTGCGTCAAAGCTGCTTCCTTCATCTTGGATGACGATTCCAATTTCGTCGTCGTTCACTTCAAATAATATTTCGACCATTCCGCCAGGTGAATCATATGCATACAGCACTGCGTTATTGCAGGCTTCTGAAATAGCGACCTTCATGTCTTCAATCTCTTCATAAGAAAATCCAATGCGGCTCGCAATTCCATACAGTGCAAGACGGGCCAGTTCAACGTATTCAGCTTGGGCTGGCAATGCTAATTTAACACGCTTCAGCGCTCTTTCCTTATCCATGATCCATTCCCTTTCGTAATATGTTAGATTTAAGCGTTCGGAGTTAAAAACTTCGAAATCCCCGTCATGTCGAACAGCTTCTGCACATGCGGCGGCACATTCACAATCGTAAACGAGGCTTGCTGTTCATGACGCATTTTCAGTATCGATATCAAAATGCCAATCCCTGTGCTGTCAATATAAGTAAGTTGTTCTAAATCAAGCGCTAAATCAATGGCCGCATCGTCAACGATAGGCCCCATAAATGCGCGGAACTCTTTAGCTGCCGCCAGGTCCAAATCGCCCTGTAATTGTACAACCACTTTATCGTTATCTTGTTGTGTCGTTACCGAAAATTTATTTCCGCTCATATTTTCCTCTCCTATGTGTAGGTATGATGCTTACAGGTAAATAACCTTAAACGCTTCACGCGAAACATCTTTTTAAACACGCACTATTTTAGAGGTTGTTCAAAAAGTCCGCTTTTGATCACGAAGTCACTCAGAAAGTAACTCGGCATCGAATCTTGCATTCACTCTCGAAGTCCGCTGCTCATGTAGTCTCGCCTACACTGCGCTGCTCTTTCTTCGGGTTCCTACAACCTTCTTGGTGCTGAAAACCGACCTTTTTGAACACGCACTATTACTAATTTTGTTCATAATAGCCTCGAAGCCAGACGTCAAAAATAAACAAAGCGCCTTCCTCTGCCGGTACGGTGCGAATATCACCATCCATTAACTGGACAAGTGATTTGCAAATCGCAAGTCCCAATCCGCTTCCGCCGTATTTCCGGTTCATGGAAGAATCCAATTGTGCGAAGGGCTGAAATAACCCGCCCATTTTATCAGACGGAATGCCGATACCCGTATCTTTTACCTCGAACTGAATCCGATGCATCTCGTCGGTTCCATTCCGCATTGATTGCAAGACAGAAATATGGATGTTTACTTCACCCGCATCCGTAAATTTCACAGCATTTCCTACAAGGTTAATGAGAACCTGCCGCAAACGCAGCATATCTCCATATAGACAGCTCGGTACGTCTGGTTCCAACGAATAAGCAAGCTTCAAGTCCCGTTTGCCTGCCTCTGCTGTAAATAATTCGTACACTTCGGTCACCAAAGCAGAGCAATCGAACGGGAATTCTTCCAGCTCTAGTTTGCCTGACTCCATCTTCGTGAAATCCAAAATATTATTAATCGTCCGTATGAGCGAATCCGCGCTCTTGCGAATCAATTCAGCATAATTGCCTTGGTCCGGCGACAATTCTGTATCAAGCAATAAGTCCACCATGCCTAAGACCCCGTTCATCGGAGTGCGAATTTCATGGCTCATCATAGCTAGAAATTGAGTTCGTGCCAAGGCCGCCCGTTCCGCCGCTTCTTTGGCAGCCGCCAATTCCCGGTTCATTCGCTCCAATTCATGCGTCTTCTGATGAAGCAACATCTTTTGGGCCTGCAGCCTTTTTTGCGCCTGAAACATGCCGACAAAGCTATGAATTTTCGATTTCAGAATATGCGGGACAAAGGGCTTAACCATATAATCCACGCCGCCGGCAGAATAACCAGCGAACAGATGCTCGGTTTCCTTATAGTTTGCAGACACGAAAATAATCGGAATGTTTTTTGTTTTGTCGCGCGCCTTAATCCACTTTGCCGTTTCAATCCCGTCCATCCCCGGCATTTGAACGTCAAGCACGATGACAGCAAACTCTTCTTTCATCAGATGCCGCAGCGCTTCTTCGCCGGAGGTTGCTTTCACTAAACGGTAGCTCTCCTCGGATAGTACAGCTTCGAGCGCTAACAAGTTCTCTGGTCGGTCATCGACGAGCAGGATATTTATCGGCTCCAATGTAGCCATCACAATACCTCCTACCGAATTTTGCGATAAATCTTCTCGTTGCGCTCCACTTCCTCATACTGAGATTCACGTTCGGTGAAGTGCAAGGATTCCTTCGAACCGACAATAAGCACGCCAAGCGGCGCCAAGCTTTCGTAGAACAGTTGATGAACGCGATTGCGTAACGGTTCATTAAAGTAAATCATGACATTCCGACATAGAATAACGTTAAATTCATTAAAAGAACGATCTGTTGCTAAGTTATGCTCCGCAAAAATAATGTTTTTGCGCAAGTAAGGATGAATGACCACGCCATCGCCGGAAGCGGTGTAGTACTCCGAGAACGAACTCGTGCCTCCCGCTTCCATATAATTTTTCGTGTACACTTTCATTTTGTCCAACGGACAAATGCCTTCTTTTGCCTGGTGCAGCGAGCGCGAATTCATATCTGTCGCATATAGTCTAGCTTTTTCATACAAGCCTTCTTCATGCAGCAAGATTGCCATGGAATATACTTCTTCCCCAGTCGAACATCCCGCGTGCCAAATCCGAATGTAAGGGTACGTGCGCAGCAACGGGACGACCTGCTGGCGAAACGCCTTAAACATGGATGGATCACGGAACATTTCCGTCACCGGAATCGATAAGCTGTGCACTAGCCGCTGCAAGCAGTCCCGTTCGTGCAAGACGCGGCTCTGCAGCTCCGATATCGTATCCACTTGTTCGAAGAACACTTGATGCCATATTCGTCTCTTGAGCGAAGGATAGGCATAATCTCGGAAGTCATAACCATATACCCGAAAAACCCCTTCAAGTAACAGTTCGATTTCAATTCGTTCTCGGTCAGTATCTTGAGGCCGTCTCTTGTCATCGTGTAAACCGAGGCTGTTACCGTTCATGTCCATCCTTGCTCCTTCATATCAGTTAATAATGATCCCCTTATTTATACAGCCAGACGCGCATGAGCGAAAGCAACTGCTCTGTTTGGAACGGTTTGCTTACGTAGTCCGATGCTCCGGCTTCAATGCATTTGTTGCGGTCTTCCTTCATCGCCTTCGCCGTCAGCGCGATAATCGGCAGCTTCTCGAACTGCGGTATCTCCCGAATGCGGCGCATTGCTTCATAGCCGTCCATTTCTGGCATCATCATATCCATCAAAATAAGGTCGAAATCGGCATGCTCGCCCAATGCTTCGAGCGCTTCACGCCCATTTTCCGCATACACGATATCCATATCGTATTGCTCCAGCGCGCTTGACAGCGCAAATACATTGCGGACATCATCATCGACCAGCAGCACGCGTTTGCCTGACAACAGCTCGTCATTGGACGTATGTCCATGCCCGTACGTATCCTCATCAGCGTCGTTCGCATCTATGCGGTTCAACAGCAGCATTGTCTCTTGCAGCAGACGCTCTGCCGATTTTACGTCTTTAATGATGATGCTCTGCGTACGCTTCTTCAGCTCCGTCTCTTCCTTCGCATCCAGCAGCTTGCCAGTGTAAACGATGATAGGAACCCGTCTAAGCTGGGGATTGCGGCTGATGTGATCCATGAGCTCGAAGCCAGTCATATCCGGAAGCAGCAAATCAAGCACCATACCGTCAAATTTGCGATCAGCTAACTGCTTCAGCGCCTCGGTGCCAGTCGACACGGCGGTCACCGATACGTCGACACCTTCAATCAAGGCAATGAGCGATTGCCGCTGGGGGCCGTCATCCTCTACAATGAGCAGCCTCCGTGTGCGTTCAAATGGCCAGGAGCGGCTGGATTCACTCTCATGAGCGGCAGCAACCTCCTGCTTGATCGCCTCATCCCATGCCATGTGCAGCACTTCCTTCGAATCACTGCCATGGCGGGAAGCGCGCTTCTTGGCTGATGCAGCCAGTCCAGCCTCTTGCTCAGCCGCATGCTGCGCCTCTCGTTGCCCCTTCGGTAACGCCGATGCCCCTGCTGCGTCCTGCTTCGCGGACGCGTCCGACAGAGGCGGCGTACCAGCTTCGGCAGCCGCTTGCTGAGCAGTCTTGAGCGGAACATAGAATGTGAATATGCTTCCCTCGTACTCATGACTCTCGACATGCAGTCTGCCGCCCAGCAGTCGCGCAAGCTCGCGGCTGATAGACAGGCCTAAGCCGGCACCGCCGTATTTCCGGCTTGTCGTGCCGTCCAATTGCTGGAATGCCTCAAAGATGAGCGCCTGCTTGTCCTTCGGAATGCCGATGCCGGTATCCGTTACACGCAAGGCCATATAGTTTTGGCCTGTCTCTCTCAAGTGGGCAGGCAGCTCCTCTGCCGATGCTTGCACAATGTCCAGCTTCACCGCACCTTCGTTCGTAAATTTAAAGGCGTTCCCCAGCAAATTCCGCACGACTTGCTTCACGCGATGCCCATCCGTGATGAAGCTGTCCGGCAAGCCGTCCTCGATGTTCACTTCAAAACGGAGCCCCTTCTGCGCTGCTATTGTTGCAAAGCTGTCATGCATAAAGGAGCCAAGCTCTCCTAAATAGACCTCTTCAAAATTCAACTTCATCTTGCCGGCATCAATCTTGGATAGATCCAATATTTCATCGATCATTTTCAGCAGATCCGAGCCTGACATATGAATGGTGCGGGCGTACTCCACTTGCTTATCCTGCAGGTTGCCCTCTTTATTTTCAGACAGCAGCTGTGACAGCACCAGAAGACTGTTGAGCGGCGTGCGCAGCTCATGCGACATGTTGGCCAAAAACTCAGATTTGTACTTCGATGACAAAGCCAACTGCAGCGTTTGACGTTCAAGCGTCGTGCGCGTGCGTTCCAGCTCTTCATTTTTCTCTTGGGTCGTCAGCATCTGTTCTTCCAGAGCACGCGTCTTGGCGATGAGCTCTGTATTATAATGCTCCAGCTCCTCCTGCTGACGCTGCAGCATTTCCTCCGAACGCTTCAATGCCTCTGTCTGAGATTCCAGATGCTCGTTCGAACGGCGCATCTCTTCTTGCTGCGTCATTAACTCTTCCGATTGACATTGCAGTTCTTCGGTTAACGCCTGAGATTCGCGCAGCAGCTCCTCAACACGCAAGCGGCCGTTAATCGTATGGATAATGACCCCCAGGTTCGTGGCCAGCTGTTCCAACAATCGATATTGCAAGTCAGTCATGGACTGCAGGGAGGCGAGCTCCAGCACCCCGACGACACGGCGTTCGAACTTAATTGGGTAAAGGATCAGCTCAATCGGTTGCGATTGGCATATTCCCGATTGGATTCGAATCGAGCAGTCCTTCATATCACGCACGATAATCGGGTTCTCATCGGCCGCACACTGCCCGTTCAAGCCTTCCCCGATCATAAATTGCTGATCCGCATCCAAGTCGTCGCTGGCAGCATAGGTGCCGAACAATTGGAATCGCTTTGGATTTTTCAATTCATCGCGAATAAACAAAGTCCCGTATTGCGCTCCGAGCGTCGGAACGAATTCGCTGACGAAGGTCTGTCCGACTTGATTGAGCGTCGTGGCGCCATTCAAGAGTTCCGTGACGCGGGCAATATTCCCGTCGACCCACGCTTCCTCCTCTTGCGATTTCCGATACTGCTCTTCGCTAAGCTTACGCGCTTCGATATCTTCCGCCATCTGTTTGAACACGTTAATGACTTCTCCGATTTCGTCACTCGTGTGCGGCTTGAGCTTGCGAATGACTCGTAATCTGCCGCGAGCCAGACTGCGCACCATAAGTGACATCGTGTTCAAATTCCGCATCACGCCCGGAATAACCCACAGCATTACACCGCAAGTAATGATGAGTCCGAGCACCATAATGCCCACCGTCCAACTGACGGCATTTTCATAGTTTTTGGTTGCGCTCAATACTTGTTCATTGATTTTCGTTTCATGATAATGTGCTAAATCGTTCAGGCTGTTCAACAAGTTTTTCTGATAATCCAAGCCAACCTTGTTGCGAAGCTTGTTCGCTTCCTCATAGCGGTCATCTTCACTTAAGTTCACGGCTTGGGCAACATACTCGTCGAATCTTTTCCAATCCCGCTTCGCCTTATCCATCAATTGACGCTCTTGCGGACTTATCATCTTCTCGTCCAATTCCTCTAGAGAATTCATAATCTTCTCGCGAGTTTGCAATTCCTCATCGATTTTGTCCTGCGCTTCAGGGGCTCCATAATCCGGATTCAACAGATCCGTGACGATCCCGCGGGCGATGTTGTTCGCATCATCCCGCACGTTGAAAGCCAATTCGACCTTGCGGAAGTTGTCCGAATAGAAGCGATCCAGGTCTTGCTTCAAGCTGCTCATCCGAACATACGACACCGAACCTAATGAAGAAATGATGACTATGAACAAGACGAATCCGAGTATTAGCTTCGTTCGTATCTTCAACGTCCGTTCCTCCCTCTATTATTGCGTGTTCAAAAAGGTCACTTTTCAACAACCTCTATAATCAATGGACGTCCACCCAGATAAGACATTTGTCATCTTTGCTGTCGATGTCTGACGATGGATGAAACAGCTCATTCCACGCCTTCGACTGAAACGACGACTCTTGCTTCAGCAGTTGCGCCATCCGTTTCATCGCTGTCTCCACGGTATCTCCTGCCGCTTCCATCAACCCGTCCGTGTATAATGCCATGCGCGCACGCGATTTGCACGGCACCTCATGCGTCTCTACTTCCAATTCAGGGAACATGCCGACTGGATACCCTGTCGATTCAAGGGCGATCATGTGGCCATCCTCCATCATGACGATTCCCGGCGGATGACCCGCATTTGCATACTGAATGCATTGCTTGTTCGTATCGACGACCACATATAGCGCCGTCATATAATAGAGCATTAAATTCCCATTCATATGAAGCTGATGAAATTTCGTATTCAACCGTTTCAGGACAAGATCCGGCTGTTCGATCTGCATCACCGCATCACGAAGCACGGAAGCAATGAACATGCACAGCAGCGCCGAAGAAACGCCGTGTCCCATCATATCAATAATGATAATGCCATAACGGCCCTGACCTAGCGGGAACCATGCATATAAATCGCCCGCAAGCTCTTCAGAAGGCTGATAGAGCGCATCTATCGTGATGTGATCGTCATGGAACGGTTCCGTTAATACTGAAGTCTGCACTTTGGCGGCAAGCCGGAGCTCCTCGCGAATGTGCCGATCGCGTTCTTTATGCCAATCTTTCTCTCGCTTCAAGCGCAGCGCCAGCCGGATGCGCGCCAACAGCTCGATGCGGTTGATCGGCTTCGTCACATAGTCAACCGCTCCCGCATCTAGCGCTTCGGCCAGCATATGAGAGTCGCCGATCGCTGTGACGATAATAATAGGAATATCTCTTAGCTCCGAATACTGCTGAATCGTACGGCAAGCTTCCAAGCCGTCTATTTCAGGCATCATCATATCTAATAGAATCAAATCGATATCAGGCACTTTTAAGGGTCCTAACGGTCCCTCCATACCTAAAACATTATACATTTCACGAGCAGAGGCAGCAGTCTGAATCCCGTTATACCCTGCTTTGCGCAAGATTTCGCGAATGAGCATGACATTCGTTGGGTTGTCATCCACAACGAGAACATTCATCATACTCTCCTCCCTTCTCCAATTTATTTGATGTCGCGCACCATAACCGTACACAAAAAAAAAACCTAATTACCACTATACCGGAAAAAAACGCGCTTTCGCATTAATATTTAAGATTTTAACAGAAAATGGCCATATTTAGGGAAAAACGAAAGCCGGCTAACGATATCGCTTAACCGGCTCATTGTCTAGTTTCCTTGTCTCCACAACTGCCACGCCTTCGTACCGAGATCTACCCATGCGCGCCAATCTTGGCGGTTGTTATCCGCTCCTTGCACTTGATTGGCCTGCGCCTGCAATGCCGCTTGCTGTCCAACCTCCGCAGGTGTCTCGGCAGTCTCGGCAGGTACCAGACTAGCTGGCGCAACACGATGATTCGGCTGTGCATCACTCAGAGGCACGCTAGATGTCGGAGCCTGTACTGGCGCCTGGCTCGCTGACATTGCTCCGTGCCTGTCCTGTAGAGCAGGCTCGGGCTTCGATTCACGCTTCTCAGCAGGTGCTGCTGCAGTGCTTGGTTTGCGCTCGAACCGGACAGCGGCTTTGCGCACGCCGTTTACCAATCCGACAGAGATTTGCTTCGCAGCCAACGTAATTTCGTTCAACGCCTCACCTGCATGCTGAACCGAATCAACGACTGGCTCTATTTTTTTCATTTGCTCGGACAGTTCCGTTGTGACATGATTCGCGTTTTTCGTAATTGCCTGTAAATCGCCGCTTAGTAATTCTACCGTATGCTGCACTTCTTCCAACGTCTTGGCCGCCCGATCGAGCGACAGCTTCGCGGACTGCAGCGTCTGGATGAGAAATACGACCAATACGACAAAAGCGATGGCCGCTATTAATGAGCTTATTCCTACTAACATGAAAATCTCCGCCTTTCAGAAAGTGTTATATCTACTTGCATTCATTTCTTATCGGATAATTGCTTACAGAAGTTGAAAGAATCATCTATAAGTACCCGTTGCCGATTCGCGCGAAACAAGCTGCGATAATTGTTTCATGCTGCGTACAGTCCGGTTATGTATCCGTAATTCATAATATCACCAAACAAAGGAGAGGATTACAATGTTACGATGGTCCGTCATTTTCTTAATTATTGCGATTATTGCAGGAGTTTTTGGCTTTTTCGGCATTGTCGAGGCTGCGGCGTCCATTGCGAAATTTCTGTTCTTCTTATTCTTGATCCTGTTTGTAATTTCCCTCATTACCGGTCGTAAAGTATCATAGCAGATGAATCGAGACGATACTATGATTTCCATCCATATACAACAAAAAAAACGATTCGTTTTTCCCGTTAAGGAAAGCGAATCGTTTTTTCGTTACGCGATATCGTCTTGAGTATTGGCTTTCTGATGAAGAAATCGATCCTTATCCCACTGGCCAAGCCAACGGGATGACAGTACGCCTGCCGTCATTGAACCATTTACGTTCAGAGCGGTGCGCCCCATGTCGATGAGCGGCTCTACGGAGATGAGCAATCCAGCCAGAGCGACAGGCAAGTTCATGGAGGACAGCACGATAAGCGCTGCGAAGGTCGCACCACCGCCAACACCAGCCACACCGAAGGAACTGACGGCGACGACGGCAACAAGCTGCAGCAGAAATCCAGGGGTGGCCGGGTCGATTCCGACGGTCGGTGCGATCATGACGGCAAGCATGGCCGGATAAATGCCGGCGCACCCGTTCTGTCCCATGGACGCGCCGAACGAAGCGCTGAAATTGGCAAAGCTCTCGGGGACGCCGAGCCGCCCTACCTGCGTATCGACATTAATCGGGATAGAGCCGGCGCTAGTCCGCGACGTAAATGCGAACACCAATGCCGGCAGCGCCCCTTTCACATAGCGAATTGGGGATACTCCCGACAATGCCATTAACAGCAGATGGATACCGAACATGACGAGCAGCGCGACATAAGAAGCAAGCACGAATTCTCCTAGTTTTAAAATTTCAGCCGGAGTCGTCGTGGATACGACCCGTGTCATTAAGGCTAACACACCGTAAGGAGTGAGACGAAGCACGATGGATACCATTCGCATCACAATCGCGTGGAGCGCATCTATCATCGATTTGAACATGGCTCCATGTTCGGGCTTCTTCCGGGCTACGCCCAATGCGGCAATACCCGTAAACGCCGCAAAAATCACGACGGCAATCGTCGATGTCTGTCTGGCTCCGGTCATATCGAGAAACGGGTTGGCCGGAATAAATTCCAGCACCTGCTTCGGAATCGTCATCTCGCTGACTTCGCCCAATTTGCTGTCCAGAAAATTGCCGCGGTCCAACTCCTGCTTCCCCGCTTCGATATCGACAGCCGATAAGTCAAACACCAGCGCCGAGGCAATTCCGACAGCGGCGGCAATCGCAGTGGTCCCGATTAATATGCCGATAATGACGGCGCTCATCTTCCCTACGCCTGCTTTGGTAGTAACATTCAGAATGGCAGATATGATGGACACTATAATAAGCGGAATAACGACCATCTGGAGCAATCGCACATATCCGCCGCCGACAATGTCGAACCAATCGTTCACCGTATGGACTACGGCATGATCGACACCATGCAGCCATTGCAGTACTGCACCGTAAGCGATCCCGAGTCCCAAGCCGGCAAATACCCGCTTCGTGAAGGAAGTATGCTTCCTCTGCATAAGATACAGCACGATGATGAAGGCTATTATGATTACAAGATGAAGCCCTATCCACCATCCGTCCGTCATAGCGTTTCACTCCTTCATCCGTCAATGGTCTGAATGCGATGGTCGTTCCAGTTACGCAGCGTTATTATTACTGCCCATTCTGTTTAAATTCATCCAAATTTTGATTTACTTGTTTGCATACATTCATGAAATGACGCAGCTCCTCATCCGGAACGCCTTCAAAGAACCGGACAAACAACTGCTCGCGCTGGGCAGACACCTCAATAACCCGCTTGCGCCCTTCTTCCGTCAGCTCCAAATAATTGATGCGTCTATCCATCGTATCGCCTTTTCGAATTACATAATTCATTTCCATCAATTTATAAGTTATACCGGTCACCGCTCCCGGTGTTAAGCAGAGCTCATTGGCCACTTCGGTCACTTTCAAGGCTCCATGTCGATATAGCCGTTCGAGGACAGCGAATTGAGTCGGATTCAAAGTCGAATCCAAATGCTGATCCCACTGCATGCGCATGCGGCGCAGCATGGAGCGGAAGTTCGTCTGCAGCTGCAGCAGTTCCTCCCGATTAGGCATGGATACGTCACTCTCCTACATCATTAAATATGATTACAGCTTTAACCCTAATGTCAGCCACCAACCGTCTGCAGTGAACTCGACATGCTTAATTTTAACCCAAGCCGGAAGCTGGGATGCGAGCGGGAATTCCAGCGGCTTGAGCTTAAGCCACGACTGGGGAACGGTCAGCGCTTTGACATGCGTTCCTTCGGGTATGGCCCGAATCGTCTGCGTGCTTTCATTCCACTCTAGCTTGTAAGAGACCCTCACTCCGGCTTGCACGCCGGCAAATGCTTCTGCCTGAACGTCAATGTTCATGGCATCATTATCTAGCCGCATGCGCATCCCGGTAATATTCCATTTCTGTTTGTAGGTCCGATATGGCTCCGTCGTCTCCATAAACTCAGCCCCCAACGCATTGATCTCATCTTCCTTCAGCTGCAAGCGCAGCGAGCGATTGTGCACCATTTGCTCCAATCGTTCCATTAAGGTAACTTCGACCTTCGGCGGCCAGCCTATCGGCTCGCCCGGACGAATATAGAAATAAGCCGCAAGCACGATAATAATGAATAAAATAAGGAGGAAGGCCAGCACTCTCAACAACCACTTTCCTAGCTTTCTCATTCTCCCCCATCCTTTCCCTAAAAATTTCTAAACGCTGTTTCATCCTGGTTGAGCGCGGTTACATAGTGTACAAGCAAGTGAACGAAAGAAATGCGCGCAATTTCGGACACACTTGAGAATTGTAAACTATACCATTGTATAACCATGAGAGAGGAGAATTCAATAATGAAGAAATTGGCTGCAGTGATGGCATTGACGTTAGCATTCAGTGCGGTATCCGCAACCGCGGCTTTTGCGGCGGAAACCGGAAATACGACGGGGGCAATAAGCGCACAGACAGATACGATGGATTTAAAACAGAAGACGGCATTCTATGAAGCCGTTGGCGGTCAAAGAATCGGCTATCTCGCGCCGCAAAAAGTCGGGATTGAAGAAGCGACGACGGACAGCAGTAACATCACTTGGTATAAAATACATACATGGGTTGGCTACACGTGGATGAAGGATCCGAATGCTTCGACCAAAACCGTCATCATTCCGAATAAGACGGCTTTCTATAAAACACCGAACGGCGATCGCCTTGGCGTACTCGGTTCGCAGACTGCCAATATTATTAGCGAGCGTATGGACGATTCCGGGTTCATATGGTTCCAAATCAATACGCACAAGGGGAAATATTGGATTATCGATCCTGCCCAACAAGTGCAGCAGGTCACTTTGAAGAAAGCAACGGCCTTATATAATGCGATAAACGGGAAGAAGGTCGGCTCCTTGTCCCCGCAAACCGTTAAAATTAAAAACGAGAAAAAAGACGGTAAAGGCCAGCTGTGGGCACAAGTCGTGACATGGAAAGGCGACCTCTGGATCAAGCGGTAGGAACGAACATAGATTTTCTCAGGAAAGGCGATGCCGCATGGCATCGCCTTTCCTATGTTCATCGAGCGGCTTTCCTCACGATAAGAGAGTCGCGCAGCATTGCTTGAATTTGCGCCCGCTACCGCACATACAAGGCTCGTTGCGGCCGGGAAGCTTGCCGCCTGCCGCTTGATAACGGACCAGCTCGCGCGTGCGAATCACGCGGCCCAGATGGCGAATTTGTTCGGCCGCATAAGCATACAGCATCCGATAGCTCGCGCAGAAATAATCGGTATGCTCGTTTATTTCCCAACCTTGGCCGATGCGGTTGCGCGGACAGCCGCCATGGCAAAAGCGCTCATATTCGCACTGCCGGCATGCTGCAGGCATATCCTGCTTCATCTGGAGGAACTGCTTCCAGCCGGGATGGTTCAGAATATGCTGCAGTTCATCCGTGGCGACATTGCCTAGTTTGTACCGCTCATGGATAAAGAAATCACACGGATAAGCGTCCCCGTTCTGTTCCAAAATAAGCGTCTGCGGACAAGATGAGCGGTGGATGCACATCTCCGGCTCCATGCCGACCTCCGCTTGCAGCACATTGTCGAACATGCGCACAGAGAATAACGGATTCCCTTCGTTGTACCAAATATCAAAGGCTTCGCACAAAAATTGTCCATATTGTTCTGGAGTGATCACAAAACGTCCGGGCGCATCCACATCCTGCGAACGGAAGTCCATGCATGGGATAAACTGCACGTGCGTAAATTGCTGCTCCGCATAGAACTGCATGAGCGCTGCCGCCTCATGCACGTTATCTTCATGCACGACCGTCAAAATGTTAAAATCCACCCCATCCTGCCGCAAGTAATCAATGCCTCGCATGACCGCCTTGTAGGAGCCCGCCCCGGATCCGGTTACCCGGCGCTTGTCATGAATCGCTTGTGGACCGTCCAAGCTTACACCGAGCAAAAAGGAGTAGCGGCGGAAAAAGGCTGCCCATTCCTCATCGATTAACGTTCCGTTGGTCTGAACGGAATTGCTGATTACCGTATGCGGAGGCGCATACATCGCTTGCAGCGCGACGACGCGCTCGAAGAAGTCTTTGCCTGCCAGCAATGGCTCGCCCCCTTGCCAGGCAAAAGAAGCTGCACCTGATGCGACAGCCATATATTTTTGAACAAACGTTTCTAATACTTTGTCATCAATCCGGCGAATTGTAGAGCCGGGTTTACCTTGACATGAGCTGTAATAGCAATAGTCGCAAGCCAGATTGCAATCCTCTGATACCGTCTTCCACATGACACCTTGCGGTGAACGTATGACATGATCCATGCATGCGTGAGCCATCTCGCGAATCTCTCCCTCTTGATGTAACTTGGTTCGCTCTAGCAACACTCTCTATGCTTCATTTCTTTCACCGTAAACGTATAATATTCGTTTGACAAGGACCGATGTCACAGCCTCATTTCACTCCAGCTCCGGCGAACGATCGAACAACCGTTGGGCCTGAGCGACCAACCAGACGACAGACGACACTATCATAATGTCGAAACTGACATTAAACAAAAACAAATGCTTGCCCAAATCGGCTTCCCCGTCACCTACGAGCGGAACCGCCACTGAGAAAATGGCGACCACACTCACGAGCAGCATGACATCGAGCACGTGTCTGCGCGCTTTATTGCGTATATATTCTCTTATAATGACCGCGAAATATAGCAGGAAGAAGATAATAAAAAAAATAAAATGCTTCGGAATAAGTTTCTTTTTACCTTCACTCCATAAGCTGTACGTATAGGAGATTGCGCCCCGCGGCTTGCCCAACTCCTTCTCATAGTTTCCCAAGTAATAAGGCCGTATCATCGTCGCTTGACTTGAAGCAGCCTCCAGCTTATCAATGATGCGTCCAGGATGACGCAAATAGTAGCCGACCACATCAAAGTGTCCAAGCCGGGAATAGACATGCTCCGTCAATTCGGGCGCATCCTGCTTTATGGGCACATCGGTCTGAAAATAGTTCGTTCCGGCCAGTACCGCATATTTTTGCGGAATGCCGAGCTCCTCCAAATCTTGCGCCACATGCGGCGAATCTTTTAAAATTCCGAAAAAAATCGTTTGATACAGATTGATTTGCTTAAGTTCCTTCGGTGCAAAGACATATATTAGCCCCGTCGTTGCTATCATGAAGGCGGAACCGCCTATGATGAGCCGTTTCCATGAACGATCCGGGCGCTTCCGATGCAGTCGGAAGGCATACAGTGCAAACGCAAGTCCAATCGGAGCATTCTGAATTTTTGAAGCTGCCAATATGACGGCGCATCCAAAGAGCAGCGCAAGCCAATAGGAAGCCGGCTTCTTCTGCACCGCCAAGACGATCGAAATCGCAGTCGACAGCAGCAAAAAAATAAGCGATACCGGTTCGCCGAAAAATGACTGAAAATAAGCGACATAGCCGATATCAAAAAAAATGAACAAGGTGCATGCCGCAACCGTAATTTGCAGCCAACGCTTGCCGGCGCATGCATAACGCACAATGATGAACAAAGTCAGCAATAGCAGCACCGAATAGACGATGCCCATCGCTTCCAACGGAAAGTGATCCGGATTGAGCAATCTTCCCAGCAAGCCTGCTATAAAGACAAACAGAATTTGCGATGAGACGTATCCGATAGCGAAAGGCCCATATTCATAGTTGGAGTGGCTGTAGCCGAAGTATTTGTCTTCATACGAATAAGTATCGCTTAGCGGAGATATGCCTCCGCTTCCCAAAATACGGTCAAAATCCCCATTGTCGGCCACCCCGATAAACGGAGGGGCAAAGAGGATGCAAACAAGCAGGACGACGCCGATTCCGATGGCGCTCCACGTGATCCAATCCATTCTTTTCATTCCCAATCCCACTCTCCCCTAGAGTCATGCTCCTGCTTGCTTCATAAAATTGCTTCTATAAATTACTTCTATTTAGTTTAATGCTCGGCTTTGCGATGCTTCCCATAGTCATCCGCAGCATGAGATTCTAATGGGAACGATGAGTTAACTTGAACAGGACGCTTGTCGGCAAACGTAATATTGCGGTGCAGCAGAAACGAAGTGATGGTGTATACTCCAGCCTCTGCCAATACGACTGCCGAATCCCGCCAGGCTGCGGCAAGGGAAGGAACTGCTCCTTCTATCATCATTTCGATGAGCGGATGCAGCACCATGTAAGCGAACCCATAGCACAGCATCGCGATTGCAATAAAACGGACAAAGCTGCGAAACCTCGCCCCTTCGTACCGAAATGTATAGCTGCGGTTCAACACGTAACTGCATATCACTCCCCCTGTATTTCCCACAAAGGTAGACGCGAAGTGATTCCACCCCGCCGCATGCATGAGCACATAAATGAGACCAAGCCCAATGCATGTATTAATAACCCCTATCAAGGCATACCGGCCGAACAATCGGGCCCACTGCAGCGATACCGGCCTCATAGCATCCCATTGGACCAGGCTCTAGTGGCCGTCCAAGCCGGTTGTTCAGCCGCAGGCTTATCCGCCAGTACGATATCAATAATATATGGCGGCCTGCGTTTCACTTCATTATAGATTTTGCCGATATATTCCCCGATGACGCCGAGCGCCAGCAGTTGTATGCTTCCGATAAACCACAACGACAGCATGATGGACGTCCAGCCTGAGACGGTCTGTCCCACTATCTTGGAAATGAGCGAATACGCTCCCGCAACTGCGCTCGCCCCCAAACTGATGAAGCCAAGCATCGTTACGATCCGCATCGGCTTAATACTGAAGGATGTAACACCATCCCATGCAAATGACAGCATCTTGCGCAGCGGGTATTTGGATTCTCCTGCCGCCCGCTCTTGGCGCCGGTAAGTGACCTCGGTCTGACGAAAGCCTATCAGCGGCACAATACCGCGCAGGAACAGATTGACTTCGTGGAACTCTCCCAGATGTTCCACCGCGCGCCGACTCATCAAGCGGTAGTCGGCATGATTGAATACGAGCGGAATCCCCATTCGGCGCATCAGCTTATAGAACGATTCAGCGCTCCAGCGCTTGAACCATGTGTCGGAATCCCGGCATTCGCGCACGCCATAGACGACTTCATATCCTTCATGGAATTTACGTACGAACGCGCTCACTGCCGCGACGTCGTCCTGCAAATCGGCATCCAAAGAGATGATGCAGTCCGCAAAGTTCTTCGCATACATCAGCCCTGCCAAGAGCGCCTTCTGATGACCGGCATTGCGAGCTAGCTTCAATCCGCTGACCCAAGGATTCCGTTCACGTGCTTCGACGATGTGCATCCAAGTAGCATCACGGCTGCCGTCATCAACAAACAGCAGTCGGCTTTCGCTTGACACCAATTGTTCCTGGACGAGCGCAGTCAGCGCATCTGTCAGCTTTCGTATGGAAAGCGGCAGCACTTCCTCCTCGTTATAGCAGGGAACGACCATATATAGAATGGGCAATGTCATACCTAAGCTCCTTTATAGAGGCTATATTAAATATTTTTTCCTCTATTATACAATTATCTTCCATAATATTCTATAACTAAGAGGGTTACTTTCATACCTGTACCGCCTTCTACCGTTGCAATTGGCCATTACTCAGACTCATGAAAGAGTCGCCTAAAGGCGCACTATCTGTCGAATAACAAGGCATCGACTCTTCATAATTAACGAAATATTCCGCTAGTTCAGCGGCGCGTTCACACTGCAGGGGATTCGATTCATCTGACCCTTTGCTTCATTCTCCCCCTCCTTCAGAAGGTGGTGCATTCACACTGTAGGGGATTCGATTCATCCGACCTTTTGCCTCATTCTCCCCCTCCTTCAGAAGGTGGCGCGTTCACACTGCAGGGGATTCGATTCATCTGACCCTTTGCCTCATTCTCCCCCTCCTTCAGAAGGTGGCGCGTTCACACTGTAGGGGATTCGATTCATCCGACCTTTTGCCTCATTCTCCCCTTCCATCAGAAGTTGGTGCGTTCAGACTGTAGGGGATTCGATTCATCTGACCCTTTGCCTCATTCTCCCCCTCTATCAGAAGGCGTTACGCCCACTGACGACTCTGGACGTTGCCAAGTTAACCCTCATCATGATTAGCTGCTTCATCGCATTGTGTCTATACGAAACGGAAAACGGTATGTACCTTAATCCAGACGCTAGTGATCCTTCCTGACTGTATGGGAGATTGGATATAAGGACCATGGAACGGAAACCACTCATCATGTTTTTTTGGCTAAGAACAAAAATTTATCTTTTCAGTTTGTTTTCTAATCTTATGAAACATGCTCGTTTTTAGGAGAATGGGTTGCTGCTGATCTGATTGGAGGGGAGAGTGAGGCAAAGGCTTAAACGGGCATACCTTCTCCAGGAGTGGAAAAGTGAAACCATGTCGGCAGATATCTTCCATATATAAAAAAGCCGTCTACTGCTTGCTCTCGGCAAACAACAGACGGTATTCCGACTTAATACATATAAGAGATTTAAAGCTCGCATAGCTCAGTCAAAAGTTTGAACAGCAAGCTGCTCGACAGCAGCACGAAGCATCCGCTTGCCTCTCTGGCGATATGTTGGTGTTCTAACGTGTATCCCATGCAATCGAGCACGATAATTCCGGCGCCTGCAGCTCTCAATTCCTGTGCCGCAGCCGCGATCTGCTCGCTCGTTGCCGTATAGGGGGAAGCCCCCGCAGTCGTAATCGCTGCGTCGAAGGCTCCCCATTTCCGGCGCATCTCCTCTGCCTGCTCCGCAAGCGGAATAATAAGCCCAATCGGAGTCCTGCCCGCCAGCTTCGCAATAGCAGGAGTCAGCACACGTTCAGGTTCAATCAACAAGGCCCGTTCGGTGCCGAGATTGCGGAACGCTCCGGTGCAGAGCAGGACGATCACTTGACAGCCGTCCCGTTCACATTCGTCTATCAAGCGCTGCATGGCTTCTTCCGTTTTCGCCGCGGACAAGACGACAGCTTCACCGTCGACCAGTCGCGTCGTCAGTACGAACTCGCCTTGCTTCGGGCCAAGCTCGCGTTCAATCTGCGCCAGCGTCATACCGTCTAAGACACCGACTTGCAGCACATCTGCGCAAGGGGCCAACCAACGCTCGATTAGCGGCTGCACATCCGTTCGCGGTGCTTGACCTATCGTAATGAGCCCTATTTTCACGCGTTGCCGACTATCGCTTCGTTCCATGCGAATCTCTCCTTTCCCCATCATGAGCCTATATGACACGACATGGCGCTTGGCGCCGAATGCCGACTGTAGAATGCTTAAAGCTGAATGCCAATGCTGAACTCCAATTGCCGAGCGTTGAACGGCCGCTTTGCCCTAGACCTCCGCTAACGGTCTGCCCAGCGTCTGCAGGGCATTCATCGGTCCATATAAATTCAACATGTGCTCGAACTCGCCTTTATTATAGAAGGAACAGACTTCATTCGTGAATTCCTTGGCTACCTCCACCGCGAAGCGCGCAGCCAACGCAATATCGACTTCATGGCTGGCTCCTGTACCGCAGCCCGGTACAGTCGACTGTGCCGTAATCGCGACGCCGACGACTGGCGCAGCGGTCGTTACGCAAGGCTGCAAGATGCTGTTAATATGATACAGCCCGTTGCCGTATGGAGTAATGTCCTGCATCGTAATCGGGAACGTGACAGGATGCTGTCCGGTCGTCATTTCCATAATGCGAAGCAGATCATCGCTGACGCGCAAAATGTAGCCTTCCTTCACCGTCGGGGAAATGGCGATCCCTTTATGATTGATGACACGATTGCCTTTCGTCGTATCGATCGACAGAATCGCTTCCATCTCGTCCAGCACCTCGTATTCATTCATCGTCGCAATATCGACGGGCGAATCCATGAAGTCAACCGGCTCATGCGGCAAGGTCGGTGCGTCCGGGCACACGTGGGTCGTAATGTATACGTCCCCCTTTAACCGGTCTCCCTTCCCGCTCATGTCGGCGAGCTTCAACGCAGCCGCCAACGCCGCAATTGCGCCGTCGCCATCGGAGACTAGGCCGATGCGCTGCGGCCGCGCTCCAAGTCCGCCCAGCCGCCCGACGATACCGAAGCTCGGTGCTTGCCCGCCCTGACTCTTGCCTTCCGTTCCCGGGATGAAGATGCGGATGAAGTCTGTAAAGCCCTTCTCCCCATGAACGCGCTGCACACTTACGTCAGCAAGCGGGTAAGGCTTGAACAGATCCTTCACCGCTTCGCCGGATGTAAATGCATTGTCTACCGCTTCATATATTTGCAACGTTTGCAGTAAAGCCATGATTTTCTCTCCCTTTCAGCTCGATGTCATAGATGTCTATATTTGCTTGCACGGGACTGTGCCCGGCATTATAAATTGTGGCATGCCACCCAGTGTTCTTCATCCGCCTCCCGCCATTCCGGCTGTACACTGCGGCAGTGCTCCGTCGCTATCGGGCAACGGAGATGAAAGGCGCAGCCCTGCGGCGGATTTTTGGCACTTGGCACCTCGCCCGTCAGTACAATGCGCTCCTTCTTCGCCTTCGGATTCGGCACGGGTACGGCCGACATAAGCGCCTTCGTATATGGATGCAGCGGATTGGCATACAGCTTGCGCTTCGGCGCCAGCTCCACCATCTTGCCGAGATACATGACGCCGACGCGCGTACACAAAAACTTGACGACGGATAAATCATGAGAAATGAACATATAGGTCAGCTTCGACTGCTCCTGCAAATCCTGCATCAAATTCAGCACCTGTGACTGAATCGATACGTCAAGCGCCGAAACCGGCTCGTCGCAGACGATGAACTTCGGATTCAGCGCCAAAGCACGGGCGATGCCGACACGCTGACGCTGGCCTCCGGAAAATTCGTGCGGGAAGCGATTCGCTTGAAATGAGGACAGCCCCACTCGTTCCATCAACTCCTGCACGCGCTGCTTGCGCTCCGACGTCCGCAACGATTGATGCGTCTGAAGCGGTTCCTCCAAGATGCGCTGAACGGTCCAACGCGGATTCAGCGAAGCATAAGGATCTTGAAAGATCATGCTCATATCGGGACGCAGAAGGCGCAGTTCCTTCGATGAAAGCTCCATAAGGTTGCGCCCTTGGAACCATACTTCACCTTCGGTCGGTTCAATCAAGCGCAAGACGGAGCGGCCGGTCGTCGATTTGCCGCAGCCCGACTCGCCGACAATGCCGAACGTCTCCCCTTCGTATATATCGAAGTTCAACCCATCCACCGACTTCACGGAACCGACTTGCTTGTTCAGCAGCCCTTGGCGTATCGGGTAATGCTTTTTCAGATTGCGTACCTGCAGCAACGCGGTCATCGTGCCACCCCCTTCTCAACGAGCAGACAGCGGCAGCGATGCCCGCTGCCCATATCCGTCAGCCCAGGCTGCACCTGCTCGCACGCTTCCACTCGGTATTTGCAGCGTGGCGCGAAACGGCAACCTGGCGGCATATTAAGCGGGCTCGGCACCGTACCGGGTATCGACTCAAGCCGATCCTGCTCTCCGGCAAGCTGCGGGAGCGATGACAGCAGCCCTTGCGTATATGGATGCTGCGGCGATTCAAACAGCGTGTCCACATCCGCCTCCTCTACGACCTGCCCCGCGTACATAACGACCACGCGGTGGCACATCTCCGCGACGACCCCGAGGTCGTGCGTAATGAGCAGGATTGACGTCTTCTCTTCCTCCTGCAGCTGCCGCATTAAATCCAATATTTGCGCTTGAATCGTCACGTCAAGCGCCGTCGTCGGCTCGTCTGCAATCAGCACCTCGGGATTGCAGGACATCGCCATCGCAATCATGACCCGCTGTCGCATTCCGCCTGAGAGCTGATGCGGATATTCCTGCGCCACCGACTCGGGATGCGGAATACCGACCTTGCGCAGCATCTCGACAGCATGCCGCATCGCCTCCTTGCGCTTCAGCTTCATATGAAGCTGAATGGCCTCTGCCAGCTGATCGCCGATGCGGAATACCGGATTGAGCGAAGTCATAGGTTCCTGAAAGATCATTGCGATGCGATTGCCGCGAATGGACCTCATTTGCTTCTCTGGGACATCCAGCAGGTCGCTTCCATGAAATTGAATGCGCCCGCTCTTCACCCGTCCAATCTTCTTCGGTAGAAGCCCCATGATGGACAAAGAGGTTACACTCTTGCCGCAGCCCGATTCGCCGACAACGCCGAGCGTTTCTCCTTGGTGTACGTGAAAGCTTACGCCGTCCACCGCCTTGAAGACGCCCCCGTTCGTAACAAATTCCGTCTCCAGCTGTTCGACTGCCAGCACCGGCTCCATCCTATTCACCACCCAAGTAGCTGAGCGCGGTCAACGTGTATACCTTGGCCGCATCCACCACATCCTGCACCGGTGCCTTCTCGTTGAAACCGTGAATGGTGGACAGCTCTGCAGGACCGTATTGCAGCACCGGGATGCCGACGCGGCGGAAATGCCGCGCATCGCTGGAAGCCCATTGCAATACTCCGTATGCTTCTTCCTGCTTCACGTCGCATATATGCTGCACGAGCTCCTCCACGATTGGATCGGTTGACGGCGTCCAGTTGGCCAACCCTTGGAAGCCTTCCGGGTGAAGATCCGTCTCAATGCCGATGCCGGCGAGCAAACGTGTCGCCTCGGCCAGCACTTGGCTCGGTTCGACTCCGAACGGAAGGCGCGTATCGACACTGACCGTGCAGCGGTCAGGCACGACGTTCGTCTTCGTTCCGCCTTCGATGAGCCCCACATTGACCGACACGCGGTCGATAATAGCGGAGAAGTCCGCATTTTCTTTTTGAGCGATATACTGCTTCGTCACTTCGATAATATCCTTCACTTCATCCGGCAGATCCACCGGATAGTGATGCAGCTGCTGCAGCGCCTGAACGGCCGCGGCCGCCTTCATGATGGCGTTATCGCCAAGCAGCGGAGACAAGCTGCCGTGTCCCGGCGTGCCCGGCACCGTGAAGTTGAACCAGCAGCTGCCCTTTTGCCCGATCGTCGGATGCAGCGGATGCGATGGCTCGGCAATGACTGCTGCCGTACCGTGAATGAGCTCTCGCTCGAATACCCACGGCACGCCGAGATGTCCGCCTGTCTCTTCGTCCGGCACGATAAGCAGCGACAGTCTGCCTTGCAGCGGAACTTGCAGATCCTTCAGCAGCTTTACGCTGAAAATAAGTCCCGCCAAGCCGCACTTCATATCGCTCGCTCCGCGTCCGAGCACATATCCGTCCCGCACCTCACCGCAGAACGGGTCGAAATCCCAGCGGGAACGGTCGCCTGCCGGCACGACATCCGTATGACCGCAATAGATAAGATGGCGATCTGAAGCAGCTTCATCGCCGATCGTCGCAATCAGATTCAGCATGTTCCCGCCTGCGTCATGCACTTCTGTATCGATGCCAACCTCGGCCAAGTAGTCGATAATGAATTGGCTAATTTCACGCGAGTCCCCGGGAGGGTTCTCTGTTGGGAATTGAATGAGTCTTGAGCACAATTCCAGCAGTTCATCTCTGCGTTGTTCCACTTCGTCTATCCAGCGTTGCTTCCATTCGTTCACCGAAATCCCCTCCTGTTAGTTCATAACCGTTATGATGGCGATCGCTTATTTCGAAATCGGGTAAAAACGCAAGCACTCATCTGGGAAGAAGATGTAACCTTTCACGTCGTTGTTGAACGCCACGAGTCGGTTATATTCATACATGTACAAGTAAGGCATGTCCGTATTAATGAGGCTTTGGATCTCTTCATACATTCCGTTGCGCTTCGTCATGTCCGTTTCGACGGCCGCTTGCTTCAGCAGTTCGTTCACCTTCGTATTGTTGTAATGCACATAGTTGGATGAACTTGCGCTGTCGACCAAGAACCCAAGATGATATTCCGGATCATTGACGAAGGAGGTCCATTTCGACATGAATGCCTGCACATTGCCAGTGCGAAGCTGTTCCAGGAACTGCGCGCGCGCCAGCTTGTTAATGTTCATCGTCACGCCGATCTTTTTCAGCTCTGCTTGAATGACCGTCGCAGCGTCCTCCCAATCTTTAAAGCCGGAACCTAGCGTGAAGTCGAACTGGAAGCCGTCCTCATAGCCTGCTTCCTTCAACAGCTGCTTCGCTTTGTCCAAGTTATATTCATACACATAGCCCTTATCGGAGAAGCCAGGCGTATTGCTGGCCACGATGCTCTTCATCTGCTTGGCTTGTCCATACATGACGTCCTTCAAGAGCGCATCATGCGGAATTGCATATTCGATCGCTTGACGCACCTTCGGATTGTCAAATGGCTTCATGTTATTGTTCAGACCCATATACAAAATGCGGTTGCTCGCATCAGAACGTACAGTCAGATCGTTGTTCTGCTTCAGCGTATCGACATCCTTCGGCGGAATCTCCATAGCAAGGTCGATGTCGCCTTTGTTCAGCAGCATCGTGCGGGACGATGCTTCCTTCATGAACTTCATGACAACTTTGTCCAGCTTGGCACGCTCTTGCCAGTAATTGTCGTTCGCCACGAACACTGCTTCGGAGGAAGGATCCCATTTTTCAAGCTTGAACGGACCGGAGCCGGCCGTATTGGTCTTTAGGAACTCATTCGCATCGCCTTCAATCGCTTGCGGATCGATGACCGAGAAGGAGTACATCGCTAAAATTTGCAAAAACATATGATTCGGACGCTCCAGCTTCACTTCCACCGTAGCATCGTCCACCTTGCGGAACGACTCGATGGAGGCCTGCTGATACAAAAATCCGCCCGAGTTAGAGTTCTTAATATGATCGAGCGAGAATACGACCGCATCGGCATTCAACGGATTACCGCTATGGAACTTCACGTCCTTACGCAGCTTGAACGTATACGTCTTCTGGTCGTCGGATACGTCCCACGACTCGGCCAGCATCGGCTTGATTTCTTCTGTGGCGGCGATATCTGCGCCGTTTACATTTTTGACGCCATAGGTTACGAGCTGATCATAGGTGGACAGCACCAATGTATCAGAAGTCAGATCGTTCGCTTCCGCCGGATCGAGCGTCTGCCCGCCTTCGGAATAGGCGACGGTGAGCGTCTTGCTCCCGGTACCATTTGCAGGCGTATTTGCTTGTTCTCCCGCTGCACCGGTGTTACTGTCTCCTCCAGCTTGGTTCGCTTTCGGCGCGCAGCCCGCAAGCAAGGTCAGAATGAGCGTCAATGCAATGGCCATCATCATTGTGTTGCTTCGTTTCATCATTGTTTCCTCCCCCTAGATGTTCAAAATAGAATCGTATTTTACTTCCGGCTCGTGCGAAGCCGCGGGTCGAGCACGTCGCGCAGCCCGTCGCCGAGCAGGTTGAATCCGAGTATCGTCGTTGCTATAGCAAGCCCTGGGAACGTGACTAGCCACCATTCACCGGTAATAATGTACTCCCGTCCTTCGGATATCATCGCTCCCCACTCCGCAAGCGGAGGACGAACGCCGAGGCCGAGAAAGCTCAAGCTCGCTGCCGTCAGAATAGAGAACCCCATCCCAAGCGTAATACGGACAAGCAGTGGAGCTAACGCATTCGGGAAAATATGCCGGACAAGAATGGCACTATCCTTCACCCCGATGGAACGGCTCGCCTCCACGAATTCTCGTTCCTTCAAGTAGATCGTCTGGCTGTACATGAGACGGGCGAACTCCGGAATTCCGACGATGCCTACCGCCATCATCGCGCTAATGAGGCCAGGGCCCATAGCGGCAGCGATAGCCATCGCCAGAATAAGCGAAGGAAACGCCAGGAATATGTCCATTACGCGCATAATAAGATTCCCGATCCAGCCGCCATAATAAGCGGCAATGCCGCCTAGCGGAACCCCGATGAAGAAGGAAATTCCGACGGCGATAAGCCCGGTCCAGATCGATATGCGCGCTGCATATATGACACGGCTGAAGATGTCCCGACCGAACTGATCGGTTCCGAACCAATGCGCTCCGCTTGGCCCCTGCAGCTTCGCCTCCAGTTGCGTCGCATCCGGCGCGTAGGGTGCGACAAGCGGCGCGGCAACGGCAAAGAGCGTCCATAGAACGATCAGGAAGAGACCGAGCGCGGCAAGCTTATTGCGGAGGAACAGCTTGCTCCACTGCCGCAGCGCAAACCAAGCTTCCTGCAGCATGGACGGTTCGCTCGCCGCAGCTACTACAGCGGACGGTGAGGTTGATGCTTTCATCACAGTTGCACCTCCTAAGATGTCATGATATGAGAGATTGATTATTCGTAGCGAATGCGCGGGTCGATTAAGCCATACACCATATCGACAAGCAAATTGATGCAGCTATACACGACAGCGCTTAGTAATGTAAACGCCTGAATTGGGGCGTAATCGGTTGCCAAAATGGATTCCGTAACATAGCTTCCGACGCCAGGCCAAGCAAAGATCGTCTCCGTAATGACCGCGCCTCCGAGCAAATAGCCGATTTGCAGACCGATCATTGTCACCGTTGGTATCGAAGCATTAACCAAAGCATGCTTGTACACCACGGAACGCTCATTCAAGCCTTTTGCTCTTGCAGTACGGATATAATCCTGACCGATAACCTCCAGCATGCTGGAGCGCATCATGCGCGCGATAATGGCCATCGTGCCGGCGCTAAGGCAAATCGCCGGAAGAAGAAGATGAGATAATGATTGCTTAAACGCTACCCAATCGGCAGTGAGCAAGCTGTCTACAAGGTATAGACCGGTAATGTTCGTTGGCGGGAGAATGTCTCCGCCGATGCGGCCCATTGGAGCAGGCGCAATGCCAAGCTTGGAATAGAAAAATAAAATGAGCAACAGTCCGAGCCAGAATACTGGCATACAAGCGCCGATGAGCGAAAAAATACGGGAGATATGATCCACTATCGATTCTTTTTTCGTTGCGGCCACGATGCCTACCGGGATGGCAACCAATAACGCGATCAGCAGGCTGACAAAGCCAAGCTCAATTGTGGCAGGCAGGCGGACAGCGAAATCCTCCAGCACGGTATGGCCTGTATGCCAAGCCACTCCCAGATCCCCTTGCAACAGCTGCTTCACATAAGCGCCGAACTGTACATACAGCGGATCATTTAGCCCGAGCTGAGTGCGAATGTTCTCCACCACGTGCTGCGGCGCCTGTTCTCCGGCAATCATCAAGGCAGGATCACCTGGCAACACCCTTGATAATATGAACGTGATGAGCACGATGCCGAGCAAGCTTGGAATGAGGTATAACAGACGTCGAGTAATGAATTGTAGCAATGCAACCCCTCCCCCTTTAAAGCAGTGTCTCGTTAGTTTAATAAAGTATGACTGTGTAAAATTGTGAAGCCTGGCTACCACATATGCGAGATAATATTGCAGCTTTGCCGTATTAAAGGAACTTGGTTGAGCAAGATGCGCAAATAGGAATCGCTCCGAGCTTCATCAATCCGGTATCTCGGTCCCGCAATCGTAATGGAACCCAAAATGCGTCTGTGACTATCCAACATCGGCACGGAAATGCCTACCACGTCTTCCGTATATTCTCCGACAGAAATGCACCAGCCTTCTTCTTTGATCTGCGCCAATTGAACACGCAAGCTCAGCGGATCGGTAATCGTCCGTGAAGTGACGGACATCAAGCCTTCCTGAATAATTTCTTCCCGCAGCTCCGCGGATACATACGCCATCATGACCTTCTGGGAAGCTCCGGCATACAGCGGCGAACGATCGCCAACCGGAATCAAATATTGAATATCCTTCGAGCTAAGGACGATGGATACGCATACGCCCTCTTTCCCTTCCAGCATGTTCAGATAGACCGACTCACCGGTTGAATTTGCTATTTCCTTCAATATAGGCTGAAAATATTGCTGAATGTTGAGCTGATCGGTGATGACTTTCCCGTATTCCAGCAGCTTCAATCCGAGATGGTATTTCTGTGTTTCTTTGTTCTGAATTAGAAAGCCGTGCTGTTCAAACGTCGTCATGATGCGATGCACGACCGAGTGATGCATCCCCAGCTTCTTCGCTAAATCACGCACCCCCCATATCGGATGATCCGATGTAAAGCAATCGAGCAATTCGAGCGATTTGGCCAGCGTCTTGAGCGACACATCCTCACCTCTTCCCCTATTTTCTTGAATAAGACTTTCGTACCGATTATAGATACACTGTTTCTATAAATAATTTTTCATCATTATAAACGATGCCGAAGAAAGATCAACAACTTTTTTTCCTTGTTTTTACCATGTGGACATGTCAACTTTTATGTCTCCTGAAAAAGGACATATGTATATTATGGATGCACAAACCTGACATGTAATGTAACGGTGCCTGAATACGAAGCTGTACTGTGTACTTCGCCTTAAATTACATTCATGAGACAAAGATTTCGGTACATAGCTTTAAGTGAAAACGTTTTAATTTGTGCTGTACCAGCTTCACTTCATTCTCCGTGCTAAATCGTTTGAACTATGTATTCGGAAGGAGTGATTCCTGTTGCGCAACAAAGTGAAATGGTTTCTATGCTTTGCCCTCCTGCTCGGTTCCCTGCAGTCCTTGTTCGTCCTGCCCGTTGCGGCAAGCACTGCGCAAGATGAAACTGCCGAGTCGGATGTGAGCGCCGCTGCCGCCCCAATGCGGCCATTCTCGTATGCAGACCGTGTTCTTACGAACCCGGTTGCGTGATACGAAGACGAATGCGTGCTATGAAGACAATTGCCCCATTGGAAAATATACAGCAGAATGTGCGAACTGGACGGCTAAACGGCATGTGGACTGTACTTTGTCCAGTGGATCTGGCTGTTCAGCGAATACTGCGGATGGAGTGTCAAACCATTGGATCATTTCCAATGTAGCCTATTCTAAAGTGGTTTACGCAGCTTTTTCATTGGAAAATTCCAATGGGTAAGACAAGGGGGGATACGGCCAAGCCTTCACCCTGCTTTTTTCTTAGCAGAAAAGACTGGGCCGAGCACATACACGGGGCATCCACTTCCGTCGTTGTTGAATCCAAGTCATTCAAGTCTTTTGAGTTAAAACTTTACAGTGATGACACAGATGCAAAGTCGCGTCAGGACTCGCCAGCGGATATTCTCCCTCGGTGTTCCAACTTAGCAGGGTTTCCCGACAGCCTGAACAGGGGTCGCTTCCGACCCCTGTTCATTATTTTTTGGCCACATATTTGCGCATATCGAATGCGACGGCCGACACAATGATAAGCCCTTTAATAATAAGCTGCCAATACGGATTGACGCCAATGAAGGTCAGACCGTAATTGATCACTCCAAAGATGAGCACGCCCGCCATAATGCCAGGCACAGTACCGATGCCGCCCGACGTTGATACGCCTCCCACGACACAGGCTGCAATGGCATCGAGTTCATACATATTCCCGTAGTTGTTCGTCGCTCCCCCTGTACGCGCCGCTTCCAGCACCCCTGCCAAGCCGTACAGCGCACCTGCAATGGCGTATATCGCGATCAAGTTGCGGCTGACATTAATACCGGATACCTTTGCCGCCTGTATGTTGCCGCCGATGGCGTACATGTTCTTGCCGAGCCGCGTCTTGTTGAATACAAGCCAGACGAGCAGCGCAACCGCAATCGCGATGATGACGATATACGGCACAGAGTACGGCCCGCTCGGTCCGATATAGCCGGTTCCGAGACGGCTGAAATCCTCGCGCAAGCCGCCGATGGGCTGCGATTGATTCGGCTCCATATCGAAATAGATCGAGTTGAGCCCGTACACCGCCACCATCGTGCCTAGCGTGGCAATAAACGGCGGCACGCTGAACTTGGACACGATAAAGCCATTCATCAGCCCAACGATAAGTCCTGCAGCTATGGCCAAAATGACTGGAACCCATAGCGGAAGCTGCTGCAAGTCAGGAAAAAATTTGCGAGGATACTCGGACAATTGCAGCATGGATGCCGACAAGACCGCCGTCAAGCCGACGACACGCCCTGCAGATAGGTCGACTCCGCCGGTAATAAGGATAAAAGCCGCACCCAGCGCAATAATCGCACGCGTAGACGACTGCAGAAAAATATCGCGAATCGTCGTCACGGACAGAAATCTCGGATCCCAAAAAGCAATGCACACAACTAACAGGAGCAGTACGATGTAAATCGCATTTTGTGACATGAACTGCTGTGCATTTTTGATGCGGGTCATAATATGTCCTCCTTCAATGTGCGGCATGCTGGGCAGCAAGACGCATGATCTCTTCTTCGGTAGCCTGCTTCCCATCGATAATGCCGGAACATCTTCCTTCGCACATGACCATGATGCGATCGGACATGCCAAGCAGCTCGGGCATTTCGGAAGAAATCATAATGATGCTCTTTCCCTGCTGCGCAAGTTCGGCAATGATGGAATAGATTTCGTATTTCGCGCCGACATCGATGCCGCGGGTCGGTTCGTCGAGCAGCAATATTTCCGGATCGGTGAGCAGCCATCTCGCCAGCAGCACCTTCTGCTGATTGCCACCAGACAAGTTTTGGATGAGCGTTCTCATCGATGGGGTCTTCACGCGCAGCATTTCGATGCTCCGTGTTACGTCCGCTCTTCGCTTCTTGTCATTCAATAACCCATACGGCGCAGCATATTTCGCTTGATTCGCGATAACTGTGTTTTCCATAACGGACAGCACCGGAAAGATTCCTGTCACTCTCCGATCCTCCGTCAGCAAGGCAATGCGGTGCTTCTTGGCATCGAATGGCGAGCGGATGCGAACGGGCTTGCCGTGAATGGAAAGCGTACCCGAATGCACGGAACGCAAGCCGAACAACGCTTCAATCAGTTCGGTCCGCTGCGCGCCGACGAGCCCGCCCACACCCAATATCTCGCCTCTTCTAAGCTCAAAGCTGACATGCTGGAATGACTTTGGAAGCGGGGAAGTCAATCCTTCTGCGCGCAAAATAACTTCACCGGGCACATTGCTCCGCTCAGGAAAGCGCTCCGTCAAATCCCGTCCAACCATCCTTGAAATAATGAGATCGGTCGTCATCTCATCTGCTGGCCAGGTGCCGATGAGCCTGCCATCCCGCATAATCGTAACATCGTCGGAGATACGTAAAATTTCTTCCATTTTGTGAGAAATATAAATGATTGCTACGCCACGCTGCTTGAGCTGCTCGATAATCGTAAACAACTGCTCCACTTCGTTGCCCGTTAACGAAGAGGTCGGCTCATCCATGACGATGATTTTTGACTGAAAAGAGACGGCCTTGGCAATCTCGAGCGATTGGATTTTGGATACGGATAGGCTTCCCACTCTAACTAACGGTGCAATATTCATGCCTAGATCAGCCATCAGCCGCTCTGTATCTTGCAGCATCTTCTTCTCGTCAACGATCTTGAACGGACCAAGCCCCTTCATCGGAAATCGGCCGAGCCAAATATTCTCCATCACATTGCGATGGGGAACCGGATGCAGCTCCTGATGAATCATCGAAATACCAAGCTTGAGCGCATCCTTCGAGTCGAGAATGCTCACCTTCTGCCCCTGTAAGACGATGTCTCCTTCATCAGGCTGGTATATGCCGAACAAGCACTTCATGAGCGTCGACTTGCCCGCTCCGTTCTCCCCCATAAGCGCATGCACCGTTCCCGCGCGCACCTTGAGTGTAACTTGGTCAAGCGCCTTTACCCCCGGAAATTGCTTAGAGATGTTGCTCATTTCCAATAAATAGGGTTGAGTATTCATCTGGGAACCCCCTTGCTTCAAGAAAGCTGCAATCTGCTCATAACGATTCTACTTTTGGCACAGCAACAGGGGCCCCTTAGCGCTCGAGCACCCGAGCCCCATGCCGTTAATTACGTATATTCGTTTGCTATCAAACGTCTATTGCGCGTCATCGATGTTGTCCTTCGTAATCTTTTTATACGGAATCCAGACGAACTTGCCGTCCGTCAGATCATATCCGCTATTGTCTTTGTTCGGCACTTCCCCCTTCGCCAATACAGCGGCCAGTCCCAGCGCCGCTTTCCCTTGGTTCTTCGCGTCGTTCAGCACCGTGCCAAGCATCGTGCCATCCTTGAGCGCTTGGAGCGCCGGAGCGGTCGCATCGACGCCGACGACCGGCATCTTCTTATCACCCGTAAAATATCCCGAGGCCTTCAGCGCCTCAATTGCGCCAAGCGCCATGTCATCGTTGTTCGCAAGCACCGCTTCAATTTTGTCGCCATGAGCGGCAAGGAACGCCGCCATTTTCTCTTGGCCTTTTACGCGGTCCCACATGCCGGTGTCTTCCGCCACCTTCTCCACCTTAATGCCTGCATCCTCAAGCGCCTGGACGGAGTACTTCGTGCGCAGTTCCGCATCTTGATGACCCGGCTCCCCCTTCAGCATGACGTATTGAAGCACGCCGTCCTTGTTCTTATCCGCGTCTGGATTGGCCTTCCAATAATCGACGAGGAGCTGGCCTGAAATAGTGCCTGATTCTTCGGCCTTAGCGCCGACATAATACACTTTATCCCACTTCTTCATATCTTCCGGCAGCGGTTCACGGTTCAGAAATACGACCGGAATGTCGGCCGCCTTCGCCTTGTCGATAATGACTCCAGCCGCGGTTCGATCGACCGGATTGACTACAAGCGCATCCACTTTTTTCGTAATGAACAAATCAATCTTGTCGTTTTGGGTCGGTTGTGAATTTTGGCTGTCTACGATATCGACCTTCGCCTTGCCCTTTGCCGCTTCCGTAATTGCATTGCGCACCCCGGTCATGAATGTATCGTCGAACTTATAAATCGCAACCCCGATATTCGGCTCGGTGCCGGATCCGCCCGAATTGCCGCCTCCCGCACCCGACGAACCGGAAGAGCAGCCCGCAACCGTTAGCATAACGCAGAAAAGCAGCATTGCTGTCCATTTCTTCATTCCTAACAACCTCCCTTTTGTTGTAAAGCATGAATAAGGCTATGAAATTATTATGACGGAGACATCGTTCATAAAGAACAGAAAATCCTCATCATTTCTATTGAAATCCTCACATCTTGATGAGAAAACCTCTATTGAGGCGTACCATAATTATCGAAATCGAAAATGCGCACTCGTGCCGTAGCGCGTTCAGACTGACGGACTGACGGTGATTCGCTACATCAGCCGCTTTGCTTCATTCTCCCCTTCCATCAGGAATGAGGCGGTACTTCTAAGGACGTCTCTGATTCTCTTCCATCGGGAAGGCAGCACACCCCTAAGGACGCCCCTGCTTATTTTCCATCGGGAACGAGGGCAGTACGCATGAGGACCTCTGGTTCACTTTCATCAGGAGCACCCCTTTATGGTATATGAAACAGCATAAACCTTATTTTTCCTCGACGTTATCCCTACTGACTGTATGGGAGAGTAGAGCTAAGGGCCTTAGCACAGAAGCCCGACAACATGTTTTCGTGTGAAAGAGAAGGGACTGCCATTCTGAATGAGAGGGAGAGTGAGGCAAGGGTTTGAACAGGCATACTTTCTTCGAAAAGGATAAAGTTACGGCTCCAAGGCGAAAAAAATCCTTGATACACCTGTCGGGCGCATCAAGGATCAAGGAGCTGAGCTCCAATCGTTATTCCGTTTCAATTGTCCGCTCTCATTATTTCTCGGACGCTTCAGGTCATTACCGTTGACCTTTCACATCGTGAATAATGGCGCGGCTCTTCTCCAAATAGGTGACTGAATTGTCGTAATTCCGGCTCGCCACCCCCAGATAGAGAATATCGATAATATTGAGCTGGGTAATACGGGACGCCATCGCTCCGCTACGGATTTCGTTCTCTGTCGAGGAAATGAAGAGCGGAATATCCGCAATCGCACTTAAGGTAGAGTGTCCGTATTTCGTAATGCTAATCGTGGTTGCACCTGCTTCGCGAGCTGCTTTAAGGCTGGCAATGGCGTATTCCGTTTCCCCCGAATATGAAATGCCGATAGCCGCGTCCTGCGACGTGAGCATGACTGCGGAGGTCAGCTGTAAATGCGGATCGGTATACGAAAAGCTTGTCTTGTTAATCCGTAAAAATTTGTGCTGCGCATCCTGCGCAATCAGGTTCGAGGCCCCTAAGCCAAAAAAATACAGCCGTTCCGCCTGGTGCATTGCTTCCACCGCCATCGTAACCATAGCGGCGTCCAATATTTTGACCGTATCACGAATCGATTGAATGTTGTTGTTCGATACGTTCTGAATAATCGTCTCCACCGAATCGTGAGGCCGGATTTCCTGATAACCTTGGGGTTCCTTGCCTTCCTGCAAGTCGCCGGCAACCTTCAGCATCAGCTCTTGGTACCCTTTGAATCCCATCGACTTGCACAACCGTATGACCGCCGCTTGACTTCCCCCGCTCTGACGAGCAAGCTCCGCAATGGACATCCCAATCATATCCGCTGGATGCTGTAAGATGAATTCGGCGACTTTGCGTTCGGATGGCGTAATATCGTCCAAAATTTCCCGCAGCCGCACTAATCCTCCGTTCATTCGCCATCCCTCCTTCATCTTCCTATTGTAGTGCATCGGCGGCGTTGGCGCCATCACTTCAAATGCTGCACCCGCTGCAGGCGTCCGTGTTCAACCTATTCTATAAATTTTTTCCACATCCGCTCAGAGTCAATGCTTCATAATGGTTTGCATAAAGAGCACGGACGTTTGCGTTAGACGAGTTCTAATCTCGTATTGCCGCTGCGACTGCTTGATGGATGTCATGGCGCAACTTCGCAATAGATATGTCGCGTCCGAAATGAACCCGATTCGTCAGCAGGACAACGACAAGATCGCGCTCGGGATCGATCCAGAGGCTCGTGCCCGTGAATCCGGTATGTCCATAGCTGCTTCGCGAAAGTCCGTTGCCCGTCACATCTGCAGGGTCGTCCTTCAGCACCCATCCAAGCCCCCGATGGGCCCCCCGGATACGGGGCGTATGGCTGCTGAGGGCTTGACGGACCGCGGACGGCGAGAGCAGCGCATTGGCTTGCCCCGTATGGGCGTGCGTCGTGGCTGCAACGGTGTCTCCTTTTTCGACACCTGCGTTGGCGCTGACGAGCCACATCTGCGCGTACCGCGCCAAGTCGTCTGCGGTGGCGAACAGCCCTGCATTGCCGCTGACCCCGCCGAACGCATGCGCATTCTCGTCATGCACGCGGCCCCACCGGAACCCGCCCAGCGCCGGGTCATACTCGGTCGCGGCGATGCGCGGGCGCCATTCGCATGGCGGGTTGAAGCAGCTGGCTGACATTCCGAGCGGCCGGAACAGCAAGCGTTCAGCGGCCTGAGCGAACGGCTCGCCCAGAAGCCGTTCCGCTATCCGGCCAAGCACGATATAGCCCAAGCAGCTGTATACGCAGCGGGTGCCCGGGACGTGTGCCGGCTTCATCCGGCAGATGCAAGCGAACATTTCGTTCGGCGTCCATCCGTGCGAGTACAGATCCCAGTGCGCAGCCAATCCCGAAGTATGCGACAGCAGCTGGCGGATGGTAACCGCGTGCTTGCCGGATTGCCCGAATTCCGGCACATAAGCGGCAACTAGATCATCGAGTCCGAGCTTCCCTTGATCCGACAACATCAGAATCAGTGGCAGCGTGACGACGACCTTCGTTAGCGAAGCACAATCATAGAGGGTGTCGGCAGAAGCTGGTATCGCAACACCGTTGCCCATCACAGCATGGCCTGACGCATAAGTGGTAAAATGCCCGTTCCGTGCGACAAGCGCAACGCCGCCGGGGATGTTCTGCTGCGCGACCGCATGGTCGAGAAGCGCCCAAGCCGCTTGCAGAGCAGTGCCGCTTAGGCCCAATCTCTCCGCTCCGTCTGGCAGAATAGGCCCCTTCAAGACAAGCAATCGCTTTCATTTCGCTGTAGGACAACGCTTTGCGGCCATCCCATCACTCGTTGTTCCCTCTCGTTCATCTCTATATCCTCCTCTCTCAATCGACAATTATGGCAGCGCCAGCTTCCCCATGACAGTTGGGCTCGCCGCTCCGGTCACGGCAGGCAGGTTGTTCGTGACGCCATGCACGAAATCGTTCGCCAATAGCGCAAAGGCAACCGCCTCTTTCGCATCGCCCGGCATGCCCATTTCATCGGATGCCATCACCTTCTGCTCCGGCAGTTCCGCTGCCAGCCAGCCCATCAGCGTCAAGTTCTTGGCTCCGCCGCCGCTCACGATCACTTCGCTAACGGAGTGCTGGCCGAAGACGAACTCGCGGTAAGCGCATGCAATCGAGCGTACCGTCAATGACGTGAATGTGGCGATGATATCCTCGGCAGACAACTGCCGATGGAGTCCTTCTGCGATCCATTTCGCGGCATACTCACTGCCGAACATTTCCCTGCCGGTCGTCTTCACCGGCTCCAGGTGGAAGTATGGATGGGCTAGCATCTCCGCAAGCAGCTCTTCGTTCACCCGCCCTTGCGCTGCCCACTCCCCATTGCGATCATAGTGGAGCACTCCGTCTGATAACTGGTAGACCGCTTGATCGATCAGCATGTTGCCAGGTCCGGTATCAAAAGCGGTGACTGCATCAGATGACGCTCCCGCCGGAAGTATGGTACAGTTCCCGATCCCCCCGATGTTCTGCACAATTCTGCCGATGTCGTCATGCCGAAAAAAAATATAATCCGCATAAGGCGTCAAAGGGGCTCCTTGGCCGCCTACCGCCATATCGGCCGGACGGTAATCTCCAACGACGGGTTTGCCGGACAGCTTCGCGATTACGGACAAGTCGCCGATCTGCAGTGTCGACGGCATAAAATAGGGATTATCATCAAGTACTGTCGGTTGATGCCAAACGGTTTGCCCATGCGAGCTGATAAAGTCGATATCATCCAGCGCGATCCCTGCAGATGCAGCCGCTTCCAGCGCAGCTTCGGCAAATCGCCGCCCTAAGTAAGCATTCATCACACATAGGTCTGCGACGCGGGAATGTTCGTTGCTGCACAGCGCCTTTAATCGCCCCCGCAGCTCCTGCTCGTATTCGATGCAATGAAAGGCGAGCAGTTCGGCCTTCGCATCCATTCCGCACCCTCGTACCTGGACGATGGCGGCATCAATTCCGTCCAACGACGTGCCGGACATCAAGCCTATAATGATATGTACCGGTTTGCCTGCCAATGAAAATCTCATCGCGCTCTCTCCCTTCTAGTGACGGATGGCAGATATAACAAAATAGTGATGTTCGATAAGGAATGAGTCTTGTTTCGATTAGGTGCAGTTTGCAGAAGTGTCTAATAATGATTGATTTACGGGATTTCCAACATATCGAGGAGTTCTGGGAAGGGTTCAATTGCCGCTGTTCAAATGCTGTGACAGACTTTTGAGGAAGGTTCTAGGCGGTTTAGCTTTATTATACGCAAACGAAATATTTTTTCAAATACCATTTCAAAATATAATTTTTTATTTTAAAATTATCCGCCAATTCGTTTATAATCATCTCGAAGGCTGGCTGTTTTGGTTATAATTACAACATAAAATTACAACACTTAGCATATTGAGGAGGTATTTTTCGATACACGAGATTCAGCATGCCCCCCCCCTGCTTCGCCATTCCATCTGCACCCCACTTATCTCCATACTATCGGAATATCCCTCATTTTGCTGCCGCCAAACTGCTTGATGCATATTATTTCACGAAGGGGAACAACAGCTTCTGATTTTCCGGCCAGAACATATTATTTAAATCAATCACCTTCGCATCCGTCTCCACCCGTTCCGGTATATCGGAGCCCTGCAGCGCGTCCGCCGCATATTTTACGCCGAGATACCCCATCGCAAACGGGTTCTGTACGACGGCAGCCCCAATGACCTCATCTTGCAGGTACCCCATAAGCTCAGGCGTGCTGTCGATGGTAACCACTCTTATCGCCCGACCGGCATCCGCGTCCTTGACGGCCCGCGCCACACCGAGAGAGGAGATCGAATTAAGCGCCACGATGCCTTCCAGATCCGGATGCTTCGCCAGCATGCGAAGCGTCAACTCGTACGCAAGATCTGGATCCGAGTAGCAATACGCTTTCTCTGCCACTTCAATTCCGTCATACCGGGAGAACAAGTCCATCAATCCCTCCTCGCGCTGCTCGGCATTATGCGCGCCTTGAATAAAGCTCATAACGCCGACTTTGCCTCTGCCATTCATCAGCTTGACGAGCTCCTGCCCGGCTGTCCGCCCCATTTGATAGGAATTCGTACCGATGTAACTCTGTACCTTCGTGGAGCCGACCTCGGAATCAATGGAGATAACGGGTATGTTATAATAGCTCGCTTGGTCCACAACCTGCCCGAGCGCCATGTAATCGCTAGCAGCGAGAATGAGCGCATCCACACCCAGCTTTAGCGCTTGCTCCGTATATTCCACCTGCTGCTGGACGTCCTTCTCATGCTCAGGTGCGAGAAATGTAATTTTTACGTTGAATTCTTTGGCTGCCGCCTCTGCCCCCATACGAACCGTATTCCAATAATCGTCGTTCAGCATCTTGACGACGAGCGCGAAATTACGCTGCTCCGGCTCAGAGATTTCAATAATGCCGTTACCGGAGCAAGCCGTATTGAGAGCAAGGGGCATGATGATGAGCAGCAGTACGATGGCGCGCAGCAGCTTCACCTTTAATCCGCGCCCCTGTCCAGCGTATGAACTAAGCATCTCATCTTCTCCTTCCTCATGACTCGTCTTCGCGCTCCAGCGGCAGCCACATCGTAACCGCCGTCCCCACGTCCGGTTGGCTTTCGATCTCCAGACCATAAGCTAAACCGTAATACAACTGCAATCGCTCCTTAACGTTGCCCAGTCCTACACCAGATCCCTGTCGGCTCTCGACTCGTCCCGCTTGAATAGCTTCAAGGCGCGGCGGCGGGATACCCGCTCCGTTGTCGCTGACTTTAAAGCGCAGCTTACCGTCAACCTCCCGCGCCGAAATGCGAATGCAGCCTTCGTCAGCGCTGCCTTCGATGCCATGCTGAATGGCATTTTCTACGATCGGCTGCAGTATGAGCTTCAGGGTGCGGCTATTCAATATGCGCTCCTCCGCTTCAATCTCATACGAAAATTGATGCTTAAACCGAATATTTTGAATAATCAAGTAGTGCTTTACATGCTCCAGCTCTTCCTGCACCGAAATAATATGCTGGCCTTTGCTCAAGCTGATGCGGAAAAATTTCGACAACGACGAAATCATCGTCACGACATCGTCCGTGCGCCCGCTCCCCGCCAAGCGAACGACGGAATTGAGCGTATTATACAAGAAGTGGGGGTGAATCTGCGCCTGCAATATGTCTAGTTCGTTCTTGCGCTTCGTCTCCTGCTCCACGATAATCTGATCCATGAGCTGATGAATGCGGGCCACCATTAGGTTGAACCGGCTCGTCAGCTGCTTGACCTCTTCGGCGCCGCTCATCTCCATATGCACGCTGAACACGCCTTTTTCCACCAGTCTCATCGTTCGTTCTAATCGCTTGATCGGATGAGAGATACGAGCGGACAGCACGAAGGAGACGATGAGCACGAAGCCGAGTACGGCGGCAAGCAGCCAAAATAAAAATCCGCCGATTTCCTGCTGTGTCGTTACGAGCTCGTCCATATAGGACACGCCGACAACCTTCCAACCAAGCGGATTAACGGTTTTAACCGTAATAAGCCGCTCCACCCCGCCTGAGCGGTCGATATAGCTGCCGTAAGTATATTTGAGCACCTGCTCCACATTTTCATACTTCAGCCCATTGTAGATTAACTGCTGCTGCGGATGATAGACCAGGTTCCCCATCGAGTCGATCAAATAGACATATCCTTTGCCGCCTAGCGTAACCCGCTGGCACAGATCGTCAATGGTCTTGAAGTTGACGTCGATCAGCAGAATCCCTTTTTCCCCTATGCCAGACCTGTGATACGTCATTCCTTTGCTCAACGAGACGACCCATTTATACGTGCCTTCGAACAGATTCTGAATGTGGGGGGGCGAATAGGACAACTGCTCTGGCGCTTGAACGGCAGCTGTGAACCAGCTCTGTTCGGTCAAGCTGGTATTGCGGCGCTGCATCTGCGATGGGATGCTTTGAATGAGCTGCCCGTCGATCGTAAAAATGGCCATGCTTACAACATCGTCGCGCGTCATCCGGATCGTGTCGAGCTGTTCCTGCAGCTCCTTCACAGGCAAGCCGCCGCTTCTGTTCAGGCGATCGTCAATGATTTCAAAAAAGGCGCCGATTCCGCTCACGTATGATTCCAAATTGAACTTCACCTGATCAATGATTTGCTGATTGTTCAGCACAGCATTCTGTTCCGCTGTATTGGCAAATTTGTCATAGACGACAAAGCTCACGAACAGCATCACAATGATGGTAATTAGCGTGAATGAAGCCGCAATGATAAACTGAATGCTTCGCATTTGTCTCCACTTCATCCCATCCTCCACTTTTCCTGCGCGACAGATCCCGGATCAGCCTTCATCTGCTCGGCTGCGATATTCTTTGGGCGATAGCCCCGCGTATTTTTTAAAGGAGTAGCTGAAATAATTCGGATCGCTATACCCTACTTGCTCCGCAATTTCGAACGTCTTCCAATCGGTCGAGCGCAAATACTGCTTCGCCTTTTCCATGCGCAGCTGCAGTAAATAGTTGATGAACGTCATCTTCGTTTCCTTTTTGAAAATACTGCTGAAATACCCGGCGCTAATATGAAGATGCCCGCATACCATCGTGATGGACAAATCGCTGTTCTCATAATTGGCTTCGACAAACGACGTCGCTTCCTGCACGAGCTTCTTATACGAGGTCTGCCGATCTGCCGCAATATGATGCATGAGCCGAGTGCACAGCTGGAGCACCCACTGCTTCGCCTCCTCCATATGGCGGAATTCCCGAATCCGCTCGAACGAGGCTAGCTCATCGCCGACGGCCGTATCCGCTGCTTGGCCCGCATCCCGCGCGACCTTCATCAGGGCGATGAGCATCTCCATTACATAAATCTGAAAATCCTTGACTGAAATATGAGCCTCCATCAGCCCTTGAAAAAGAGAATCGAGCATCCCCCTTAGTTCCTCCGCCGTCCCCACCTTCAAGCAGCGGATGAGCGCCTCTTCCTTCCAATGATCGAAGCACAGCTTCTCCACCATGCGCATCTCCACATCATCGATGCAAATGACTCGGTTACTGCCGAGAATGACGCGGTAATCGAGCGCGGCGATCGCAGCATTGTACGCATAAGGCGCCTCTTCCAACGTATGAATGACGGTGCCGGCTCCCGCCGTTACTGAAAATCGCAAATATCGTTCCACGCTTTGCCGTATTTCCTCCAGAACAAGGAGCGTCCGCTGACGGATTGGCTCCATATCAGGCGATTCATCGCAGCTTATGAGCACGACTTCTTCGTTATGAATCATCACGAATCCAAGCTCATGCTTATGCACAATTTCTTCGGCGATGTTATACACCGCGAACAGCTGCAGCCGGGAATCCCCCGTGTCCTTGAGTGACAGCGCATGCTGCGGTACCCCAGCGTCCCTCTGTGGAGACTGCTGTATAAATGGCTGTAAAGACGGCTCTTCTTCTTTTCGATTCGATAGCAATGAGCACGGGATGTCAAGACTGATTACCGACAGCATGAACTGACTGCCGCAGAGTGGCAAATCATAGATTCTGGATTTCTCATCGATCTCCTTACGGTTCACTTTGCGCGTGAAAAGCGATGCGAGGAACACTTCCTTCAAGACGGGAAGACTGCTGCGATAGTGCTCCTGCAGCACGTGTACGTTTTCTCGCTGAGCCTGCTCCTCGTCCATGCTGGTCTTGACCTTGAGCAGCACATCAATCAGCTCCTGGGAAGAAAACGGCTTAAGCACATATTCGTCGATATGCAGCTTGACCGCCTTTTGCGCATATTCGAACTCGTCATAGCCCGTCAAAATAATGATTTTGATCGTAGGGAACTGCTCTCGTATCCCTTCCGACAGCTGCAGACCATTCAGAAAAGGCATTTGTATATCAGTCACCACGACGTCCGGCCGCAGCTTATCCACCGCTTCGATCGCTTCCCGTCCGTTCTCAGCGGTGCCAATTACCTCGTAGCCGCAACCGCTCCATTCGATTTCACGCAGCAATCCTTCGCGCACGTCTTCTTCATCATCCACAAGCAGCAGCTTGTACATTTCGCAGCCCTCCCTCCCCAGAAGCGTCTATATTTCACGATAAGCAAACGCTTTCAATGTGTTATATCGTAGCACAGCATTGAAATTTTTAGCTCATTTTAAAATAACTTTTACCTCCTGTCCACCTGAATCTCTGATAGCAGGCACATGAGAAAACCTCTATTGAGGCATTTCGAAGATGAGCGACCGCGCTTAGAGACAGATGATATGTTCTATCGCTAACGTCGATATGTTAAATAGACATTGATTCTTCATCATGTACGAACTGTTATGTTCGTATAGTGAAGCGTCCAGACTGAAGAGGATTCGCTGCATCCGACCCTTTGCTTCATTCTCCCCTTCCTTCAGAATGCAACAAGACTATGTTCGCCTCTGGTTCTCTTCCATCAGAATGCTGCACGCCTATGTTCAACTCTGGTTCTCGTCCATCAGAATGCTGCACGCCTATGTTCAACTCTAGTTCCCGTCCATCAGAATGCTGCACGCTATGTTCAACTCTAGTTCCCGTCCATCAGGAGGCGCCCATCAATGAACCACTCTATATTCACTGCAATCAAGATTGACCCCCTCGGGAATTAATATCTTTCACGAAACGGCATGTCCCCTTATCTCAGTCATCCCCCCTGACTGTATGGGAGAGAGAAGCTATTGTACGAAAAAGACTGTCAACCTATTCTCATTTGAAAGGGAAAGGAGAGCTGCTATTCTGATTAAAGGGGAGAGTGAAGCAAGCGATGGAACAGTCATGAAAAAATTTCTATTGAGGCTTTCCGAAGATGAGCGAACGCGTTTAGAGGTGCCTTAATGGTCAAAAAGGCCGCCGATCCCGCTTCGGATCCGCAGCCTTATCCTTGCTCACTTACTTGCAATTTCTCGCTCATTCACATTCAAAGGGCAGTATTCCTTACTGACATCGCCGAACTTGTGGCCTCGTTCATTCCTTACTGTTCAAGCGCCTGAAAAGAACGGCTCATGTCCCCGATCAGCAGGTTCGGATCTTCCAGTCCGACATACAAGCGCACCAGCACGAGTGGTTCGCTCTCGTCCGAGGCTTCCGGACGCACGACCTGCACCAAGCTCTCATAGCCGCCCCAGCTAACGCCAATGCGGAAAAATTCCAATCGGTCCGCCCACGCCTGCAATTGCTCAACCGGAAGCGCCGCCTCGAAGGAGAACAAGCTGCCGCACCCGCTCATCTGCCGCTGAGCCAGCTCGTATTGCGGGTAGCTTGGCAGACCCGGGTGATTGACGCGCTTCACGAACGGAAGCTGCTCCAAATATGCAGCAACTTGGCGTCCATTCTGCCCGAGCCGCTCCATCCGCAGCGGCAGCGTGCGCAGCCCGCGCATCGCCATGCAAGCGGTCTGCGGCGTCATGATGCCGCCGTACAGCAGAAATTCCTCTTGACCAATCCGTTCGAGCCGTTCCTTAGAGCCGATGATGACGCCCCCCATAATATCACTGTGTCCGCCTACATATTTGGTCAAGGAGTGCACGACCAAATCGATACCAAGCGCCAGCGGGTTCTGATAGATCGGCGTCGCCCAGGTGTTGTCAATAATCGTAGTCGCGCCAATTCGCTGCGCGAGTTCTCCGCAGGCGCGCAGGTCCTGGAGACGAATCGTCATGCTCGTCGGGCTTTCCAGAAAAAGCAGCGTCGTGTTCGGACGCACAGCCGCTTCAATGCTCGCCATGCTCTCCCCGTCTACGAACGTCGTTTCAATGCCGAAGCGCAGCAAGTAGCTGCTCAGAAATTGCCGCGTCGGCCCATACACACTTTCCACGCAAATGACGTGGTCGCCCGCTTTGACAGCGGACATGATAGATGCGGAGATCGCCGCCATTCCCGAAGCGAAGCAGCGCGCTGCTTCTCCGCCTTCAAGCATCGCCAGCCGCCGTTCCAGCTCATTGACGCTCGGATTGTTCCCCCGCGAATATAGATGATAATGAAGCGGAGAATCAAGCGCCTCATAAAATTCTTCATGACACGGGAATGTGAACAAGCTGTTCTGATACAGCGGCATCGTCACTGCGCCGTAATGACGTTCATCATGGCAATCGTGCACGACGATCGTCTGTTTATCCCACGTATTACAGGGCGCGGATTGCTGTTTCTCTATTGACATTGTCCATTCGATCCTTTCGCTGTCGTTCGTTCCGGCTGCATACGGCCCATCTTCACTTCCTCCAACAGGTGGAACAAGCCGGAAGAACCTGATCCATAGAATTGTAGGATTTGGGATTGCTTATACCGAGTCCATCATAACAAAGGGCGGGGCGTTTATTCAACAGCCATCCCATTCCACGTAACCGCCAGCTTTTGTCTCACATACACGCTCTGCCGTGCCGTATCTCAGCGTCACGCTCCGTCCGAGCAAAGAACGTATACGGCAGCGGGTCAGACGATTCTGCTTCCATTCGATATCGACTTCGAATCCGCCCCGCGCACGCAAGCCCGACACCACCCCACTCGCCCAAGCTGCAGGCAGGTGCGGATGGCAACGTAAGCGGTAAGCGAATCCACGTCGCGAATGATTAGCGACTCCCCGTCAGCCTGAACATGCCCGCCTTGAGGTACCGCCTTGACGCATCCAGCGAAGCAGACTCCCGCATGCGTCCCGCGATGTTCCGCTTGTCCTGTCAGCAGAAGCCCATCGGTTCCGATCGCTTCAATCCGTGCGCTTCCATCTCGGGTTAGCGATAACTTGCAAGAGAGGGACTGCCGCTTGTCGACGCTCCAATACAGCACGAGCACCTGATCCGTAGCCGACACGAACATTTCGCGGCGGTGAGCGACTCCAGCTCGCACGTATTCGACCGTGGCAATGGCCGTATCCAGATCAAGCTCGCGGCGATAGTCGGACCGTTCTCCTTCACCCGCTGTCGTTGCCTCAACGACCTGTGCATTTATATCTTCAAGCCACAGCTCTCCGAACGGCTGATAACTGCGCGGTCCCGTATGCGGAAGGAGCACCCTTTCCTTGACGATGCGTTCCGCTTCCTCCACCTTGTTCTGAAACAGCAGTTCTCGCGCTTCGGCAATCGCCGTCGTCGCACCTGGAAGGTGATCAGGCAGCGGAGGCCCCGCCCAGATCGATTCCTCGTTCAGCTGCAGCCGTTCCACCGGAGTGTCGCCGTACACCATGGCGCCCATCCTTCCGTTGCCAATTGGAAGCTCGGCATTCCATGCGTCTATGCCAGATCGCCCCGCGCCACTAGAAGGCTCGTCATACATCAAACGATAATCCTGGAAAGCTCCGCTCATGGGAAGTGACTCCTTCTCTGCTTTGAATACTGGACTATAAAACGCTTTCACTTTGCTCATGATCTGAGCGTAGCGTTCCCCCTCCTCCATTGTCAAGGGGAATAGCACCTGTCATTTGAAAATGGATAAATCCTACTTCTTCCGGCTTCTGCGGTAGAAGCGATACCCTTTGCGGCACCACTCCAGCAGACTTGCAGGCAAGGGCAGCGTCCAACGCATTAATACCGGCTTGTACAGCCAATGATAAGCGCGTTTGAAATCCTCCCATATCCCGTCGCTCCCCCGCAGCAGAAAGTCGGACACATCCACGACATAGCCTTTGCCGTTATCATTCATGACGTTCTTCCCGTGAATGTCGCGCGGAGACATGCCTTTCTTCATCGCGTAAGCGAGAGCTTCATCGACATCGCGTATAACGGAAGGCGGTATCGGGATTCCTGTCAGCAAGCAATCATATAACGTATAGCCTGGCATTCGCTTCATGATCAAATAAGCTTCACCCACATAATAGCATTCCGAAAAAGAAGGATGACGGCCCAAGCGCCGATATACCTCCGCTTCATCCTGCAAACCCGGGCGGCCTTGCGCGTATACCTTCACAACTAGATTTGGAAAATCAGCATGCGCAAACACAACGGCATAATTCCCGCTCCCCATTACTGTCCAGTTGTCTGGCACAGCTTTCACCTCGACAGGGTCGTTCTCGTTATGGCTGCGGATATCAAGCTCAAGAAGGAGCGTGAGCTCGACTTGCGTTTTAAATGCTTCAATCCTACTAGATTTCAAACCAATTTCCCCTTACTTGTCACAGAGCTTCTTTCCTTAATATACCACAACCGCTAAGCTATGAAATCTTTGCTGCCTCATGGTACCGAACAACCATTTCAACCTTTATTTGGAGGAACGTGCGCTGCTGGCCGTCATCTGCTGTGTCATTGGTTATATGGTCATGCGCTTCATTGTACCTCCGAAGCACCATAAGACGTTATCTCCGAAAATAACCTGCGTCCGCTACACACAGAGAAGCCCTCTGCAGATGGATCTGCAAAGGGCTTTATACTCATATCGTCATTCAGTTATATCGTGATCAGTTCAAGCTTCCCGGTAGATGCTGCCAGTGTATTCATATCGTTTGGATAGCCCGTCATCGTCCAATTCACGTACGATGTTGTTCTTGACGAAATATTTTAAGCTGCAATAGACGGTGGAGAGAGAAATGCGTGTCATATCCGACTTCAGAGCAATATAGATTTCCATTGCGGTCTTTGGGGACACGGCTTGATTGATGCAAGATAAAACCGCCTCTCTCTGCTGCGTCATATGCATTGGCTTGCTTTCACGCTTTTTTTTCATAAACGTTATCATGTGCCGATTATTCAAGGGCCCCATTCCTTTCCTGTGGAAATGTTATTCACGAAATCAAAAATGCCATCGTTATCATGCACCGCATGGCCGCTCCTTTCAAGAGCTCACCAACAACGTATCATCCACCAGCTCCAGTATATGAACCGGCATGACTGATCGGTTCAGCGATCAATCATCGAGAATGCTAATGAATCATTTAGTATCATACGGCCTACTGTTATCATCGGTATAAGTTGCAACAGCCATACCTTCATCAGCTCAAACGGCTCAAATCAAAGCCCCGAAGCGCGCTAAGTAATGATAATAAGAATCACTCATATGATATTAATTTAACATAGTAATTGTATTTAATCAATAATCATTCTAATTTAATATTTACTTTCATTAAATATGACCAGTGAAAATCCTCTATCGCGGCCTTTCGAAGATGGGCGACCGCGTTTAGAAATAGGTTTTATTGCCACAAGGAATGTATGGTTTCGCTTTAGCGATTCACAGAACTTAAACATTCCTTAATTATAAAAAAATCCTCCCCCGAACGCCGCTGACGCTAACATCATCGTCATTGCATTCGAAGGAGGAAATATGAGCTTGTATTGAATTCAATTGATCAATGATCACATGCCGGGTGGCGGACTGGTCGACAGCATACCTGCCACGATAAATACCGCAATTCCGACTGCGATTTCCACCTGCACACCAATCAGGAATTGACGCAGCAGGTGCGCCTCACCGCTATGCTTCGCGAACCGGGGCAGCCAGTAATAGCGGTGAAATGCCGCAATGATGAGGATGAGGAGAAAGAGTCCGCTTTTGACGAGCAAGATTTGCCCGTATGATGACGAAATGAAAGCAGACCATGTCCCTAACCGCATCGCAGCGAGTATGATTCCTGTCACTACCGTCAGCACGGTAAGCGGCAAGGCTGCCCGGGAAAAACGCCTCCACTGCCCGTTGATCTCATGAACATGTTCCGCGCCGAGCTGGTTACGCCGCCAGCTTGCCGTTAGCATCCCCATACCTAACAGCCCACCGAACCAGATCGATGCGGTAACAATATGGAGCGTATGAGAGACGACCGTCAGGAAAGACAATAGCCCTGAATCGGATGCCACCGCATGTCCCGTAAGCGGAAAGGTTAAGGCAATTCCGAGCAGGATGAGCAACTGCACCACTTTGTTGAGCACCGTTGCGCCGTTCTTGAACAGCATCATGAGGGCGAGCAATGCGGCAAGCAGCACTCGCGCGCCATCCGCCAAGCCAACCCGGGTTGACAAGGCAAGCGTTAACGCAGTTGATGCAGCAGATGTATCCGCCCTGCCGCTGCTTAGCTGCTGCGCAATGAGCAGCATATGTGCTGCATAAGTAGCTGCAAACAATATAACTGCGCTAATCGTTATCCCTTTGCATAGACGCTTCATGGCGCGATGGAATGCCGGAAAGCGCTCGTTCACTCCGTCCGCTAACATCATGCGATAATACAATATGGCGAATAGCAACACCGTCACGACGATATTGATGATGCGAATCAACGCATTCCATCCATCAAGATTACCGTTGCCATGATTATGGTCTGCATGATCGGCTGCTGCCTCGCTTGCTGACGCAGCTGCTTCAGCTCCATGGTCATGATGATGGCTATGATCAACTTCTCCCTGGTCGGGATTTGCTTCGTTACCCGCTCCCGCTGGCGCTTTCTCTGCTTGAACCGGGGAAGCTGGCGCAGCGGCGCCGGATTGATCTTTCTCTCCTGCCCCTGCCTGAGGCGATGCATCCGGTGCGGCTAGCGCGGCCTCTTTCTCCTTCCCGGACTGCGCTGCGCTATCCGGCTCACTCGTGTCGTCACGCTTCTCCTGACGCGGCGGATCGCTCACCTTCTGCTCAGCTTTAAACTGCGATTCAGTTGAGGGGGGGTTCTCCTTCTGCCCAGTGGTACCGGCAGCCGTTTTGTCCACTTTCGAAGCGCCGCCAGACTGGGGGGACTCTGGCTGCGAATTGGGCTTCCCCTTACCGGAATCTTTGTTCACTGGCTGATTAGCGGAGCTGTCGGCGTGCTTCGTTCCATTCGTGCTGCCATTCTTCTCAGGCTTGGCTGGGGTCGTCGTCTTGTTCTCTGTCGCGGACGCCGGCTCATCGTCATCCAACGATTTCGTTGCAGCTGGCCCTGACTGCTTCAGCTTCACGCCAACAGCAAATTCGAAGGAACCTTCCGTGACATGGGTGTCAACCGACAGCACTTGCCATTTCACTTTATAAATCCCGTTCGGCAAGGACGAAATCGACTTCACCAGCGTCTTCTCCCCGTCACTCTTGACCTCGCCTGCTATCTCTGCGCCATCCGTATTCCATAAGGTCATCGAGCTCAGATCCGCGTCGATGCCTTCCGTGTACGTAATCCGGATTTCTGTCGGCGAATCAGTCAATTCCGAATTCGAGAGCGGTGAGGATGATGCCATGTTGGCATGAGCGGAAGCAGGCTGCGGCAAGAGAACAAACGGAATAAGAAAGATCAAAAATAGAAGTGCAAGCTTCGCCGCTTTGTTCAACATTGTCATTGTGTCATCCCCCTTTCACACCAAAGTTTATTCACACTTGGAATACAAAAGCCGTTGGAACTCCAACGGCCTCTGCAGGATTGAATCATCGTTGTCTTACTTCGTATAGAGAAGGACGGCTGCCCGATTCGTTCCAACTGCCGGCAAAAATTCCAGCACCGTGTCCGTCTTCTCTGCTGCTTCACGCAAAGAAACGAGGCCTTTCCCTGTCACATCGCCGAGCGTTGATTTGACCCAAGCCGCATCTGCCTTCAACATTCCGTCTGCAAATGAGAACGATTGATCAGACACAGCTTTGCCATTCACGAACACTTGCGGCTGTGCCGTAGCCGATTGGCCAGGAAGCTGGATCGAACCGTTCTGCACGATGAAGGTCATCGTCGCTTCGTAGCTGACCGAATCGTACTGGCCTTCGACCTGCTCGTTCATTGATGGCTTGGCGCGCAGCAAATAATAGTCGGCAGGACCTGTCTTGAACGAGATGGTGCCTTTAGCGTCTGTCTTCAGCGTCTTCGCTTCCGAATTGCTGCGGCGAATGAGGGATACTTCCGTATCGGCAAGCGGCTTGCCTTTCAGCATCAACTGTACGGATACTTCCTGATTCGGACTGACCGCCGCCGGACTGAAGAGCGGAACCAGTTCCGCCCGATCCGGGCTCACTTGTCGTTCGAAGCCCGTCAGGAGCGATGCTCGCTTCAATACAGGGATATCCATCACGGCGACGAACGATTTCGCGCTGCGAAGCGTGCGGCTTGCCTTCCCGTCATGTTTGAAGATGCTGTCGCCTTCGACCGATACGATATAGGCTCCCGGCTTCGACGCAGAAAAAGAAGAGACGAAGTAATTGTTGACCGCTGGCTCTTCTTCAGTTGCCGCTTCACCCGTGTAAAATCTCGTGTCGGTAATATCCGTCTTCTTCCCAGCCGGATTCATGACGTACACTTTGGACGAGTCAGTGCTCCACTGTCCAGCGATGCGGTAGCTGCGATGCTCGTTGGAGTGATTGCCCAGCATCATTTCAACATAGGATACTTCACCTTCACCAATGATCGGACTGTTCGTCTGCGACCAACCGTCATGCGCAAACGCTGGAATGGCGATGGACAATGACAATAAGGTGCTTATCGCAATACTCGCTAACTTTTTCATATAACCCGCCCCTTTTCAAAACAAATGTGATTAATGTCATAGTAAATTGTAAAACAACACAGACGGATGCACATGACTCTATCTAGCTATAAAATGTCACAAAAAAATGAACAATCCGATTAGAGCGTTCATTACTATTAGGGCCTAGTGCATTTATTTCAAAGCCTCGGCATCATTTGTTGGGAATTTGTAACACATTTTGATTGAATAGCAATGATTAATAAACTAACCTGAACATGGGACCGAGGCCGTTCAATGAGGAGGGTTAACATGAAGCTTGAGAACGAGAAAGCGCCGGAACCGCAACAAGAGCGCTATGAATCCGGCAAAAGTAAAATGAGCCGCAGAGAGCTGTTGAAATTAAGCGCCGCTGCGGGTACGGGAATGTTTGTAGGCATGGGCGGCATGGGGGCCTTTATGTCTTTTAGCGGTATCCTTAAAAGTTCAAGCCCAAGCCAAGAACCAAGCCCGGCAGCAAAGGATAATCAAACGAGCCAAACCAGCGTTGCCGGCTCCATTCCCTTCTACGGGACAAAACAAGCGGGGATTGCAACACCTCCGCAAAAATATATGTGTTTTGCCGCATTCGACATCGTACATGCGGACAGGATGAAATTAGAACAATTATGTAAAACATGGACCGACTATAGTGCAAACATGACGGCTGGAAATTCGGTTGGAAAAGCTAATCTGGAAGGACTTGCACCGCCAGATGACACAGGGGAAACGCACGAACTTCCCCCAGCACAGCTTACGATTACGTTTGGTTTTGGCCCCACTTTGTTTCGCAAAGACGGCGTTGACCGCTTCGGATTGGCCGCAAAACAACCGGATGAGCTCGTTGACATTCCAGCTATGCCTGGCGACGCCTTGACAGAGCAGGAATCGGGCGGCGATGTGTGTATCCAAGCCTGCTCGGATGATCCGGTCGTAAGTTTTCATGCGATACGCAACTTAGCCAGAGTTGCCCAAGGCACTGCGAAGATTCGTTGGGTACAGGAAGGTTTCTTGAGTGCTCCTGATGGACAGACACCACGAAACCTGTTTGGATTTAAAGACGGTACGGCAAACAACGAGCTTGAAAATGATCAAGCCATGGAGCGGTATGTATGGGCCTCACCATCAAATAATCCATTATGGATGACTGGGGGCACCTATTTAGCCGTCCGGAAAATTCGCATGTTCATTGATGAATGGGACCAAACGGCACTGCAGAAGCAAGAAGCAACGTTCGGCCGTCAGAAAGAAAGCGGGGCCCCGTTCGGCAAAAAAAATGAAGCTGATGCCGTGTCCATGCGCCACATACCGACAGATTCACACGTGTGGCTTGCCCGCGGTACAGGAACCAAGATGTGGCGGCGCTCTTACTCTTACTCACGCGGCCTTGATGCAACCAGTGGCGATTTGGACGCCGGTCTTCTTTTTATCAGTTTTCAACAAAGCATCAAAAATCAGTTCATCCCCATGCTCTCCATTCTGGCGCAGCATGATGCCTTGAATAAATACACATCCCATCTCTCCAGTGCTGTGTTTGCCTGTCCGCCTGGCGCACAGGAAGGAAGCTTCATCGGGGAAGCGCTGTTTCGCTGAACTTCGCAAATAGGCAACCTTTATAAGAAAACCTCCGCCCGAAACATTATGTTCGGCGGAGGTTGCTATCGTGCTTCTTACTATCCCATATGCTGCGCCTGCAGCTTCATCGGACGCGAATGATGAACCAACTCCGCATAGAATCCGTCCTGTGCAATTAGCGATTCATGCGTGCCTTGCTCGACGACACACCCATGACGCATGACGATAATGCGATCCGCATGTTGAATCGTAGACAATCTGTGCGCAATGACGAGTGTCGTTCTTCCTTCCGACACGACGCTTAGCGCTTGTTGGATCAATCGCTCCGTATGGGAATCGAGATGCGCAGTCGCCTCATCCAGGATAAGGATGCGAGGCTGGAACACGAGAATGCGGGCAAAGGAAATCAATTGCCGCTCCCCGGCGGATAACCCGCTTCCGCGCTCTGACAGCCGCGTGTCGTACCCGTGCTTCAATCGTGTAATCATACCGTGTGCCCCAACCGCCTTGCAGGCCCATATCACTTCTTCCCGTGAGACATTATCCTTGAACAGCCGCACATTATCCAGTATCGTGCCTGAGTAGAGGTACGGATCCTGCTGGACAAGCCCGACGATGCGGTGCAATGTATCTTGAGGCAAACTACGAATATCAACGCCGTCGATCTCCACACTCCCCCGCTTCACATCATAGAAGCGCGCTAGCAAGTTGACGAGAGAGCTCTTGCCTGCCCCCGTCGTGCCTACGATGCCGACGAATTCCCCTGGCGAAATGTGCAGATCCAAGTCATGCAGCACATCCCGATCATCGACGTAAGCGAAGCGGATGCGGTTGAAGTCTACTTGTCCCAGCACATCGGACGCATCGATCTCCTGTGCCTGCTCTGGCTCTGGATCGCGGACCTCCGGCTGTACGCGGAAGATGCGCCACAAACGGTCCATGGACACAATTGTCGATTGGAGCGTGTTCCATTGCTGGGTAATTTGGTTAATCGGCTGAAAAAATTGCCGGATATAGTTAATGAAGGCATACAGCACGCCGAACTCCAACGCGGTATCAAGCACAGCGAAGCCGCCTATCCAGACGATGAAAGCAACCGATACGTTGCCGAGAATATCGAACGAACGGTTGAACATGATGCTCGTGCGCACCTCGCGTAGATTTTCCCGCAAATATTTGCGGTTCTGTTCCGTAAATCGCTCGGTCTGCTCCTTCTCCTGATGGAACACTTGAATGAGGCTCATGCCCGACAAGTTCTCCGCCAGAAACGCAATCAGCCGGGACAGCTCAGCGCGCGTCCGCTGATAAGCGGATCGAAGCATAGAGCGGAAAGCAATCGCAATGGCGAATATAATCGGGAACAGGATAAGACAGTATAAAGCCAGCTTCGCGTCAAGCGAGAACATGAACGCCACGATCAGAATAAGCGACAATCCATCCCGCACGATGCTCAACAGCACTTGCGTGAAAAATTGGTTAATCGTCTCCGTATCGCTCGACACATTCGTAACGAGGCTGCCAATCGGGTTGCGGTCGAAGAACGACATCGACTGCTTCGAAATGTGCCGGAACAAATCCTTCCGCAGCTGCCCAACGATACTCTGCCCGACCCTTTGCAGCAGATTCGCCTGCACGTACGAAAATATCATGCTTATCGCCGCTAGCAGCAAATAACAACCGCCCAGCGTCAATAGTGTCCTGACGCCGTGCTCCCCCGTCAGCACGTTATCGTCGATAGCAATCTTTACCAGATAAGGCTGCAGCAAATCCGCGCCAATGGCGAAGAATGTGCATACAAATACGGTAAGAAACGTGAACCGGTGCGGCTTCGCATAGGAAAGCATCGCCATGAACGATTGCTTGCGGTCTTCGGGAGACACATCATAGGCATTACGCGCTTTACTACCTTTCGGTTCAGGCATCGAGCATCCCCTCCTCTTGAATGGCATAGAGCGAGGAATAATAGCCGCCCTGCTTGAGCAGCCCTGCATGCGTTCCGCGTTCCTTGACGGCCCCGTCCTCCAGCACGATAATCTCATCAGCATGACGAACCGCGCTGATGCGATGGGCGATAATAATATTGGTCTTGCCTTGGCGCGCTTCGCGCAAGTTGTGCAGTATATTCGTCTCCGTGACGACATCGACTGCGCTGACGCTGTCGTCCAGGATGAGAATCGGCGCATGCTTGATGAGTCCGCGGGCCAGACTGGTCCGCTGGCGCTGACCGCCCGACAAGGTCAGTCCCCGTTCGCCCAGCTTCGTATGGAACTGATCCGGAAGATCCGCAATATTGTCATACACATCTGCCAGCCTAGACGCTTCCTCAATGGGCTCATCATCAACACCGCGGTCATGGAACGCGATGTTGTCCCGTATTGTCGTGCTGAACAAAAAGCCGTCCTGCGGCACATACGCCACCTGCGTGCGCAAGCTTTCCAGCGTCAGCTCGCAGATGTCCTGCCCGCCGATGAATATCGTTCCCTGCGGCGGATCGTACACTCTGAGCATCAGCTTGACTAATGTCGTCTTGCCGCTCCCTGTCTTGCCGACAATGCCAAGCGTCTTGCCTGCTTGCACCTGGATATTTAAGTCCTTGAGCGATGTGGTATCGGTATCCGGATACGCGAACGACAGCTGCCTAATATCAATTCCCGTCTTGTCTGGATCGATTGGGACGGCGTGATCCGACTCGCGGATGTCCGGCTCTTCCCCAAGCAGCCGGTTCAGTCGATCAAGCGACGCCCGGGAGCGCAGCATGACGTTAATGACGTTGCCAATCTGCTGCAGCGGTGTAATAATCATGCGCAAATAGAGCGTCAGTGTAACGAAATTACCGAGAGAAAGCTGTCCGCGAATGGACAGAATGCCTCCGTACGTTATCGCGATAACTAACGAAAGCGCACCGGCGAAAGGAATAAGCGCCTGGAACAGCGATGTCATGCGGACGAGGCTTAGTTGATTGTCACGGATGCGATCCACCGTTTCCCCGAACCGTTCCCGCGCGATATCCTCAACTGCAAACGTCTTCGTTACCTTAATGCCGCCGAATTGCTCCTCCGCCGATTCCGTCATCGATGCCAAGGAATCCTGCACTGCCCGCGATCGTATCCGAATACGCGGACCGAAGTAGACGACAAAGAGCGGGATGGAGAGCAGAGGCAGTACACAGACGAACACAAGATAGAGTGGAATGTGGCTTACGCTCATCATGACGATAACCGAGATTAATAGAATCGACGCGTTCGTCATCTGATTAAGACCATTAGCTATCGTTTCTCTTACAGAGGTCACATCGTTCATGAAGTAACTAAGCAGCTTGCCGACCCCGTTGTTGGAAAAATAATGCTCGCTGAGTCGCGTAAATTGCTGGAACAACCTCTGCCGGGTATTGAATTCAAACCAGCGGCCAAGCCGGTGATTCAGTAATTGACCCATGCCGAACAATGTGCCGTACCCGACTCCGATAGCGAGCAGCCATAAGCTGTAGTGGACGACGGACGACCTCGTCAATCCATTCTGCTGCAGCTCATCTGTAAATTGTCCGAGCAAGCTTGGAAAATAAGCGTAAATGACGTTGGCTGCCGCCATAAACAATACCGCTGTCACATAAAGGGGCAAATGAGACCGAACATGACCGAATAACAACGTCTTTTCTTTCATGTATTCACTTCCCGTACCAGTTATCGAGTCCGGTGCCAAAGGGAGCTGGAGACAGAAGCTAGCAACCGCTGCCGCTAACTTCAAAAGACGATCATTTCCATGTTCCCGTTCGGCTAAGTCGCCTCCTTTCGGGACCATTATGTTATCAGATAGATATGATAGATCAATTATAGCGCGGCTTCAATCCATTTGTTAACATTTTGTCAACAATTTCAAAAGAAAACCTCTATCGAGGCATGGACGCTTCATAATTACACGAAATGTTCCATTCGTGCAGGGGGACGTTCAGACAGATGGGGATTTGCTTCATCCGCTCCCTTGCTTCATTCTCCCCTTCCATCAGAAGGCAGCATGGCCATTGACGACCCTGGCTCTCTGACTTTAAAGCCGCGCGACCCAGAACGGCTATGGGTAACTGCCACCAAGAGACGGAACAACCTAAGACGACTATAGCTCACTCCCATCAGAAGGCGGCACGACCTAGGACGACTATAGTTCACTCCCATCAGGAGGCGGCACGACCTAGGACAACTATAGTTCACTGCCATCAGGAGGCGGCACGACCTAGGACAACTATGGGTAACTGCCACCATGCTCGGACGCTTCCTAGCTATATGAAATGGCATGTACTTTTTTCTTCAACGCAACCCATCCTGACTGTTTGGGAGAATGGAGCTAAGGGCCATTCCACGCAGGACCGACAGCCTCTTCCCCTCTGAAAGCGAAGAGGGCACTGCCATTCTGAATAAAGGGGAGAGTGAAGCAATGGATGGAACAGGAATACCTGCTTCGGAAAGGGTAACGTAACGGTTCCAAGACGGAAGACGTCTTTTTCCCGACTAATTTCAGCATGGGTTATCGGAGTTTTCGAGCGGCACTTGCCGTCCTGCTCCACACCTCCTTATGTTGGATTGCAGAAGGACTCGGATTAGACGTGCCAAAAGGCTAACCCCGCGAGGTTAGCCTTTTTAGGTCGTGCCTACGACCGCCGCTCCAGCACGGTAAGTATCATCTGTCGCCTGCTTTATTTCAATGATTGCAAAGTAAACGAAACACTGTTACGATAATTACGTAACAATGTTACACTACAAGGCGATCAAGGAGGCTTCCGCATGTTATGGATGAACAACTTATTTCAAAAAAAGAATTGCTCGAGCTGACCGGCATCTCCTACGGCCAGTTGTATCGGTGGAAGCGCAAAGATTTGATTCCTGAAGAGTGGTTTATTCGCAAGTCGACGTTTACCGGTCAGGAGACCTTTTTTCCGAAGGCTAAAATTTTGGCGCGTATCGATAAAATCATCGACATGAAGGACAATTTGTCCCTTAACGAGCTTGCCGACATGTTCTCGCCCAACTTGGCGGAGATGGCACTCCACAAATCAGACATTATAAATCGTGGCATCGTGTCGACGATGGCACTGCAATATTTTACGGATCAGACGGGCGATGCAGACGCTTTTACATTTGAGAGATTGATTCATATGTATGTACTGGATCGGATGCTCCACACCGGAGAAATGAGCCTTGAGGAAGGCAAGGGCCTTTTACAGGTGCTTCGCGATCACTACCAGCGATTCGAAGGGAGAAGCTGCGAGCTGATGCTCGTGCGGAAGATGGGCGTCTCGACTTTCCTGCTCTCCGCCAGCCCAGGCGAAGTGTATTTTGATAATGGAACTAAGCTTGTATCACATATCTCGCTCGCAAGCTGTCTAGAAGAATTGAAGGCCAAACTCACTTGATTGGGGGAAACTCTCATGAGTCAACATTTGAGAGACATTATTATATCTGGAATGGGCAGTTCATCTGGCGGATCGTTCCAACGCGTTCGCATAGATGGGGTAGGGGAAATAAACGGGGATATTGTTTGCGCTTCGTTCGTGAGCAATGGCAAAGGCAAAATAGCAGGGAGTATTCAGACTGATAAGTTCGAAGTCCGCGGCATGTGCACGGTAAAAGGCAACATGCAGGCTGTTCATAGCCGTATTGATGGCACGGCCAGTATCGACGGACGCCTAATTGGGGAAACGATAGAGATAAACGGAACCGCATCGGTTGCATTCGATTGTGAAGCGGAACAATTCAAATCCCACGGCAGCTTCAACATCGGCGGATTGCTCAATGCTGGCGCCATCGATATTAAGCTGCTTCACAGTTGCCACGTACGGGAAATCGGCGGTGAGAATATATCCGTTAAACAAGGCAAACCGTTGTCCGTATTTAACAAGCTGTTCTCTTCTTTATTCAGCAGTCCACATCTGGAAACAGATACGATCGAAGGCGACAAGGTTGTTCTGGAATATACTAAAGCTCGCGTCGTACGCGGCACGCAAGTGATCATCGGTCCTGGCTGCGAGATTGACCTGGTGGAATATAAGCAGTCCGTACAGCTGCATGAAAATGCGCAAGTAAACAGCCATATTAAGCTATAATCCGCATATGGTTAATCGGGAGGTTCGCTAATGGAACAGCGGCAGCATTTAAAAATAATGGGATCATCAAGCTCTGGAGGAGGCATATACGACAAAGTCAGCATTTTGGGCGACGGAGAGGTGAACGGGAATATCGAATGCCGCTTGTTCACATGTGCGGGAACGGTAAGGGTGTATGGCCACGTGAAGTCCGAGGAGATGAAGATTCGCGGCACTTCACAGATGGAAGGAAGCCTGCTTACGCATAAGCTCATCGTTCAGGGACAAGGCGACTTTACCGGTGGTGTGAAGGTGCAGGAGGCGAGCATCAGCGGTATGGTGAATATCGGCAGCAGCCTGCAAGGCGAACGATTGAAATTGAGAGGCTCGATCGAGGTGCAAGGCGATTGCGAAGTTGAGACCCTTTCCGCAGTCGGTTCCTTTGCAGTGCGCGGTCTGCTCAATGTGGGCAGCATGGATTTACGCATCAACTGGAACTGCCACGCAAAGGAAATTGGCGGCGAGATCATCAAGGTCCGCAAGGGAAGCGGAATCACCAATATGCTCAAATTTATTCCGGGCATCTTCCAAGTCATGCCTGATGCGCGGCTGACCGCCGATGTCATTGAAGGAGACCATATCGAGCTTGAGCATACGACCGCAGCCATCGTGCGTGGCAATCACGTCAAGCTTGGCCCCGGCTGCGAGATCGGGCGCGTCGAGTATCGTCATCACTTCTATCAAGATCAGGATAGCGTCGTCAACTCGGTCATCCAAATGTAACAAGAAAGTTGCGCGGTTCGGCCAATTCGACGTGAGTTCCTGCGTTCGCTCGGCATGACGAGTGGAATTGCGATTTCGGCACTATCCAGTGCTTATTCTGCAAGCCGTAGCGACTTGCAGAAACAATCTGCGGGATGAGCTGCAGGTTAAGCAGAGAACCGATACCCATCATGAGTATCGGTTCTCTGCTTTCTCTAAAAAATGATTGATTCAACAACATTAAAACTTGAATTTGCCAAGGGCCTCCTGCAGGCCATGAGACATCCGTTTAAATTCTTCCGCTGAGCTAGCCAACTCTTCCATCACCGCATTTTGTTCTTCCGTTGCAGCAGCGATGGATTGGACGCTAGCCGCCGATTCTTCAGAAATCTGGGCGACGCCCTGCACTTGTTCGAGCATCTCTTGCGAACTGGTATTCACTTCTTGGACAATAGCCTCCACCATGCTGGCCAGATTGGATATTTCCTGCATCATGGTGACCATCGCATGGAATACGTCGCCCGTCTCATTCACGCTGCCAATCCCCGATTTGACGAACTGATTCCCTTTGTCCATCACTTCGACCGCTTTTACCGTTTCCGATTGAACTTCCGATATAATTTCATGAATTTCCATTGCAGCCTTGTTCGATTGATCCGCCAAAACACGCACCTCGTTGGCTACAACGGCAAACCCTCTGCCATGCTCCCCCGCTCGCGCCGCTTCGATCGCAGCATTGAGAGCAAGTAAATTCGTCTGTCCGGCAATGTCGGTAATAATTTTTATAATTTCACCGATTTTACCCGATTTCTGCTCCAAATTGTGCATAATCTTCGAGCTGGATTCAACATTTTCAGACAGCTGATTCATTTGGCCAACCGTCTGGTTTACGATGTCATTTCCAAGCACGACCTTGTCATTGGCTTTCGCAAATTCATTGGTTATCGTCTTGACTACTTGATCAACCTCTCCAATCGCCATCGTAACGTCCTCAATCATTTGGCTGACCTCAGCCAGCTTCTTGGAACCCTCATCGACACCCATCGAAATATCTTGCAGCGATATCGTAATCTGTTCAGACGATTTACTCGTTTCTTGGGAGCTTATCGCGAACTCATTCGACGTTAGCGTAATCTTCTCACTCGTGTCTACGACATGATCCACTAAGCTCTTCAGATTAGTCCTCATGCCCGAGAAGCTGCGTGCAACGGCTCCCCAAATATCTTTACGAGACGTATCTAAAGCAACACGATCTGTAAAGTCACCTTCGCCAATATGTTCAATGGTGTAGGACACACTCTGAATCGGAGTGACGAACAATCTCCTCACAAGCAGCCAAGTTACCCCTGCGATGGCTACCAAAGCCCCGACCGTGACGGCATACATAATCCATTTATAATTACTAAGTCCGTTATCAAAGTCATCGAAATCGCCCACGGAAATGACGGTGTACTCTCCTGCTTTGGCAGCAAAAGCGTAGCCCCCTAACCCGGTATCAAGGTACATTTCATGCTTTTCTCCCGTATAGAGCGGACTTAAATCGTCTTCCTCTTTTGACAGCCCTATGCCTGCCCGTGCGACGACTTTTCCGTCTTTTACGAGCAAAGCATAGCTATGATCTTTGAAAGCTACTGTATTCAAAACGGCCTTCGGATTTTCACCGCTGTGTTCCACTACGAGCTTGCCGATTTGCCGCACCACCGTCTGCGTATCTTCCACCATGAGATCGTTGATGATGTTCTTCATATAACCTATATTTACCCAGCAAGTCGCCTGAATGACAAGCAGGGTCAACAGGCTGATTGGCAATAAGATGCGTGCTAGAAGCGATTGAAAGCAGCGACTCCATAATGTTCGAATTCGTTCGTTGATTGACTGAGGTTTCATTGCGATCTCACCTTCTTTGTAATAGAGTGCCATACCGGCACGTAACGATGTTCAGTTGATAAAAAAGACTCCCCGTCCGAAAACGGGCAAGTCTTTTTTTCCAATATGCTTTCTATGAAACGTGAATCGATGATTGCTTCCTAGAGGGTATCCAAATAGCGATCCGCTTCCTCAATGCTTTGCGACACGCCGTACGCGCCCCCAAGATCTTTAACTAACCGGGACAATTGAAGCTTCGTCAACGCGGAGCTTACGATCATCGCGGAACCTTTAATATTTTTGCGCGCCATATATTCACGCAAGCCTATCAAATAATCGTTTACTTCCGCAGGTGCCGGTTGCGCATTCGCCATGTCGATGCAGAACGTGTACCCTTCCTTAGTTTTATCCACTTGGTCACGAACGGCTTTATCGTAATCTTTTGCCTCGTCCATCGCCATCATACCTTCAAGCTTAACGTATACACGGTTTTTTGCTGCGTTATAATTTGCTTCAAACATCGTATCGTTCCTCCTCTAATGTAGTGGTTCCATAACCACGTCTATTGCTCAAATTCGCTAGTGCTCTTTCATACTGCTATCGGTTGTCTCTATTCTCGATGCCATCCCTCCCATACGTAGTCTCGCAGCCGATTCACTTGTCCGGGTACGACAGGAATCCTACTTCGCGGCAATGGTTCAGCATGCTCGTAATTTGCGTATCTCCCGGTGCTGTCCAAGCGAACCCGAGATAGCCCAGCACGGCCGTCGTCCGCTCGGCGGCATGAACGAATGAGGTCTGTGCCGTTCCCTCGTCCATCCAACCGCTGTGCAGCATGACGTTCTCCACCGCTTCTCTGTCCGCCTTCTGCTCATAGCGCTCGAACAAATAATCCAAGAAGCGATCCATCGGCATCGGCATGACGGAAAATTCAGGCCGCTTCGCAAGCATGTCCGACATGCCGATGCGATGCGGGTTATAAATATGGAATGTCTCATTATGCAGTGCAGGCTTGTCAAATAACGTAATGATGGCCCGGCTCACTTGATCCACGTAAGACAAATCTGTATCCTGTCCGGCCTCTGGAACCGCGCCTAACCCGATGAAGGCTTTCACCGTGTTATAGAAGCCATTGTCATGGATATTTTCCTGAAATTGGCCATTCTCGGAGTTGAACACGATGTTGCCGATACGATAAATGTTGGCATTCACGCCGTTCTCCCGGGCCTGCTCCACCTGCTTCTCTGCCGCGAACTTCGTCTGCACGTAATAGTTATCATGCCGCTGGCCGACGTCCAGATCGTCTTCGGTAAACAGCATCTCAGACTCTCCTTCGATCGTCCCCATCCCGACGGACATCGTCGACACATGGTGGAACTCCTTCTTGTTCCCTGCAGCGGCTAATTCCAACAAGCGCTCCGTCGCGGTCACATTGTTCAGCACAAATTCGGAATAATGTCCGTAGTGCTTCACATTAGCGGCCGCATGAATGATGCAATCAACTTCGTCCGACAGCTTGGAGTATACGTCCTCCTCCAGTCCAAGGCGCTCTTCACTCAAATTGCCGTTGATTGCCACAATTCGATGCCCGTGCTGCTGCGCCAAGGAAGGTCCGAAATAATAAGCAAGCTTATCGTTCAATCTTTGCCGCGACTGTTCGGAAGACTCCCCACGAACAACAGCAGTAACCTTGCTGTCTGTGCAGACGAGCAGATCACGAAGCAAATAGGCCCCCAAATATCCTGTCGCTCCGGTCAGCAGCACATTGCGGTACCGCGCTCGTTCCGATAGATCCATTCGGCCATACCGTTCATTTCGGCTCCGGTATTGAATCCACCCTTCGCTTACCGCCTTGTCTTCTTCAACGGATGCTGCGTGCAGATAGGCTTCCCGAATCTGCTCCAGCTTGTCCTTCATATGATTCGGCCGATACTTCATATGCTGTGCCAGCTCCCGAATCGTCGGATAGGCAAATATATCGCTGACATCGACTTCGAACTCCTGCTTTAACTGGGCAACGAGCGTGATAGCCTTCAAGGAATGGCCACCCAGTTCAAAGAAGTTGTCGCACACTCCGACCGATGCAATCCCTAACAGCTCTTGCCACATATCCGCCAGCTTCATTTCAGTGTCATTGGCTGGAGGCACATAGTTCGTCGCGGTCCATTCCTGCTTCGACGGCGCCGGCAGCTTCGCCCGGTCGATTTTCCCGTTCGTCGTAAGCGGCATCTGCTCCAAAAACGCATAGTAGGTCGGTATCATGTAATCCGGCAGGTGTGAGAGCAGATGCTGCCTGATGTCAGCAGCCGTCAATGTGCCTTCAGCTACAATGTACGCACACAGCGCCTTTTGCCCCGCTGATTCCTCGATATCCGTAACGAGCGTTTCCTTCACCAGCTCGTGGCTGCGGATTTGCGCTTCAATTTCGCCCAATTCCATCCGATAGCCGCGAATTTTGACCTGATGGTCTTTACGCCCAAGGAACTCGATGGTGCCGTCTGGCAGCCACCGCACAAGGTCCCCCGTCTTATACAGCTTCTCGCCAGAAATGAACGGGCTATCAATGAAATTCTCCTGCGTCAGATCATCTCGGTTCAAATAGCCGCGAGCCACGCCGTCGCCGCCGACCCACAGCTCGCCTGCCACGCCAATCGGCTGCAGCTTGCCGTAGCCGTTCACCACATAAGCTGTCGAGTTCGCAATTGGCATCCCGATCGGGATTGAGCCGTCCCGTCCCTCCGTAATCTGGTAGCAGCACGAGAAGGTGGTGTTCTCTGTCGGACCGTAGCCGTTCACAATCGCGATCGGCGCACACGCGTGCAGCACACGATAAATATGCTTCGGCGACAAGACATCTCCGCCGACGAGCAACGTCCGTACCGGTGCGAACAGGCGCTCATTCTTCTCCACCAGCTGGGTAAACAGCGGCGAAGTGAGCCACATCATTGTAATGCCGTGCTGAGCGATGGCGCGCTCCAATTGCTCTGCATCCAGGATCGTCGTCTTATCCACCAGCACGAGCCGAAGTCCATTCAGCAGCGCTCCCCAGATTTCAAACGTCGAAGCATCGAATACGAGCGAGCCCGTCTGCAAAATGCAGTCATCCTCTTGAAACGTCACGAAGTTCGTGTTCTTCACCAAGCGAACGACGTTGCGATGTGTGACCATAACTCCTTTTGGCTTGCCCGTGGAACCAGATGTGTACATCAAGTAAATCAAATGGTCTGCATCATTCACATGCTCCAGGTTATCTATCGATTCACGGGACAGCTCCGGATCGGAGAAGCCAATGCGCTGCAAGCCTTCTGGCAGACGCTCAGCCAAATGTCCGCTTGTCAGCACGATAGCAGCGCCGCTATCCTCCAGCAAATACTGAATCCGTTCCTGTGGATAATCGGGATCGATCGGAACGTAAGCTCCACCCGCCTTCATAATCGCGAGCACGCCGATAACCATCTCTGCTGTCCGTTCCGTGAACAGACCTACCGGTTGTTCGGGTTTCGTCCCTTGCTGCCGCAAATACCGGGCCAACCGGTTCGCTTCCGCGTTAAGCTCTCCGTACGTCAGCTCCCGTTCACCCGCCACCAGCGCGATGCGCCCCGGCGTGATGCGCGCCTGTTCCTCGAACAGAGCATGCACAGTTGAATTACGCGGATAATCTGCCTCCGTCTGATTGAATTCGTGAATCAGCTGCTGCTGTTCTTGTCTGGTTATCATCTCCAGCTCGCCGATCTTGCGCTCCGGCTGTTCCGCCGCTTGTGCAGCCAACTGCACGAAATGCTCGGCCATCCGTTCCACCGTTGCCTGCGTGAACAGCTTCGAACAGAATTCGAAGTTAAGCGATAATGATTCCTCGTTCTCCACCGCTTCCAGCGTCAAATCGAACTTCGACGTTCCATTGTGGTAGGGTACCGACACGAATGCTGCGTCCCCCATCTGGAGCGATGTATCCCCCATGTTCTGCATGACGAATACCGTATCGAACAGCGGATTCCGGCTCACATCCCGCTTCAACTGCAGACGATCGATCAAGCTGTCCAGCGGATAATCCTGATGCTCGTACGCCGACAGAAGAGTATCTTTCATTTCTTCCAAGTAAGCGGCGAACGTTTTTTCACCTTCCGGGTAGCTTCGAATCGGCAGCGTATTGACGAACATGCCCATCATCCGGTTCAGATCAGCATGTGTCCGTGCAGCAATCGCACAGCCGACGATGACGTCTTCCTTGTCCGCATATTTGGAGAGCAGCACGTTGTAAATGGACAACAGCGCCATATATAGCGTCGTTCCCTGGTCAAGGGCCATCTGCTTCAAGCCTGCAGCCGCTTCAGCCGGCAGTGTCACACGCACGATGTCCCCCTCGAACGATTGCACGTTCGGACGCGGGGAATCGGCTGGAAGCTCCAGTACCGGAAGCTCTCCCTCCAGCACGCGCAGCCAATGCCCTTCATGTGCGGAAATATCCTGCTTCCGCTGCGACTGCCATTCAGCGTAGTCTTTATACTGCAATCGTACTGGCGTAAGATCCTTGCCCTCGTACAGTGCCGACAGCTCTTCTGCAAAGATGCTGAGCGACGTGCCGTCAAATACGATATGGTGGATGTCCAGCAGGAGAACATAATCATCTTCCCCGAGCTTGGCCAATGCCGCCCGGAACAGAGGCGCCTCGTCCAGTTGGAATGGCTGGACAAATTCGTCGGCCAGCTCTGCTGCGGTGCGGCCTTCCGCTGCGATGAGCCGCATCCGGAAGCCGGTGTGAGCACACACCTTCTGGATAACTTCATCCTGCTCCCAATGGAACGAGGTCCTGAACGCTTCGTGGCGTTCCACTAGCCGATTCAGCGCCTGCTCGAGCCGTCCGGCGTCTAGCTTGCCCTTCACCTGGTACACGAGCGGAATGTGATAGGCCATGCCGACTCCGCCCCGCTGCTGCAGCGCGAACATACGCGTCTGCGCCGGAGCGAGACGATAATGCGGCTTCGCTTCCGCTGGCTCAATCGCCTCGAACCGTCCTGCTTCGCCCTCATCGATCAGCGCGGCCAGCTTGCCGATGAACGGATTCGCGAACAGCTCCTTGAAGGACAGCGTGACACGGAATGCGGCCGCAATCTTCGCCTGCAGCTGAGCCATCTTCAACGAGTGCCCTCCCAGTTCGAAGAAATGGTCCTTCGTTCCGATTGGCGCAATGCCGAGCAGTTCCTCCCACATGTACGCGAGCTTGATTTCCGTCTCGCTGACAGGCGCCGTATAGCCGGCGGCAGCCCGCTCCCGCTTCTCTGGCTGCGGCAGCTTCGCCCGGTCGATCTTACCGTTAATCGTAAGCGGCATCCGGTCCAGGAACATGAAATAGGCAGGCACCATATATTCCGGCAGATGCTGTGACAGATACTCCCGGATTTCGGCCGCCGTCATACCGCCTTCCGCCACGATATAGGCGCAAAGCGCCTTCTGACCCGGAGTCTCTTCGAAGTCGATGACAATCGATTCAGTCACCTGCTCGTGAGCATGAATTTGCGCTTCAATCTCACCAAGCTCCATCCGATAGCCGCGAATCTTCACTTGGTGATCCTTACGGCCCACAAATTCAATACTGCCGTTCGGCAGCATCCGCACAAGGTCGCCCGTCTTATAAATCCGTTCCCCTTGCACAAATGGGCTATCGATGAACTTCTCCTGGGTCAGCTCCTCCTGATTCAAATAGCCGCGCGCAACACCCTCGCCGCCGACCCACAGCTCGCCTACCGCCCCTATTGGCTGCAGCTTGCCGTACTCATTCACGACATAGGCAGTCGAGTTCGTAATCGGTGTACCGATGGGTATCGTTCCATCCACCTCGTGCTTCAACTCGAAAGAGGTGGAAAACGTCGTATTCTCGGTTGGGCCGTAAATATTGGATATCGCGATTGGCGCACACTCTTTCGCCGCGCGGTAGAAATGCTTCGGCGACATCAGTTCTCCACCGACGAGCAGTTGGCGGAGCGGAGCGAATATGCGCGGGTTGCGGTCCACCAATTGAATGAACAGCGCCGTCGTCAGGAACATAATCGTCACGCCGTGACGGATAATGGCTTGTTCCAGCTGCTCTGCATCCAATATCGTCGTTTTATCAACCAACACCAGTCCCAATCCGTTCAAGAGCGAGCCCCAGATTTCAAAGGTCGATGCATCGAACACCAGCGATCCCGTCTGCAAGATGCGATCGTCTTGGCCGAACTTCACATAGTTCGTATGTTTGACCAGCCGGATGACATTGCGGTGCGTTACCATCACACCTTTCGGCCGGCCTGTCGAGCCTGATGTGTAAATGATATAGATAAGATCCTCCGGCTGATTGACAGGGGACAGATTATCCTCCAGCTCAGTGGCAAGATCCGGGTCGTCGATGATGACGCGTTCGATTGCGCCGGATAAATAATCGGCCGCTAGCCGGCTCGTCAGTACCAATTGAGTGCCGCTGTCCTCCAATACGTATTGAATGCGGTCCTGCGGGTGATCGGGATCTAGGGGGACATAAGTTCCTCCTGCTTTTAAAATCGCCAGTATCCCTATGACCATTTCCGCGGTTCGCTCTGCCATAATACCGACGGTTTGCTCACGGGTCACCCCCTGCTTCCGCAGACGGCGGGCTAATTGATTCGCCTTTTTGTTCAATTCCCGGTATGTGAGCTCCCGCTCGTCTTCTACAACAGCAACTCGGTCTGGAGCTTGAAGCACCTGCTGTTCGAACAGTGCCTGTACCGTGAAAGTCTTCGGATATTCCACTTGCGTCCGGTTCATATCATGAATCAACTGTCGTTTATCTTGTTCCGTCAGCATTTCCAACTCGCCGATTGTTTTCTGCGGATGCCGTGCCGCCTCTTGAAGGAGCTGCATGAAGTAGACCGCCAACCGTTTTATCGTCGTTTGCTGGAAGTGATTTTGTTCATAATAAATCGTAAATATCGGTGATGTCACACCATCTGCGCCAGCATATTGAAATCTGCCGTGCAGCCCGCTTACGTCTTGGTCCTTCGGAAGCTCGGGACAGATTCCGGCGCCGCACCAGCAATAAGTCGCAACGCCACCGTCCTCTAATGCTGCTGAGCAAGTCATGCTCACTGTGTCAGCGCAGGACGACAGACTGTCATGAATGCTCACGATGCCAGCTATCGTTACGTCGCTCTGGCTAACTATGGTATGAGCGCCTTTGCCGTTCTCCGATCCCACAACATGAAGGGCCACTTGTTCCGAGTTGTAAAACCGGGAAAGCAGTGCAGCCCAAGCCCCGCAAATAACGGATTCCAGCTTGACGGAATGCTCGCTCGAACGCTCGATCAAGAGGCGTACCGTATCCGCCGGCAGCTCAAAAGAATGTGCGTCGTGTCCGGCCAACTTTTCCACTGTCAATTGAATTGAAGCCAATCTATGTCCACTCCTTTATCTCGTTCAACGATAAATCATAAATCGATGAGTCAATTGTTCCACTGTTATGTATTCTACTTGCTTGGTGAACTCTGCATGCTGTGCACAAACCGCCATACTATAGCCTGCTTCAACCCCGGAGTATTGTTTTACATAGTAATCGTCAACACTCCATACGGGATCGCCATGCGGTACAGCAGCGGTTTCTGTCACGATTTCGAGCAAGCTCGGAAGCATGCCAAACCCCATTCCGATCGCCTTGAGACAGCTCTCTTTCGCCGTCCAAATGGTGAAGAACCGTTCCTGGCGCGCGCGATCACCGTCTGTACATGTGAGCATATCCCACTCGCGCGGCGCGCATATAAGACGAGCCACATCCATATCCCACTCTCTCATTCGTTCAATATCAATTCCGATTGGCGCATCATCAACCGCAGCCACGACGATATTTCCTGAATGGGAGACGTTGAAATAAACGGGATTCCCTTTAAGATAGGGCTTGCCGTATTCATTGGTGCGAAAAACAAGCTCATCGTTTCGCTGTCCCAATTTACGACAAAGCAGACTGCGGACCAGAATATCCGCGACGACCAAGCGCTGCCGCTCCTTCTGCTTACGGAGCCTGTCCAGTCTTTTGTATTTTTCAGGAGTAATATGCGGGATTAGTCTGTCAATCAGCCGGTTCATCTCATCGTGAGGAGAACCACCCTCCAATTTCACCAAGACAATATTCATAATCCGATTCATCCTCTAAACGCAAAAAAAAAGACTATTGTCCCCAATAGCCTCGTCACCAAATAAATGTTGATGTACCGCAACATAGAATGGCAACCCGGCCGCCATAATCCGCTTGCTGGATGTTAGGCCCGAGGCTTTGCGTCCTTACCTTTCGATAAGTTTGCCTTTATCAAGTTATATTTCGGTTTTCATACGTATTTGTTTACACATCCACTCACTGGAAATGAATACCTTTGTTCATGAAGACCTATACTAAAATAAAATCTCAAGTGAGTGAGTATGATGAAAAAACTATCTATCTCCAACAATCATGGCTGGGACGAGCCAACACTAGAACAACTGGCTTCCAGCTTGGACGATGCTCAACTCGCCAATCGAGTGCGGGCCATCCAACTCATCATGTCTGGTGCTTTCGCCAAAGACGTAGCCGCGCAGTTGGGCATCCATCGCCAATCCGTATCCGTTTATGTCAAGCTGTTCAACGAAGGTGGCATGGAGCATTTACTTGCCCGCAGCCTCGCTCCAGGCAAACCAAGGTTGCTGTCTCCGGAGCAGGAACGAGAATTGATTCGCCGCATCATCTCCACTCCTTCGCCTTCTGCTCAAGGTGCTTCTCATTGGAGCATGCGCGATATTCATGCCTTGCTGCAGTCAGAATTTCATCTTAAAATGTCACGCACTGGCATTCGCGACATGCTGCGTCGATTAGGTCTAAAGTATACAAAACATGGTTATAAACTTGAGAAACAGATAGAACATCCAACTCAAGACCCATATAATACATCGGAACGTTAAGATGAAAACTTAAACGCCTACCTTCATTTTACTTTCGATTTTTCGACAATGCAAATCAACTTATGTCAAAAAATGATGAATTTTCGGTTATTTTAAGTTTTTTTGTGCGATACAATGCGCTTTGGAGCAGAACAATTATCCAGTTCCATGTTGTTTTCATGAGCGATAGCGATAATGTGATAAAAATGTGAACACTAACGTTTCCGCCCTTTTCCAGAACAGAAACAAGACCGCCTCTCTGAAGCAGACGGTCTTATTTTTCTATCCTACCATTTACCTATTCCATTTGGTGCTGCTGCACCCTAGACCTGAACAGTACGTTCCACGGTATACAGTCTACGGAATGCGGGTCTACGGTCTACGGTATACGGTCTACGGAATGCGGGCCTACAGACTACGCTTGAAACGCTGTAATCCTTCAGGTATTACGTTCATAGTAGGATCCTTTTCTTTTAGCACTTAGCTCCACTCTCCCCTTAGTTCAGAAACTACATTAAGTTGATACATGGCGATACCAGCGCTTGTGCTTGATTATAGCAGCACCTTTTCATTTTCCGAAAAGTAAAAACTTGAGAGCTACATCATAAGATGAATATTTCAGAAAAAGATTTTCAACATAAAGAACGCCAAAGGAGTAACGACCGGAACGGTGCAAAAATCACAACCAAAACCGTCAAACAGTCACAAGAGGAACAGTGCTAGAAATACTGCCAGAATGCTCAATCATCGACAACTGGAA
>NZ_ALKF01000181.1:0-102614 GCF_000283315.1 Paenibacillus sp. OSY-SE | reverse complement strand
CATAGCAGTAACGCAATCCTTGCTCTCAACGCATCATCATCTGTTGCAGAAGTGCGCAATCCCTGTTCGCAGCAATTTCACCATCTGTCATAGCAGTAACGCAATCCTTGTTCGTAACGTATCATTGTCTGCCGTAGAAGTAACCGAGCCATATTTGCAGTTTCATCATCCGTCGCATGACTGGACTAAAACATGTGTCGAAGCTTCCTTGCATACAAAGCAGACCATTCGCATTCAGAATGATCTCTTTAGCATCAAGTACGGCAGTGACGCAATGCTACAACTTTAATTGGCTCGCTTAACTGACATACTTAACTATATATCATTATCAGTTGAATTGCTGATATTTGCACAATTGAAGCACTAAAATATAACTGTAAACGGAAGCTTCGTAATAGGTTCAGCTTATTGTCAGATTTAACAATTGTAAATTTTAACTAATAACTAGCTTAAAACAAGACATTTTCCATCAAGCAGCGTGTGTTATTCTCCCTATCGTTCTTCCACGGCGTCTCCACGCTAACGCTATAAAGGTGTTGACGGACAAGCATTGTGCCGCCAACCGCTCCCATATGGATACATGTTGCGATTCAAGATTGTAGCGATAGCAGTATTCGTCCAGATAAGCTTGCAAATATTTACCTCCCAAGCCGTGAAACGTCTTATTGATCCAAGATCGAGCTTGATCGGCGATATGACGAAGCACATCAGGTCGGCGAAAACGGAAATGGTGCTTCATGATGTCGATCTTGCTTGTATTCGAAGATACGTGCTGCGAGACAAAAGCCGTCCGCCCGGCAGTCAACAGGCTCTTGTCGGACAACAAATGATTGCGCAATACTTGCTTCATTTTCACATAGGTGGGGCTGTTATCAGGGTTGACGGAGGCAGCAATCAGATACGGATGCTCCTTCGGGTGCAGCTCAAATAAAGGAGTGTGCTCCGACCCATAGTATGTCAAAGCGGCACGAACGTCATGCTCAAGCGGACACTCGGCATCTGCAGCGCCCATGACCGCTCTAAGCTTATGCAGCATTGCCCAAGCCGTCTTGTACGTCACTTGGATGATCACACTCAGCTTCACTGCATTAATCCCCTCATCGGTTCTTGAAATGAGCCAGATGCCAGCCAACCACTTCCTGAGATCCGTACGGCTTCCTTCCATCACAGTGCCGGCAATAAGTGAGCATTGATGACGACAGGAACGACATTCATATAGCGGCAGCCTACGTGATCGTATCGTATACGCCTCTCCATGGTTGCAGCGAGGACAGACGAAGCCATGAGGCCACTTTCTCCGAAATATCTCTTCTACGCACCTATCCTCAGAATGAAAATACGCAAATAATTCCTCCAAACTCTCAAATGACATCTGCCCCGTCATATTCCCACCTCCTCAAAAAGAGAACATTTGTTCCCGATATACAAATTATAACAAACAAATAGTAATGTTTCAAGTAGGACGCTTCACATCTGCATGTATCATTTCAGTACCGAGCCATTCATTACGCCATTACGCGATCTGAATTATTGGGAGAGTGAACAAAAGAACATTTCAACGAACCTTCCTTTGCCAATCTGAGTTAGTGGGAGAGTGGACAAAAGGACATTTCAACGAACCTTCCCTTGCCAATCTGAGTTAGTGGGAGAGTGGACAATAGAACATTTCAACGAACCTTCCCTTGCCAATCTGAGTTAGTGGGAGAGTGGACAAAAGGACTTATTAAGAGATAGAGCCGGGTTTCACACTAGAAATAGTTTTTGAGGAGTAACTGTAAATAGAATGACCGTCTAACAAAAACAGACTGCCCCACGGTCAACAAGTTGTGGGACAGCCTGTGGCTGCACTTGATTGTATTCCATTGCGTTCATGTATCGCATCCGATCAAAGCTTTAAATCAGCCCGATCTTGTCACGACGGTTGCCGGCGCCTATCTTCCGCTTCTCGATTAGGCGATTGAGCGCGTCGACGTAAGCGCGGGCGCTCGCCTCGAGAATGTCGGTGCTGACCCCTCTGCCCGTAACTGCGATATCATTTTGGGCAAGCACGACATGCACTTCCCCAAGCGCATCTTTACCGTGCGTAACCGATTTAATGGAGTAATCGGACAGCTCCACTTCCTCTTTCGTCGCTTTATCGATTGCCATATAGATGGCATCGACGGATCCGTTCCCTTCGGACTCTTCTTCCAGCACGCCGCCGTCCAGCATCACGATACGCACCTTCGCAGAAGGGGTCGACTTATTGCCATAAGCGACATAAATCGTTTCCAGTGTGTACGCTCCAGGCGTATCGACGAGCTTTTCTTCAATCATCGCGCGGATATCTTCATCCGACACTTCCTTCTTTTTGTCGGCCAGTTCCTTGAACTTGGAAAAAGCATGATTCACTTGATCTTTATCCAAATTATATCCCAAGTCGATAAGCTTCTCACGGAACGCGTGGCGTCCAGAATGCTTGCCGAGCACCAGCTTGCTCTCTTTCAAACCAATCGTCTCTGGGGAAATAATCTCATACGTCGATTTTTCCTTCAGCATGCCATCCTGATGAATGCCGGACTCATGTGCGAAGGCATTCGCCCCGACAATCGCTTTGTTGCCAGGGACCGCCATTCCGGTCAGCTTGCTGACAAGACGGCTCGTTCTCGCAATTTCGGACAACACAAATGACGTCTTCGCTTGATAGAAATCCGCACGCGTCTCAAGAGCCATCGCCACCTCTTCAAGCGCCGTGTTGCCTGCTCGTTCGCCAATGCCGTTAATCGTGCCTTCAATTTGATCGGCGCCATTTAGTACGGCGGCAAGCGCATTGGCCGTTGCCATGCCAAGATCATCGTGGCAATGAGCACTAAGCTGAATCTTTTCAATGCCAGAAACGTTCTCCTTGAGCGTCTTAAAGATATTGCCGTATTCATACGGTGTCAAATACCCGACCGTATCTGGAATGTTGACGACGGTAGCCCCGGCGCGAATCGCCATTTCTGTGACCTGGCACAGAAAATCCAACTCAGTGCGTCCCGCATCTTCTGGGGAAAATTCGATCTTGCTGAAATACTTTTTCGCATAGCTGATGGCCGCATCGGCTGTCTCCAGCACTTGCTCTTTCTCCATACGCAGCTTATACTTCCGGTGAATTGGAGACGAGGCAAGGAATAGATGCAGGCAAGGATCCTGAGCATCCTTCAAGGCTTCATAAGCTGCATCGATATCCGGTATACGCGCACGGGAAAGACCAACAATCGTCGAGTTCTTCACCGCTTTCGCCACCGCATTTACAGCCGCCAAGTCACCCGGAGATGCGGCAGGAAATCCCGCTTCGATGCGGTCGACGCCCAAGCGCTCCAACTGATGTGCAATTTCAAGCTTTTCTTTCGTATTCAAGTTGACGCCAGGGGATTGCTCTCCATCCCTGAGCGTCGTGTCAAAAATATAAATTTTACGCATCGTTGCACCTCCTTCAGTCCTATCGGAGCGCTGCCCTGCAGCTCTCCATAAATCAACAGCGTCCCCCGCCTGTCGACGGGCGGACGCTGTGCGTTATCGCCTTACATTACAGTATGCTTACTTCTTAATCCAATGCATCATTTCGCGCAATTGACCGCCTACCACTTCGATTTCATGGTTCGCTTCGTTGCGGCGAGTTGCCGTCATATAAGCACCATTTGCTTGGTTCTCCAAAATGAAGTCGCGTGCGAATTTGCCTTGTTGAATATCAGATAATACTTCTTTCATCGCTTTCTTCGTTTCTTCCGTTACGATGCGAGGACCCGTTACATAGTCACCGTATTCCGCTGTGTTGCTGATGGAATCGCGCATCGTTGCGAGGCCTCCTTCGTAGATCAGGTCCACGATGAGCTTCATTTCGTGCAAGCACTCGAAGTAAGCCATTTCTGGAGCGTATCCTGCTTCTACAAGCGTTTCGAAGCCGGCTTTGATCAATGCGCTTACGCCGCCGCACAATACCGCTTGTTCGCCGAACAGGTCTGTTTCCGTTTCTTCTTTGAAGGACGTTTCAATAACGCCTGCGCGTGTACAGCCGATACCTTTTGCATAAGCAAGGCCAATTGCCTTCGCATTGCCAGTAGCGTCTTGTTCAATTGCGATTAGACCCGGAACCCCGAAGCCTTCCACATACGTACGGCGCACTAAGTGCCCTGGAGATTTCGGTGCTACGAGCAATACATCGTTTTCCTTCGGAGCTACGATTTGACCGAAGTGAACGTTGAAGCCATGGGAGAACATGAGCGCTGCACCTTTTTTCAGGTTCGGCGCGATCTCGTTCTTATATACCGAAGCTTGCGTTTCATCCGGCATCAAGATTTGAACTACGTCTGCACGGCTTGTCGCTTCCGCAACTGACATAACTTCAAAGCCGTCGTTGCGCGCTTTATCTGCGGACTTACCTTCGCGAAGTCCGATTACAACTTGAAGACCGCTGTCGCGCAAGTTCTGAGCTTGAGCGTGACCTTGGCTTCCGTAACCGATAACGGCGATTGTTTTCCCCTGCAATACACTTAAATCTGCGTCTTTTTCATAGTACATTGTAACTGCCATACGTATGAGTCCTCCTCTTTCTTCCTTATCATAGTATAATCTGTTATCCCCGAATGAAGCGGGTATTTCAAGGGACAATTCCTGTTTAATGTTCATCCGTTCACTGCTTGTCCCCTGAGAGACCCCCTCATTCGGGGGCAAAGCGGCGGAGGTGCGGCCGCTATAGGCGAGCCGCGCGCTACCCTGTTTCTTCATATTAAAGTGTGCGTCTGTTCCTCATTATCCGTTAACTTGGCCGCGAATCAAGGCCGTCACGCCGGTACGGCTAATTTCTCGTATGCCATACGGCTTCAAGAGTTCAACCATCGCTTCAATCTTCTCCGAATCTCCAACTACTTGAACCATAAGCGTGTTCGGACCGATATCGACAACCGATGCGCGGAATGTCTCGACGACGCCTAGAACTTCTGGACGTTCGTGCGCCTCAGCCTTCACTTTAATGAGCGCCAGCTCGCGGGAAACCATCGGCTGCTTGCTCAAATTCACTACTTTAATGACATCGATAATCTTGTACAGCTGCTTCTCGATCTGCTCCAACAGATGGTCGTCTCCAGTCGTGACAATGACCATGCGGGAAAGTCCTTCTTCCTCCGAAGCGCCGACGGTGATGCTCTCGATATTAAATCCACGGCGTCCGAACAATCCGGAAACGCGCTGCAACACGCCAGGTTGATCGTTAACGATGACGGCTATCGTATGCTTCGTCGTACTCATCATTCACTTTCCCCCAGTATCATTTGGTCAATCGTGCAGCCTTGCGTAACCATTGGATACACGTTCTCATGCTTGCGGACGACAAACTCCACCACAGCTGGCCCCGGCGTATTCAACGCCTCCTGCCATGCTTGCTCCGCTTCTTCCTTCGTCGTCGCTCTAAAGCCGCGAACACCGTAAGCTTCAGCCAATTTCACGAAATCCGGACTGCCAGCCAAATCGATATGGCTGTAGCGGTTGTCATAAATAAGCTCCTGCCACTGACGAACCATACCAAGCACGCGGTTATTAATGATAGCCACTTTGACCGGAATGTTATTGATGGCGCAAATTGCTAGCTCTTGCGCACACATCTGCATGCCGCCGTCCCCATTAATGGAGACGACCGTGCGATCCGGGTAGGCCATCTGCGCCCCAATGGCAGATGGGAATCCGAAGCCCATCGTGCCAAGTCCGCCTGAAGTGATCCAAGAACGCGGATGGTTGAAGCGATAATATTGCGCAGCCCACATTTGGTGTTGTCCGACGTCTGTCGTTACGATAGCATCTCCATGCGTCGTATCATTAATCATTTGAATGACCCATTGCGGCTTCAATTCTTCATCGGAATCAACGAAGGTCAGTGGCTTCTCTTCTTTCCACTGCATAACTTGCGAGCGCCATGCATCTGCTTTATCCGAGCGCTTAACCGTCGCATTAGCTAACTGAAGTGTCGAGCGAATATCGCCTACGATTGGAACGTCTGTCGGAACATTTTTCCCAATCTCCGCCGGGTCGATATCAATGTGCACAATCTTAGCTTTTGGTGCAAAGCCATCAAGCTTCATCGTCACGCGGTCGTCGAAACGGGCCCCGATATTGATGAGCAAATCCGCTTGCTGAATTGCCATGTTCGCCGTGAATGTTCCGTGCATGCCCGGCATACCCATCCATAAATCATGACCGCTAGGAAAACCGCCAAGTCCGAGCAGTGTCGTTGTGACCGGAATTTGCGCCTTCGTAGCGAAGTCGTACAATTCTTCGTGTGCTCCCGAGTGAATAACGCCTGCTCCAGCCAAGATGACCGGGGCTTGTGCCTCTTCAATTGCCTTCAGCATCTTATCCACTTGGTATTTATTCGGTTGAACCGTCGGATTGTAACCGCGAATGTTTACACTCGTTACTGGAGTAAACATCGACTTAGCTGCCGATACATCCTTCGGAATATCGATAAGAACGGGTCCTTTGCGTCCAGTATTGGCAATGTGGAACGCCTCATGAATGACGCGAGGCAAATCTTCAACATTGCGAACCAAATAGCTGTGCTTCGTTACTGGCAACGTAATGCCTGTAATGTCCGCTTCTTGGAACGCATCCGTCCCGATGAAATTCGTAGCAACGTTCCCTGTAATGACTACCAGCGGAACGGAGTCCATATATGCCGTTGCGATTCCTGTAACCAGGTTCGTTGCACCAGGACCCGAAGTTGCGATGCAGACACCTACTTTGCCGCTTGCACGGGCGTAACCGTCCGCTGCATGAATTGCCCCTTGCTCGTGTCGAGTCAGGACGTGATGGAAATCCTCGCGGCCGTGCATAGCGTCGTAGATGTAGAGCACCGCGCCGCCCGGATAGCCGAACACGCACTCCACACCTTCCAACAACAAGCTGCGAAGCAACATTTCTGAGCCTGTAATTACTTCAGGCTTCATCCAATTTTGTCTTAATTCATCTGTCGATCGCATTGTCGTGCGATGTGAGCTCATAAGCCATCCTCCTTACGCATCCTTGTTGGTTTCCAATTCGGGCTCTAGGTTCAACATGAAGGTGTCTTGCCTGGCCAGGCATATTTAAAGCGGTTGTTCAAAAAGTGACCTCTTTGAACACGCACTTATAACAAAAAAACCTTCCATCCCCGCAGCTTGCCCGCTGCTTAAGGGACGAAAGGTTGTTCTTCCGTGGTACCACCCGTGTTCATTCCACATCTCGCGATATGAAATCTCAGCGAGTACGCGTACGTCACGTGACATACATTTCAAATACGCATACTCTGGACGCCTAACGCGCGCCTGACGTTTCCCCCTACTCACATGGCCATAATGAAATTATCCATTCATCAAAGCCATCTGTTCAGGAGAACAGCTCCGAGGTGAGCTCGTATCTAAGGGATTAAGGCGCCGGTTTCAGCAAACTTCCGATCGCTCTCTGTTCATAAGGGCCCTTAACACTTCGTCCTCTTCATAGCCGTTGGTATTATGTGTCAGTCTCTTTCAAATGTTTAGAAACATTATATTCCTACACCTATCAGGAGTCAATAGGGCAATTTCAAATTATTTTGTGCCACGACAAATTGTCCACCTTTCCACCCTGAGAGGACATTTGTATAAAATTCGAACCATCGCAGCAAGGGATAGACGCTGTATGCAGTTGCATCAAACTTTGCTTTGTTAATTTATTTAATCAATCCATTCATGTATTTTTTGTAAATCCCCTTCCTGTTGAGTTCTACTCTTCTAATCGAGCCGACGGTCACCACGTTACAATCCGTATCAAAACCTCCCAATACAGCTTCGTAATCCCACGTTCGAAGTCACCTTTGGAATAGATTAGATCGGCAGCAACTAGCGCGGCATTGTTGTTCGTGTGCACTTACGGATAATGTTCGAATGCTTGCCACACTTGCTCTGCCAGCTCCACCTCATTACGGGCTCCGCGTGCGATGTCCATCGTCTGTTCAATATCAGTGTCAAGCGGCAAGTGGCCGGAATCTGGCTTAGACCGATGCGAACGATACGTTCCGGATCCACTTCTACAAAGGCAACCGAACACATGGCCGCAACGAACCGAACACGGCTCCCAGTTCGCCTCTTCTAGCCGACCAAGCCTGTGCGCTCGACGCTTCTTGCGCTAGCTTTTTTAATTTTTTCAATGGCGGATTCCGGTGTATCTTTGCCTCTTACAAACGATAAGATTGCTTCATTGTACTTCACGCCGATATCACCGATGCCATCGTAATAGAGCGGAATAATTTTGTTGGGCAGATCTAGAGCCACTTCGACATCCTCTGGGCTCTGCACGGAATATTCCACCTCTTCCTGACGGAATTGCTCCAGACTGTCCCAAGGAACCATATCTTCGAATATTTGCGCCTTCTCCTTCGCCTTCTTCACGTTAACCGGCATGAACCACATTGTGAAGTTCGTAATCGGATTCGCGTAATCGTTCGCTTTCGGACCTTTTGGAAAATAGACGAAGCCAAATTCATCCGTCATCTCTTCCCGCCCGGAGCCTTCCCAAATTTCTCCCGTTACGAACAGTGCCTTGCCGGAATGGAACATTTTCTGTGTCTCGTTATAATCTTCGAAATTTCCGTTCTTGTTCGGCATGACGACCTTATGCGTGTTGTGGAGATCATATAAGAATCGAAGCGCTTCCATAGAATTCGGGTCGCCCAAGCCGAAATTCAATTTTCCATCCTTATCCTCCACGATGTTGCCGTTGTTGGAATAGACCAATTGACGCGCATGAACCGGAGCATAGGACACGATGCCCCACTGATCGATAGCGCCGTCGCCGTTCAAGTCTTTCGTCGCTTTCTTGGCCATTTCTAAATATTTATCCCACGTCCACTCGCCTTTCTTTATAAGCTCATGCGGAGCCTCTAACCCTTCCCTTTTCAACAGCGTGCGGTTGTAATATAGACCTGCACCTGCTCCAACATTCTCGACAAGACCGTAAATCTTGCCGCCGAAAGAGGAGAATTCCTTAATCTTCTTCGGCCACTTCGGATCATCCAAGTTAATCAGATCGTCGACCGGTCGCAAATAGCCTTGTTGGGCCAGAGAAGGTACATCTTCTTGGTTCGTTTTCCCTTCTTCCGGCGGACCGCCCCAAGTCATGAACTTGACCGGTTCCCCGCCCATGTCGAAGGCCGGAAGCTCTTTCTTCGCCTGTTCCTCCGGTTTGTCTTTTTCCTGATCCTTCGCATCCAGCGCCTCTGTCTTCGCTTCTACCTTCTCTTCGGCTTTCGGCGGGTCGGCTGATGTCGTACCGCCGCCGCTTCCCGAGCAAGCTGTCACCAGCAACATCGTCAGGGCAATCAGCATAATTGCGAGCGCTTTCATTTTATGCATTATATTTCATTCCTCCCGTAATCATTAAATAACATGCGTTTTGAACATGCCACAGTTGGGAAACTTAGAATCCTTATCCGTTTTTTACTACATTTCTGGATATATCCCCCTTTTACTTTTAACCATATTATATCCGGTATCGCTGTCCCGGGTTTTAACTATAGTTCAAATGAGTCGGCTTATTTTCCAAAAAACGCTCCTTCCCCTATACAACCGGAAATCCCCCGATCAGAAGATGCGGGGGACGCAGACTTAACACGTACTTCTATTCCTTCCGGGTCAGGCCTCAAGAATCGTGTTTCATCGGAATCACCGATTGTTCACACCCCCATATGATAACAGCAACGAATATTTTCAGGGGGATGAACATGATTCGACTTCGCCGTCCCAAAAGTGATGACGAATCCATTTGGTTAATTATTCAGTCGGAGCTCCTTCCGCGTTCGCACTTAACATGGGACCCTGAACAAGTGCATAAAGAGCTTCCTAAGCGGTTAAAAGGCATCACCTATGTAGCCACCAACCACATTCATCAGATGGTCGGCTTCGTTCACCTGCTTGTACAACACCAGACTCTCGTTATCGATATGCTCGCTGTCTCCCGTCAAGCGCAAAGCAAAGGATACGGACGGCAGCTTCTTAGTCGGGCAGAACATTATGGACGCAAACATCGCTGCGTAATGTCCCGCATGCTTGTCGATTACGGCAACCGTGAGGCCGAACGATTCTATGAGCGCAACGGCTATCGGTTAACCCGATACGTGCCTGAGGTTATCTGTCATGAGATGGAGAAAACATTATCTCCGTACAAAGAAGCCTGAGGACGATCCTCAGGCTTCTTCCCTCTCTTCTCTCGTGCCCTCTGCGGCTAACTCTGTTTCATTACCGATAAAAAGAGCCGTATGGAGATCCATATCCTCCGTATCCAGAGCCTTCAAAAACCTCCAAAGCTTCAAAAACCTCCAAAGCCTCCAAAACCTCCAAAACCTCCAAAATCTCCAAAGCCTCCAAAGCCTCCAAAGCCAAATGGACTCGTGCCGATGGCCAACAAATCAAACAACACCAACGGTATAATGGCCTTGGTCTGAACCTTCTTGCCTTTCGGTTGTTCCAGCACCAGCCGGTTGCCGGATAAGCGAACCAGCTTTCCCGTCACAACTTTGCCGCTCTTATGAACCGCGTAGATGCGCTGGCCTACCAGTTTTTGTGCTTGCGCTTTAGTAACACCCCGCATGTCAACCCCTCCTTCTTGGTGGTTACAATACAAGGTATGTGCGTGATTGACAGGCTGCTTGTATAAAGGCCTTACCATAGCAAAATCTGTGCTAGAGTTTGTTATGTAAACTAGATTTCAAGAAACCAAGCATTCATACGTCATAAATCTTTGCGTTTCATCCATTGCCAGCAAATAGCTAGTAGCCCAGTTGAATAAGGAAACGGCAATACCAACACGCCGATTCGACCGAGCACAGAGTACTCCTCGTAATTCATCAGCATGTCCATTGTCGGAAACGCCGGTGGCAGCACCCATGTCATCCATTGTATGCCGGGAGGAAGGATGTCTACGAGCTTGCCCTGAGAGAATGATATCGCAAGCATCGCCAAAATGCCGCCAATAGCATAACTCATCTTCATTACCAATCTGGAATTAAATAAAGCGGCAATCGCTATCCCTAATATTGCTAGACTTAAATGGGCGACAAAACCGACGGTCACATGCTCCCAAGTTGCAGGCTCGTCAAATTTATCAAAAACAATCGGATAGAGTATAGAACATAAAGCTAACAATGCGGTCAACAGAAAAACCGAGCATAGAACTCCCGCATAGAATTTCTTCGCGCTGCCCAAGCGCAAAATTGTAATTTGCTCTTGCACCCGTTCTTGTGATGCAAAGAAACTGTAGGCGAGCCACGAGGAAATTAGAAGCAATAGCATAGACGTTGCCGCATAGCTTCCCATGATCGGATTCGGAGCATACGTATAAAATAGACATAGGCATATCAAAAAAGTAAACAAAGAAGGAATATATCGATACGATCTGCTGAAATCACGTGTTAAATAACAGATTAAGTGCCTGAACATGACGATTGGCCCCTCTCCCGCTCCACGTCCGAATCCCGCAGCGGCTGTGCCCTATCGGCAGCATGCAACGCAATAATCGACCCATTTCTGTCCAATATGGCGCGCAGCGCATCATCGGAATGCTCCGATTGGATATGTAAGCGATGTGTATGTTTGTTGCTTTCTAGTTCCACCACACCGGCAAGCCGCTTCACTTCGCTTACCTGCTCTCTATTTCGCAGCTTGAACTCGATTAGAATGCAGCCAGTCTCACGTTGCTCTATCAATGTGTCCGCAACAATCTTTCCATGCTGCAGCACCATGACTCGATCGGCAAGCTCGTCCAACAATCGTTGTTCATGACACGTCAAAATGATAGTCAGCCCTTGCTGCTTCAATTGCTGCAGCAATTGAACGAGCTCGGTCTGCGAAGCAGCATCTAGCCCGGATAGAGGCTCATCCAATACTAGCAGGTCTGGTGGGCAGAGCACCGCCTGCATGAGGTTGACCTTCTGCATCATCCCTTTGGAAAAGGTGTGGATGCGCCGATGCGCAGCCTCTTCCAATCCGAACATCGTCAGCAACTGTGACGTTCTCGCAAGCACTTCATCATCAGACATGCCTTGAATCTTCCCCATGGAATATAAATATTCATGGGGAGTCTGACGCAAGCGCGGAAATCGTTCGGGAGCGAATCCGATGTTCAGCTTCCCGTGAGATCCCCTCCTTATTTCTCCGCCGGAAGGAAGGGATAAGCCTGAAATAATGCGTAATAACGTGCTCTTCCCCGATCCGTTGGCCCCGTTCACGGCGACCGTGTGTCTCGCCAGCAGCGAGAAGGATATATCCTCGAGAACAATTGTTGTACCGTAGCGCTTGTTCACGTGATTGAGCTGGATGATTTCGTTCATCTGTCATCCTCCATTTGTATGATGCCACGTCCCACTAGCTGTCATTCTCTATCATTTATTCTTCTTCGTTATAGAATACTTTATAGTAGTGCATGCCGCGATCTTCGTCATACCCCTTCTCCACATACGGAAAGCTCTCGTTCTTGAGCTTCAGCTCCACGCCAGTATCCGTGCGAATGTTGTTCTTGTGCGTGCGCTTCGCCCGCTTGAGCGCCACCTGCGAAATCGGAATGTCATTCAACGGAGGGAGCTCGTTCGCTTCCTCATACGTTTCCTTATAGGTTCTGAAAATGGGAGCGATATCCGGATGCGCGATTACCTCTTCGGTGAACGCTTCCTCTTCGAATTGCTCGTGCTTCGCGAAGTAATCGATCGTACTGTTGATGAACTGCAGCTTCTCTTTCTTCTCCGGGCGCTCTTCGGCAGCCGGAGCGATCACATCGTCATAAAATTGGGTGCACATTTCGATAACCTTGTCCGTCAAATAATGCTCGTCCTCCAGCAGCTTCACGTTCAGGAAATCCTCCAGCCAAAATAGTGCCGCCTCGCCTTGCTTCCCGGAAGAGGTGTCCACGACGCCTACCGAGTAGCCGGCATCAGCCTGCACGTTCAGGATGAGACACCCTTTGTCCAATTTGCGCACGTTAACGCCTTCTTCCACCCGCACGCCGAGACGTTCTATCTCAGGCTCATCCACCTGCAGGAACACGTCCTTGTTCTCCGACTTAAAGATGCCTAACGCATCGATGCTGAAGTTGTTATACAAAATATTGTTAAGGTGAACGACATACAGCTCCCCCGGCTTGATCTGCGGATGGCCGGACACGGCATAGAGGTGATTCAAGATGTGCACCGATTGCTCATGGAACGCATCCGCCTTCTGAAAAATGCGCCCCGCATAAGTGTACACTTCGTTCATCGCGAGCTCAGACTCATGCTGGAATCGATAGGTTCCCTCGAATTTAAAGCTTGACAAAAAATATTTCAACAACGTATCCCGTACATCCTCGTTCGGAACGTCGTATAAGGTTTGCGAAATTCGGACGCCTTCATCTTGGGATGGACTTCCTACTCGATGGACGATCATCCGGTGAATTTCCGCTTTTGACAAATCTATCATGCTTTCACTCTCTCTTTCATAAAGTCACGTTCTTCTATTGTAGCGAAAAAAAGAGAGAATGTGAAAGCCAACATTCACCTGATTGTTTTGATAGATATCACGATGCGCTCAGGGCACTGCATGCTAAAAATAGGATACTTTCGGGCGTGAGGTATAATATTACGGCCTTTGTGGCTAATTTATAACTATAAGGAGGTGAACAATCATGGCAAAAGACGTATTATGCGAAGTGAACTCCTGCAAATATTGGGCTGCCGGCAACAAATGCGCCGCATCCTCGATTTATGTCGTTAACAATCGCGGTAAACAGGCACATGATTCCGGAGATACCGACTGTAAAACGTTTGAACCGAAGCTGTAACTCGTGCAGGGCGACCTTACCCGTCGCCCTCGCTTGCTTCCGTCATTGATAATTATTATCAACGAGTTGTCAAAATATACTTCCCTGCGCTTATGAATTACGGAACACCCTGTTCCGATAACGCTTTGTACGCTTCTTGTATGTGCCCGACGTTGAAATAGAGGACAGGGCTCGGATGATCGAACTCTGTGCTTTCTGGTACGCTCAACAGGATATGGATCCCCTCGCATTCGAACGGCGAAGGGGCAAGCAACGATCGGATACTATGCAATGTAACATATTTCCTGATCGTTCGTCGTCAACCAGCATTTATAATAGGTTTATGACTTCATAGAAAGGGCGTAATAAACAAATGACCGTAAGCCAATCACCATCCTCGCAACCCGAGACGAAGCATTGCCGGGAATCGCGCGTGTTTAAGACCGGACGCGTCTTCCCGAACGATGTCAACAATCATGAGACGTTGTTCGGCGGCAAGCTGATGAGCCTCATCGACGAGACGGCATCCATATCCGCCATGCGCCACTGCCGCTGCAACGTTGTCACGGCGTCTACAGACTCCGTTGACTTCCTGCGTCCCATCCGTCCGACCGATTCGGTCTGCCTGGAGTCGTTCGTCACTTGGACGGGCAAGACGAGCATCGAAGTGTTCGTCAAGGTCATATCCGAGCATTTATATACTGGCGAGCGCGCCGTTGCCGCGACCTCCTTCCTTACCTTCGTGGCCCGCAAGGAAGACGGTGCACCTGCCATCGTACCGCAAGTCATACCGGATACAGACGAAGAGAAGCTGCTGCACGAATCCGCTCCTGAGCGGTCCCAGCTGCGCAAATTACGGCGCGTCGCAAGCAAGAACTTGGCGGACAAGCTGACAACGCGCAAGTATTGGGAATAAACGTACAATTTCCATCTCATTTAGGGCAGGCATAGTCCTTTTAATGATGGTCCAGCTGATAGAGAACATAAAGTGAAATAATCAGTTAAGCTAAGCCGGAGGCGCTGCCTCCGGTCACCTATTCGTACAATAAATATGCCTCCCCCCGAAGGAAGACTGTGTCCAATTTACTTCCTTTGCTTCACTCTCCCCTTTCATCAGAAAATTGTGAAAATCCAGAAAATTCATCAGAAAGTTTATGTTCAGAAAACATATCACTAGAAGGTTCGTTAGAAAATTTAACCACAAATGGGTTATCTATAGAAAGCTTATCATTAAAGTGTTTACCACTTGAAGGCTTGTCGTTAGAAGGCTTACCGGTAGGAGGTAATTGTTCAGGAGGTTTATCATTAGGGCTTTATCGTTAGGAGCTTTATCGCTAGAATGTTTATCCCAAGGAACTTATCCTCAGAAAACTTATTTTTAGAAAGATTTATCGTTGAGCCCTGCCACCTTTTTGCCCTTCTAAAGTGGTTATTATCTGTTTCTGAGCGGGAGGGAGGATGGAGCAAGACACTGTCACCTCTCAGCAACCTGCCAACAGTAGAACACCGCATATGCCCCAGTTTCGAACACAGCGGACGATCCGACTGCCGTGCTTTAAGACAACTGCATCCAATCCTCTATACACAATTATGCGAATTAAAAAAGCAGCGCATTCGAAAAGCTTCGAATGCGCTGCTTTATTTACCGTCATCGCTTACGCGTTAACTTTTTCTTTTGCAACTGTTGCCAAGGAGTTGAACGCGTTGATGTCGTTCACTGCCAATTCAGCCAGCATTTTGCGGTTGATGTCTACACCAGCCAATTTCAAGCCGTGCATCATCTTGCTGTAGGACATGCCGTTCATGCGAGCTGCTGCATTGATACGAACGATCCACAATCTGCGGAAGTCGCGCTTCTTATTGCGGCGATCACGATATGCATAAAGCAAGGATTTCATCACTTGCTCATTTGCTGTTCTAAAAATACGGTGTTTAGAACCGAAATACCCTTTTGCTAATTTCAATACTTTCTTATGACGACGACGTGTCGTAAATCCGCCTTTTACTCGTGCCATTTCTTGTTAACCTCCCAATCAATTCATCTATCCGTAAAACTGCTTATTTCAAGTTAGACAATTGCTGCTTCATTCGACGAACGTCACCAGCCGCCATCACTGGGTTTGATTTCAACACGCGCTTTCTACGCTGTGATTTATGCGATAGAAAGTGATTCATCCCCGCTTTATAGCGGCGCACTTTACCCGTTCCCGTAATTTTGAAGCGGTCTTTCAAGCTGCTATGCGTTTTCATTTTAGGCATAATCATTTCCTCCTCAAGTTCGGTAATTCCATCCGCCGCCTATATCCTGCGCGGCGGGCATCGCTTAGTTGCTGGTGGTGTTCGGCGCCAGTATCATAATCATACTGCGGCCTTCTAACTTCGCTGCACGCTCTACATTACAAAGCTCTTTCGCTTCCTCCAGAACACGATCCAATACCTTCTTGCCGATGGCAGAATGCGCGATCTCACGTCCACGGAAACGAACGGAGCATTTTACTTTATCGCCTTCACGCAAAAACTTCAAGACGTTACGCAGTTTCGTCTGAAAATCATGCTCGTCGATATTCGCACGGAACCATACTTCCTTGATGTCCACCGTTTTCTGGTTCTTGCGTGCTTCTTTCTCTTTCTTCTGTGTCTCGTAACGGAACTTACCGTAGTCCATAATACGACATACAGGCGGTTTCGCCTGCGGAGCCACGTTAACCAAGTCCAAGTTCGCGTCAAACGCCATTTGCAGCGCCTCGCGGAACGGTTTAATACCAATCTGCTCGCCTTCTGCACCGACTAAACGAACTTCCTTCGCACGAATTTCCTCGTTAATCATATGATCCTTGCTAATGGTGTGCCACCTCCATATTCGAATTCCCTATCTGCTTATGTTGAGCAAAAGAGGGATGTAAGCTCCGAAAAGAGCCCACATCCCTCACATAGACATTAATCATTCATGTGAAACACTGCCATGCAGTAATAGTCTAGGAACCAGCCAACCTACGTCGGTCAGGTGAGAAGCGGGCGCTTCTTCTTTTTAAAAATCAATATGCAATTAACATACCCAAGTAATATATCACGGCATTGAAACAATGTCAAGAAAATAATTAAATGTACCTTGATGCCTCAACATTCCTCACACCTGCTTGCCCTGCATCTCTTCGAGACGCACGACGCGCGTATGTTCCGTGTGGCTCCACACTTTGTTGTTCTGTGTAAAAAATGCATAGAACGTAATCGGCCACCAGGAGAGCAAATACACCGGGAATGTAATTAGCGATGCGTATATGCGCCAAGACTTCACGCCTTCCAAGATGAGCGCCAGAACAAAGGCCGCGCACGACAGCACGAGCGATACAACAGGCACCCATGCCGGCAAGTACTGGAAGAAGGTTGCAACGTTCGGCCCATCAAAGAAGGCCGCGTCCGCCCACATGAACGCTGTCATCAGGAACGTCACCAATACGGTATACACGGTAATCGTGTAGAGTGCCATGTCGAACTTAGCCATATTTCGTTCCTTGATACTCCGCCACAAGAGCGGGAAGAAGTAACGGCGCGCCACCGTAAAGTGGCCTTGCATCCAACGCAGTCGCTGACGAGCGGAAGCTTTGAAGGTCAATGGCTTCTCATCGAATACGCGCGCGTTGTAATTAAGCACCGGATTGACTCCATTCATAACGCAGCGAGCGGTAAATTCCAAGTCCTCTACCAAGCTCGTCGCGCCCCAGCCCATTTCTTTCAGCAGGTTGCTTTCAAAGCACATTCCCGTGCCGCCCAAGAAATTGGCCATGTTCAAGTTTTTGCGGGACAACTGCCACAAACGGTTGCAATACCAGTAGGTAACGCCATATGCGGCTGTAATCCAGGAATCCTCTGGATTCTTCGTATCGATATATCCTTGAATAACGCGTGCCCCGGAACAGAGATCGTTGTTCATTTCCCGCAGGAAATCAGTGCTGACCAGGTTGTCCGCATCCAGCATAACGATCCCATCGTATTGGCGCGGCATTTCCCACAGGTTCTTCAGCATCCATTCAATCGCATAGCCTTTCCCGCGCTGATGTGGATTATGACGTTCACAAGCGTATACGCCGTGCTCCCTTACGATGTCGGCCGTGCTGTCGGAACAGTTATCACAAATGACGAAAACGTCGTACATCTCTCTCGGGTAATCCAACGTCTTCAGATTTTCGACTAACGCTCCAATGACCGCTTCTTCGTTATGTGCAGCCACGATGACCGCAAACGATTTCTGCGGGTCATATACTTTACGTTCTTTCTTGCGGTAGATGCCGAACAGCGACAAGGTAAACTGGTACACCCCAATCGCGGCCAATAGCACCTGCAGGCCGATAAATAAATTATCCACCATGTTTGGTGTCCCCCTTTTAAATAACCCTTGATTTGTTGCTTTGAACTGCGAGCATGCATTTTGTATATGTGAGCATGCTCATCTATCTATATTTGTTTACCCCGCTGAAGACGGTCGATCACGATTTTCTAATGTTTGCCTTGGTTTGTCAAAACCTTTTATTGGCTTTCAATCGCCAATTGCTACATTATCGCTTGAGTTCGATAGCGAAGTCGCGGTCGCTCGTGCTTTCCCGCGGGGTTTGTTTTATTTTCATCCAAATACTAAAAAATTATGGCTTTGGACCCCCTTTTCGTCAAAAGTCGATGTTCTTGTTGAACCATGACGTATAGATAATGCAGTTTCATCCGTTAGAGTCTAGCTTACCCTATACTGTTACAACGCAGCACTTACGCAAAAGGTTGCAAATCCAATACTTAATTTTTTTTAATAAAAGACTGGTCTGTATATATCTACCATCTGTTAACCGTTTATTCCATGATTGAAACGCTGTGATGCGCTTTACCCGCTAATGGAGTGAAAACAGTTAGGCGGAACGGAGGCGATACGGCAGTAGTGATCAACTAATTGCGCAAGTGTCTGGCTCCGCGATTTTTGTGTGAAAATATGACGGGACGCCTCCCCCATTTGTCGTCGAATAGCTAAGTGGATGGCGAAGGGACGAAGCTGGCTTGGCAATCACGGTGAAACCATTCCATGCACCTCCATAACAGCATTTCCAAAGATGCGAATCGGTAGAACTTCTAATACAAATCAAAGTGTATGACTAGAAACGATAAGAGGAATGCGCCTGGTCTGCGCGTAATGGACGCCTACGAGTCCGAGTAGCTCACGGACAAGAGTCGGCCGAAACCGGTCCAATTGCTTGTGGATGAAATGTGGATTGGAAAGGGCTAACCCACATCCGGGGTAGAAAGCGAAAGGAACGCTTCCCGTTCGCAAGACGTCAGGTTCCAAGCGAATGTGCGGCTGTGACTCCGGAGCGATAATCTTGAGAGCGGTGCGCTCCCCCGGATCAGCGAAAGATTCGAAGTAATCGGCCAATCGTTTGAGCGTTCATGCCACTCCGTCCATTTCAGGCCAGTACATGTCGGTAAATAACGCAATCCGCGTCATACAACCTCCCTGAACGATTTTGAGCCATATAATACTTAGGATAGAATAGGAATATATAATTGAAATTAGCCGTATTAAAAAATATGATGAAGATGCCCAGCGACTTCCGCAGGGCTTCAGAGAAAATTCACAAATTCATCATCTTCTGTTAATGTTACGTTGTTACGATTAAATCATAATCTACCGCATAACGGAGGGAACGACTATGACCCGTGTTATCGCGTGGCTTGGGCATCGTGAGCGTCAATTGTTCTTTTGGATAAATCAACGACTGCACCATCGCACCATGAATATTTTTCTGTATACGATGACTCATCTCGGCGGGGCTACCTTCACCATTGCGTTTACCATTCTGCTCGCTCTGTTAGCGCCTGCTCCATGGGCACGGGTCGGCTGGCAGTGCTTGGTCGCATTGGCCCTGAGTCACATACCAGTCGCTTTGATTAAAAAATGGTACCCGCGCGTACGGCCCCATTTGGCGTTGCCGGATATTCGTACCTTCCGCAAGCCGCTTGTGGACCATTCATTCCCGTCTGGGCATACGACCGCCATATTTTCTGTCATCATACCGCTTATTATCGCGAACCCGACATTAGCTTGGGCACTGCTTCCGGTTGCGGCCATCGTGGCGTTATCCCGCATGTATCTGGGGCTTCATTACCCTTCGGACTGCTTGGCGGGAGCCTTGATTGGGACAGGGGCCGCCATCAGCACCGTAACGCTGTGGACCTAAGAAACAAGTTGACACCGGCAGGCAGTAATGTGAGTATTGATGGATAACGTTTCAATAGAAACTTCATAAATTTTGATAAAAAAGTAAAAGGGTGACTACCATGCAACAAGCTGTGACATTGACGCTTCCTTCGGGTCCGTTCACACCCGGTTCCGACATGGAAGGCAAAAAGCGCATATTGTTGTTGTCGGAACGATTCGGGGCAGGTCACACCCAGGCTGCCCATGCTTTGGCTGTCAGCCTGAGAAAGCTGTCGCCGCAGCATGTGCAGACGCGCGTGATGGAATTAGGCAGCTTCTTAAATCCGAAGACGGCTCCTCTTATTATAGAAGCTTACCGCAAGACGGTAATCGTTCAACCGAAGCTGGTCGGATTCATGTATAAAACACAATATCACAAATCATTAAATCGTCTGACAACAATGGCGCTGCATCGGGTATTTTACACGCATGCGATGTCGGTGATGCGTCAATTGAAGCCGGATATGATCGTATGCACGCATCCGATTCCGAGCGCAGTCATTTCGCGCCTGCGCAGACTCGGGCTGGATGTCCCGCTGTGCACACTCATAACGGACTATGATGCGCATGCGGCTTGGGTCAGCCCAGCTGTGAATCGTTATTTCGTCTCCACCCCGGAAGTCCAATCGAAGCTGGAGACACACGGTGTGGACAGCAGTTGTATCCAAGTGACCGGAATTCCGGTTCACCCCAAGTTCTGGGAGACGCATGACCGCAATACAAAGGCAGATATCCGCGAACGGTTCGGGTTGAAGGACATGCCGACTGTTATGGTAATGGGTGGCGGCTGGGGGGTCATGGATCCGAGCCAGACGACTGAGATCTTGACCAGATGGCGCAAAGACGTGCAGTTCATCTTCTGCATCGGCAACAATGAGAAGCTGCACCGACGCCTGCTGCAAAATCCGCGCTTCCAGCACGAGAATATTCATGTAATCGGCTATACGCAGGAAGTCGATCAACTGATGGACATCTCCGATCTGCTCGTTACGAAGCCGGGAGGCATGACATGTACCGAAGCGCTCGCGAAGGGCATTCCGATGCTGTTCTATCAGCCGCTTCCAGGACAAGAGGAAGAGAACTGTCATTATTTCACGGAAAAAGGGTACGGTGAGCCCATCGAATCGTCTCATTCGGTAACGAAGTGGATGAATATGCTCGTCCATCAATATGATGAAGTAGCAGCACGCCGCCGTGAACACGAACAGAATGTGGCACGCTATCATCCGAAAGCATGCGCAGAGACGATTCTCCGCATGCTGCAGCAGGAGCCGGAGCAGGCAAATCCTGCTTTCTCTTTCTTTGAAGAGTAACGGAACGACAATGGAAAATGGATATGACAAAGAACACGCGGGAGCTGCGCAACAAGTTGAAACGCAGGCCCTCGTGTTCTTTTGTTGATCCTGTATAGTATGATACCGGTCGCTTAGCTTACGACAAAGAAGTGCGATAGTCATGAAGAGTCTGGGTGCCGATGAGCACCTCGACCCGATGAATGTTCATGCCTTTGTTAACGAATTTTTGCTCATACTCCGTCATGACATGCTCTTCATTAATACCGTCGCGGTGCAGATTCAGACTGATGTTGCGCATTTGCAAGCCCATCTGCGCAAATGAATTGAGCGAGAATTCAAAGAGCGTCTCTGAGTCCGTCTTCAGGTGAATTTCACCCTTCTCGTTCAGAGCACGCTTATATTTCTCAACAAAGCGCGCATGTGTCAAACGGCGGCGGGCATGGCGATTTTTCGGCCATGGATCGCTGAAGTTCAAATAGACGCGCTCAATTTCATCTTCAGCGAACATCTTTTCCAAAAACTCAATATTCGCACGCACCAGCTTCAAATTCGAGCGCGGCTCCACACCTTGCTCTCCCCATAACGAACACGCCTTCGCGCAAGCGCGCGCAATTAATTCATCATACATATCCACGCCGATAAAGTTCACTTCCGGGTAGTTCAAGCTCATCTGGCTGACGAACTGCCCTTTCCCCATGCCAAGCTCCACATAAATCGGCCGGTCATTTCCGAACAATTCGCTCCATTTGCCTTTATATGTCTCCGGCTCCAGCACGGCGAGCTGGGATTGTTGCTCCAGCAGTTCCTTAACCCCTCTTTTGCCACGTAATCGCATGTGCTTTCCTCCAATGAATATGATCCAATCCCCTATTTTGAATGACAACCAGTAAAAAGTAAAGACTACCATAACAGACTCCGCCTCAGCAGCCGCGCAATCTAAAAAAAGAATGCCTGCGTCGCCGCGGCATTCTGTCATCATCATCGCGCATTTAGCTTCATTACTGCCGTTCCATGCCGTATTTGCGCAGAACGACCGCGTTCAGCTTGCGCACCGCCTCAGACTTGACCGAGGGATCAGCATGGAATTTCTGCCCCGCCAACGCCATTGCTTCCTTCACCGTCAACTCAATCGTAATCTTCTCTTCTCCTTGCGGAATATGAATAGCAGAGTTCATCATCCATCACCTCATTAATTAATGACAACGCGTGATTGGCTTGCCGATTAGCGAAATGGGTTGCTTCAACGTATGGTGAAAGCGCTTTATCCACTAGTTAAAATATAACATGAAATGTAAGGTTATTCAAGCGTATTTATAGGAACGGAGACCGCTAGCTGACGATATTTTGTCTTCGTACATGTCTCGTTTCGAACAGGTAAATCTTAATCTTGACCAATTCCAGACAGCCTATCGCCGTCTTCTGGAAGCTGTAATCAGCGTACAGGGCTAATCCGTCATGGCCAGCTTCCTGGCGTTTCATATCCGTTGCCGCACCGACCTGCGCGCATCCGCATCTTCGCTTTTGCGGCCAGATCTGCTACAATAAAGCCACAGTGCACTCCTCTCCTTCTTAGCAATCGGAGCTGGAGCAAGCTGAAGCATAACCTTAGATTGGAAGGGCTTGTGTGCCATTGAATGTACTCATGAACGAACAACCGCATATCCCGGAGCAATGGGGAGATAAGCGGTTCCATAAATGGAATACCGAGATGCGGAGACAATTCGGGGAGAAAGTATTCAAGGTCATGCTCGATGCCGGCTTCACCTGTCCGAACCGGGATGGACGTATCGCCATCGGAGGCTGCACCTTCTGCAGCGCGCGGGGGTCCGGCGATTTCGCGGGGCGGCGCCGCGACGACTTGGTCACCCAGTTCAATACGATCCGCGACAAGCAGCACGAGAAGTGGCCCAATGCCAAATATATCGGCTATTTTCAGGCGTACACGAATACGTATGCGCCGGTGGACACGCTGCGGGAATATTTCGAGGTTATATTGGAGCAGCCCGGTGTCGTCGGCTTATCCATCGCGACACGTCCCGACTGCTTGCCGGATGATGTCGTCGAATATTTGGCAGAGCTGAATGAGCGCACGTATCTTTGGGTTGAAATGGGGCTGCAGACGATTCACGAATCGACGTCCCAGCTTATCAACAGAGCGCACGACACGGACTGCTACTTGCAGGCGGTAGAGAAGCTGCGCAAGCACAACATTCGCATCTGCACTCATATCATATACGGACTGCCGCAGGAGTCGCATGAGATGATGATCGAGACTGCGAAGGCGGTCGCACGCATGGACGTGCAGGGCATCAAGCTCCATCTGCTCCATCTGATGCGCAAGACGCCCATGGTCAAGCAATATGAAGCAGGTCTGCTTCGCTTCTTGGAGATGGACGAATATGTGAAGCTAATCGTCGATTCCCTTGAAATTCTTTCCCCGGAAATGATCGTGCACCGCGTCACCGGCGACGCGCCGCGCGACTTGATTATCGGTCCGATATGGAGCTTGAAGAAGTGGGAAGTGCTGAACGCGATTGACGCCGAGCTCAGACGGCGCGATACGTGGCAGGGCAAGTATTGGAGGGAGCCATAGCATGGGCTTTCTCTCCGTACTAAGCTATGGGCAGCAGATCGTGAAGGAGCGCGTGCAGCCGGGCGACCGCGTCATTGACGCGACGATGGGAACGGGCGTGGATACCTTGTTCCTAGCCCGGCTCGTCGGGCCGCGCGGCGAAGTCGCGGCCTTTGACATACAAGCGGAGGCGCTGGGGCTGACGCGGCAGCGCCTCCGCTCCGCCTTGGGCGTGGACGGCGGCGCGCAGGCAAGCCTGCATCTGGCAAGCCATGCCGAGATGCGCGGCGCGCTGCCTCCTTCATGGCACGGCGCGACGGCGGCCGTCATGTTCAACCTCGGCTATCTGCCGACGGTTGAAGCGGATAAGCGCATCATGACGGCGCCGTCCACGACGCTCGCGGCGCTTGACGCCGCCTTGACGCTCCTGCGTCCGGGCGGTGTGCTCAGCGTCGTGCTGTACCCGGGCCACGAAGGCGGCGACCGCGAAGCGGACGCCGTCCGCGCCTGGGCGGAGGCCCTGCCCGCGGCGCTCGGGCAGGCGGTCGTGTACCGCATGCTGCAGCGGCCCGAAGCGCCTTATGTCATCGGCGTGGAGAAACGTTCCGCCAGAGCCGGCTTGCCGAACCAACGATAGGAGTTGAAGGATATGGCAGTGCGCAAAATCGAGCATACTGGAATTATGGTCCGTCAGTTGGAGCCATCCATCCGCTTCTACGAGGATGTTATCGGCATGAAGCTGAAGGATACGCTAGTACATACGAACGGCGTTATCCGGCTCGCATTCCTTGCCTTTCCCGGTGCGGATGAGAGCGAATTGGAATTGGTTGAAGGCTACAGCGACCGTCTTCCTGAGGAAGGCAGGGTGCATCATCTGGCCTTCCGCGTCGACGACGCGGAAGCCGAGTTGAAGCGCGTGAAGGCGCTCGGCCATGTCGAGCTTATTGATCAGGAACTCGTCACCTTGCCGAACGGCAGCCGCTATTTCTTTTTTAAAGGTCCGGACGGCGAGTGGCTTGAATTTTTCCAAACTACGAGAAACTAGACAACACGGGAGTGAGAGAGCATGACAACACCATACCCACTGAAATTTCAACCTGAATTCAAAGAACGTGTCTGGGGCGGACGCGCGCTGACGCGATTCGGCCTGGATCTGCCGGAAGGCCATATCGGTGAAGGCTGGATGATCGGCGATCATCCAAACGGCACGACCAAGGTCGTGAACGGCGAGCTTGCAGGACTGGGCTTGGACCAAGTTCGCGAGCAACACGGCAAAGAGTGGTTCGGCACGAAGGGCTTCTCTGAGAAAAATGGACGCTTTCCGCTGCTCATCAAGCTGTTGGATTGCAATGACGACTTGTCCGTTCAAGTGCATCCGACAGATGAATATGCTGGCCTGCCGCAAGGAGAGCTGGGCAAGACGGAAATGTGGTATGTGCTTGATGCAAAGCCAGACGCCAAAATCATTTACGGCTTGAAAGAGAACATCGATCGCGAAGCGCTGGCGAAAGCCATTGAAGAAGGCCGCATCATGGAAGCACTGCAGGAAGTTCCTGTGCAAGCGGGCGATTCCTTCTACATTCCAGCCGGTACGGTGCACGCGTTGTGCGCAGGCGTTGTAGTCGCCGAAATTCAGCAAAATTCCGACACGACCTACCGCCTGTATGATTACAACCGCCCAGGCTTGGATGGCAAGCCGCGCGAGCTGCATATTGAAGACTCCCTAAATGTCATCGCTTACGAGGGGGCGGGAGCTTCGCGCATGAAGACGGACTCTGCTGCGCCTAACGAATGGCTGAAGCTTGCTGAATCTCCTTATTTCCGCGTAGAAAAAGGAATCGTAAAGCAGCCATGGGCCTTGTCCACGACACCGGAAAGCTTCGTTATCCTAGTCGTATGCGAAGGCACGGGCACACTCAAATGGGCAGAGCAAAATTTGCCGTTCAAAGCGGGCGAATGCTTCCTGCTTCCTGCTAATCTTGGCGCATATACGCTTGAAGGCGACTGCAGCGTACTCCGCTCGGTAGCGCCAAACGCTAAAGATTAAACAATAATGCACATAAAATTTATACGAGGCTATTCCATCAGTAGATTATTCTAATGGTGGAATAGCCTTTTATGTGGAAGTCGAATTGAATTAGTTAGGAAGGGGGAGGATCTCTGATTTAACCTTTTCGCATTTTGAAGACTGCCTCTTTTCTTAAGGATGTCGCGAACGAAAAAAAGCCATTCTCTAACTTATCGCTATTGAAACTCGATATCTCCACGATTGAGCCTTTTTAATTCAGTGGATTTATAGTTCCATTTATATGAACATATATTGGTTCTTCAACTACAGAATACTCTTCAATACCTGAGTTGCTCAATAATTCTTTAATTTCACTAATAGTATATGAGGCATTCACAGAATCCAAGAAAGATTTTCTCAACTCTGCTGGAAATGTTTTTTCTAAAACAGTTTGTTTTATTTTAGGGTGAATATCCCTTTTCAAATCTAATATATAAAAAGAACCATTTCCTTTTAAGACTCTTTTTATTTCTTTAAAAACGACTATGGGATTTCGCCATTCATGCAAAGAACGATAACTAAAAACAAAATCGAATTCATTATCATGAAAAGGTAACAACTGTGCATCTTCTTTGATGTACTTGACTCTATTTTGAAGAGCATATTTTTTTGCATTTCTTTTAGCTATTGTAATCATTTCTTCACTAATATCCACACCTGTCAGCATAGCGTCATCTTGTTGTTTAATAATTTCCAGTCCAATATAACCAGGACCTGAACCGATTTCAAGAAACTTGCTATGTCCAGCACATTTTTCTTTTAAAAGCTGGAGATTTAACCATCCATTATCCCTCATACTTTTCAACATTTCATCATATAATTCAGCGAATTCAGTTTCTTTTATTTCTAAGCTAGGTTCACTTTTTCTAATGTTCAACTTAACAGCTCCTTTGTTAACTATTCTCTTTCAATAAGCTTTTATTTTTTAAACGCTTGACTACGCACTCTAATATCAGCAAGCCTTTTTCTTCAGCCTCAATCGCGCTATAGATTAATTTATTTATTCTCTCTAGCAATTCATTATCATGAACTAATGTATACTTATATATCAAATTCCCTATTTTTCTCCATGTAGAAGCTAATTGAAAATATATATTATTACTTTGGAATCTTTCTCCTGATTCAAATAGACTGAATTGCTTAGTTAAAATTAGTAATAAATCTCCCATTGACTGTCTGGTTTGAGTCAATCCCCCGGGTTTATTTATTTGAGTAAATAAATGAATATTACAAAAAACATCAATTTCTTCAGCAAAGTAATACATTCCGCTGATGCCTTTATAATGGTTCTCGTTAATTGTATTCGTTTTCAAACAATTAATTGACATCGAAAGACCATCAATTATTAAAGAATTGGCGTCCACATTCCAGTTTAAGTTTCCATTATCAGAGTAGTATAAATCTACATATCCATTTTTTCCAACAGCATCAAGAAATAGTTGAAAAGGAATGCTCTTTATTCCGTTATCAAAGATAGTCACATTTTCACTTTCAATTCCCAAAACAATAACCAGGCTCCAATAAGTAGAAATCTTATAAAATGAAGAATAGTCTAAATAGTAGTTGTTTATCCAAATCAAAGGTAACTTTCGGGATTTATGTAACTTTTTCAAAAAGATCACTACTTCATCTACTTCTAAACATGTATGTGTTAGCGGTTCTTTCAATTTACTCTGCAATCTAGCGAAAAAATCGATAAATTCTCCATTCCTCCCGCTAATATCGAAAAATTTAGAAGACGAACCGGGATTATAAGAAAAACCGAATGTTCCTAGAACACCGCTGATCCAACTTTCCATATGCTTAATTTGATAAAATTCAAAATAATTCATAATATTTACAGAAAAACACAAATCACCTGTTTTACATGGAAATTCAGAAGAAATAGTGCCCACCCCCTATTAGAAACAAAAGCGGAAATTAACTGTATCTAAATTTACCTGTGTCAGACTTTGGCAAAGAGTCAATCCAAGTTACCAATTTTGGAACTTTATAAAGCGCAATTTTTTTTTGACAAAATTTAATTAATTCCTCAGCAGTAAGATTCTCATCTCGACGCACTACTTGTGCTTCAACAATTTCACCGTAATCAGGATGACTAACTCCTTTCACCAAAACTTCTCTAACATTTGGATGAGCCAAGATTATATCTTCTACTTCTGCAGGATTTACTTTCAATCCAGAAATATTAATTAACCTTTTGCTTCTTCCCTTAATATACAGATATCCATCTTCTGATAAAAACCCAAGATCTCCTGTTTCATACCATTCATCAGAAAACAAGTCCCCCGACAAATAACCTATTGCTTTCCCAGTATTTCTGACTTGTATATTTCCAATAAGTTCATTCTCTTTCTTTACCACTCTTATATTTACTTTATTCAAAGGCCGACCCACAGACTGTATATTCAAATTAATATCTTCACTTAAATTTATAGCAATAGTGCCTGTCTCAGAACTACCATATTCTTGATGAATAATTTTTCCTGATAATTGATAAAATGTCTCTGCTAAACTTTTTGTTATTGGCGAGCCTGCAGAAATGCATAAACGAAGCGAACTTAGGCAGGACTCTCTTGCAACCAAATGTTCACTCAAAATATTATACATATATGGTACAGCATGGAAAATAGTTGCCTGTTCATTATAGATCATCTCTAAAAGTTTTTTGGGATGAAATGAATTCATTACCAACAAACAACTTCCACTATATAAACCTGCCAGCATACATGAGCCAAATGCATATGAATGATAGAATGGAGTTACTGCAACCAATTTATCAGAAGGTTTTAAATTCACCGTTTTCACATAATTATCCACTGCCTTTATTAAAGATCTATGAGAATTGACAACACCTTTAGGTTTCCCTGTTGAACCGGATGAATAAAGAATCATAGCCGGTAAATCTATATTAATAAGTTTATCAGTATAAGATCGTGAAGATTGGTATACTTGTCTAAAATCTTTTGTCGTAATGATGCTCATGTCTAGGCTTGATAAAAATTCACTTTTTTCATTCAATTCCTTTATTTTTTTTAATCCATTATCATCTGTTATTACCCAGTTGGGGTTAGTTTCTTTTATGATTGAGACTAGTTCATCATTTAATTTGATATCCGATAATACAGCAACTCCCCCGCAATTAGTAACTGCAAAAAAGGCCACTATAAATTCCATACAATTAGGTAACAATAACAAAACTCTTTGCCCTAGTAAAAAATTTTTTTCCTGAAAAAAAGCAGAACCATTTTTTATATACGTATTAAGTTCATTATATGTAACTTCTATATTATTGGTTTTTAACGCAATGTTTTCTCGGAACGTAATGTTACTATCAAAAATATACTTATATATGGACATATATACCTCCGATTTACAAAATGATTCAATTCATATGGTATATCTTTTTTAGAAAGAACCCCTTTTTAACTTTCATAGTCCTCAAAGTTGAAAAAGGGGCATTTCTGGGTTTCATTATTTGGTGAATTCAAGATTGTAAAGGTAGTTAACAATGTGACTAACATTGAATTCGACGTTGTCCCAATACTTGTCTTCTATTTCAATTCCAAAGTCTTTTTCTATTTGGACCAATAATTTCAGATAGTCTAATGAGTCGAGTATTATATCTTCAATCTTTATTTTTTCAATTCCGTCTGACGGATGTATCAATATTTCCTGCAATAATATCTTTATTTTTTCCTCTATTTTTTTTTTCGTGACCATGCACTATTCTTCTCCTTTTAAGTTCATAATACACTCTTTATAATTTATTTCACCATGAACAAGTTTGGTAATCATCTTTGTAATTAACCTCGGGTTCTTATGTTGAAATATGTTTCTGCCAATAGCTACGCCAGATGCCCCGCCGCTAATAGTATCGTTCACCATTGAAACCAATTGTTCAGTGCTAGTGGTATATTCTCCGCCTGCAAATATTACAGGAACATTAACTCCATTTACAATTTTGCCCACGTCTTCTCTTGAACCAGGGTAGTGTAACTTAATAATATCTGCTCCAAGTTCTTCTGCTATACGAGCAGCATGAGCTATAGGCGTCACCTTATTAGGATTATTGCAGGTATACATCATAGCTAATAAAGGCATTCCCCAATTTAAACATAACTTAGATACCTGCCCCATACTTTGAAGCATCGATGGTTCAAGATCACATTCCAGATTAATATGAAGGGATATAGCATCCGCACCTAATTGTATTGCTTCTTCGACCGATCCAACAATTACTTTATTTGAAGTATCATTACTTAATATGGTGGAAGCAGACAGATGCATAATAAAACGTCCAATTGCAAGTTCTTTGTTGCATGCAATACTCTTTAGGAGTCCTTTATGAACAACTATCGCATTTGGTTCCCCGGCCAAAACTTCTCTAGCAGTATTGCAATAATTTTCGATTCCCTTAATTGGGCCATATGTAACACCGTGATCCATAGGCACGATACATGTCTTACCAGTTGCTCCAAACAATCTTGCTAATCTTAATGTTTTACCATACATAGATATCACCCTATCTTTCTTATTGTCATATTAAAATCTATTTTTCTTCAATACTTTCATCAATTTTTATTCCGACATGTCTCCCACCTTCACATGTGTAGGCCAGTAACTCATCGCCTATTTTTATGGAAGATACATTAAGAGGAGAACCGTCCCCTCCAAAAATTCTAATATGCCAATCATCCTGCACAATCGCGTTAATTTTTTTATTCATTACTTCTACTTCTATTTTTATTAAAGGCCTCTGCTCAATTTTCACTCTTCCTACACTAACTTCCCTGGTGTTTCCGGCAGTATCGACACATATAACTTTGCTGCCTGCTTTTAACTCAGTCAGATAGGAAGTCATCGAATCTGCAGACCAAACATATGAATGAATAGCGCCTGCATTGACCCTGAATGGCCTTAACTCCATATACGGCAAATAATGCGTTTCAGAACTAACAAGCAGTCCCCCAAATGAAGTTGAACCAATTATCATTCCTTCGTTCATACCTAACAAGCTTATTGTATCTATGCACGCTCGATGACCCATGCCCACGTGCTGGATATCAGTAACTTTTCCTTTAACAAGGTTTATCTTTCCTCGTTCGTTTTTTGAAAGTAACTTGTCAATTGCAATAACTGAATTATCATCAATTTCAGAAAATATCACACCATCACTTCCTACTTCCATGACACCGAAGGAAATTTCGGCATCTATAATATTTTTTGTGAATTTTAATATTTTTGTTTGTTTTTCTTGCAATCGAGCAATTAATAATTCAAGCGGGATGTTTGTTTCATCTTTAAATTCTACTGCCAGGAAATCAAAAGCCTGCGATTCGCTCCAAGCTGCTTCCATATCAGCATGATTTTTCACAAAAATATAAAATGCAGTTCTATATCCTTTACTTTTTGCTCTTTTTAAAAAGTCCACAGATGTTGTAAATAAAACCAAATCCTTCGAATATTCCGGAATCTCATCTTTGTTTTCATCTACATGTAAGATTAGTTTTGTTTTTTTTGAGAACGCTAACTTATTTAACTGGCTTTCCTTTATCAATAAGTAGTCAATTCTTAACTTATTCACTAAATCAACAATTTTTGTTTCATTAGTTACATTTCTTATATCAAGCCAAATCATTTTTTTTTCCACTTGAAACACCTCACAATACAATTTATAAAAAACGGATGTTTCAAACATTATTTATGTTTGAAACATCCGTTCTCCTCATGTGTCAATCTAATTTATTTTCTATATAAGCAATTAAACTATTCAAGCTTCCAAAGTTAGATAGATTTAAGTCATCATCAGCAAATTCAATATCAAACTCTTTTTCAATTTCTACAACTAATTGTATAAATTGAACAGAATTAAGTCCTAAACCATCATTTTCACCAATACCCTTTACATCCTCTATTACTAAAATTTCATTTATAATTTTTTCAAGCTTACATTTGATTGTATTATTCAACAAGATCAATCCTTTCTTTTTTATTATTTAAAATTTAATAATTGTTTTATTAGAACATTATCTTCTTCTTTGATAATATAATGAATCAATTTCCTATAATAATCAGAAATTTTATTTATATAGTTTTCATCATAAGAACATTTATTATAAATAAAATTAACTTTCAATTCACTATCAAAAGAAATTACAATGTTCAAATTATAATTAGTTTGCGGATTAAACTTAACCTCTGAAATCGCAAAATATTCATTTACAAAATCATTTTGTTTTAACGGGTAATTTTCGAAAACGAATACATGATCTATAATATTCGAGTTATTAGTGTTAAGTTTTGCTTGTAATTCCATTAATGACACATAACTAAACTGTTCTGAAAGGGCCATTGAGCTTTGTGTTGCACTTAGTAAATTCGAGAACTGCGTATCCATTGACACTTGAATTCTAAATGGCATGACATTTACAAAAAGTCCTACCATTTCATCAATTTTATCTAGGTCAAAATTTCTTCCTGAGGAAACCACTCCAAAAACAATATCATTGAGATTTGTAAACTTACTAAGTGTAATTCCCCATAGCACCTGTAAAATCGTATTCACTGTCACTCCATATCGTTTTGCTTGTTGAATTAACGCTTGTGATAGTGACGAGTTAATCGTAAATTCTTCAAATTTTCTTATATAACTGTTACTAGCATTGGTTTCAATAGAATTTGAGAAATCATAATTTGAAAGATATTTTGTCCAATATGCCAAACCTTCGCTTTTATTCTGTTTTTGAAACCATTTCATATACTCCGAGTAAGGATAAGAAGATGTCAGGCTTAGAATTGACTTATTATTTTGTAAAGAAGACAGTATAAAATTTAAATAGTCTTTGACAACAATCCCTAAACTCCAGCCATCCATAATAATATGATGATAACTCCAAATGAGACTATAAGTATCTTTTTTTATTTTCAATACCGAAATTCTCAACAAGGTATCTCTTAATAAATCAAAACTTTGTTCTCTATCCTTACTTTTATAATCTTTGATATAATTTTTCCTTTCATATCCACTCATCATTGAAATATCTTCATAATTAAGTACTCCTTTTTTATTACGGAATATTATTTGGATAGGTTGTTTAGCTTTTTTATATGAGAAATTCGACCGTAAAACATCATATTTCTTCATAAGCAGATGTAAACTTTCTTCAAATAAGGAAACATCCACATCCCCTTTCAACTCAAACGAAACCTGTTCAAAAAAGTAACGTCTGCCTTGATAAAACAACGTATAAAATAGCATTCGCTCTTGAGATGGAGTAACAGGATAAAAATTTTCAATTCCAGATGTTTCTTGATTTTCCTTCAAAAGATATTTCTCAAATTTCACAAGCTCTTCAAATGAGAAGGAATTAAAGAAATAATCGCTTGGCGTTGCCTGATTAGACGGTACACTCATGCAATGTTCAATAATCGATACTAAATTGTTATGGAACAGCTCATTAAATTGTGTAATATCATCCTTAACAAAATGGAATTTATTATAAGTTATACTTATAGTCATTTGTTCATCTAGTATAAGACCAATCACTTCAATTAAATATTTCCGTTCAGATTCAGGACTAATTGAATGTCCAGTAGATAAATCTGAAATAGTAAAGACTTCTGGTTTCATGCTGTTATTAAAATCACCCAAATAATTAAACATAATGACCGGCTCAATATCTAAATCATGGTTTTTATTAATATATTTTAAAATGCCGTAACCAACCCCCTTAGATGGTATTTTTCTAAGACGCTCTTTTGTTGTTATGATCCCCTGTGCAATATCATCAGATTTTATCTCCATACTTAAAGGGAATAAACTTGTAAACCATCCGATTGTACGTGATATATCTAAATCTTCAAATAGCTCTTCTCTTCCGTGCCCTTCAAGGTCAATGAAAAACTTCTCACTTCCTACCCATTGGTAAATGGAAAGGCCTAATGCGGTAAGTAAAATATCATTAATTTCTGTATTATATGCCTGATTTACAGATTTTAACAACTTTTCAGTTTCTGATTTTGTTAAATTGAACGACATGCGTTTTGAGTCCTTAACTTTGTTATTGAAACGATTCGTATTATTAAAGAGCGGGGATACCGCTTCTTTTGAAATATGATTCCAATAGTCTTCTTCCTCTTTTTGGATATATTTTTGTTCGTGAAGATATTTAGTCCAGTCTTGGTAAGAACTTGTTTTATCAGGAAATCTAACGTCTTCCCCAGACGTTATTTGTAAATATCCAGAGCTAAGATCCTCCAGAAACACTCTCCAAGATATGCCATCAATGATTAGATGATGAGCACTCAGCTGTAAGTAATGGCCTTCCTTTGTTTTGTACAAAGCAACTGCAAGCAAAGGTCCATTTTCCAAATCAAATCTAGACTGTATTTTATTCCCTCCTTGTTCGATTGTCTTTCGTATATTATCTTCATTAGTAATGTCGAAGCAAGAGAAAGCATACCCTTCAGCATCTATTCCCTTATTATATTGACTGATTTTATTTCCATTTCGCCGAAAAGTCATTCGTAATGCATCGTGGTGTATTACTATCTCTTTCAAAACCCTCTGTAGATTTTCGTCTACAAAGCCTTCTTTACGGTATAGCAAAATAGATTGATTGTAATGATGAGAATCCATTAAGTTTTGCTCAAAGAACCACTGTTGAATGGGAGCCATCTGTGCTTCTCCTACTACGGGAAGACTAGATGTTTGATTTTTATTTTTTACTATTTTGATTAATGGACTTAATTCCTGAATTGTTGGATGCATAAATATATCTTTAAGCTGGATTTTTAAACCGTGCTTCAATAATTTTGATGATATTTGTATTGCCTTGATTGAATCTCCGCCTAGAGCGAAAAACGGATCATTTACACTTATATCTTTTGCAACAAGAACTTCCTTCCATACTTCAACAAGCGTTCGCTCGATATCATTTCTCGGAGCAGTATGCTTCGTGCTTTGAGACTGCAAGTCAAAAACATTAGGCAATGAATTTCTGTCCAATTTGTTATTTACGTTTAACGGAAGTTTTTCTAACTGCAATATCTGGTTTGGTATCATATATCCAGGCAATACTTTTGCTAAATGCTCTTTAATTTCATTTATATTTACTCGACGCTTATTGCATACAACGAAGGCAATTAAATGAGAATCACCATTTTGATCTGATTGCGTTACAACAACTGCTTCTTCAACTGCATCATTATCTAATAAAGCAGCTTCAATCTCCTCAATTTCAATACGGAAACCCCGAATTTTAACTTGGTAGTCTTTGCGACCTATATATTCGATTGAACCATCGTCAAGAAGGCGCCCTAAATCACCTGTTCTATACATTTTAGTATTGTTTTTAACAAAAGGATTATTTATAAACTTCTCATTAGATAGTTCGTCAAGATTAGCATAACCGCGGGCAACCCCATCACCAGAAATATAGATTTCACCAACCACATTGGTAGAGACCGGGTTTTGATATTCATCCAATACATATATTTGGGTGTTAGCTATTGGCTTACCAATTGTCACACATTCATTTTTTCTAACTTCATGCATCGAAGACCATACGGTTGTTTCAGTTGGTCCGTACATATTGAAAACTCTAGCTGTCGTTTTGTCGAGCAACTTATTAGCAAGTTGTTCACTAAGTTTTTCTCCTCCTATTAAAATAGTTTGTAATGATTGCAAAAAATGACTGTATGAATTATCAGAAAGAAGAATTTTTAAGGTAGATGGTGTACATTGCAATAAAGATACTGGTTCTGTATAATGTTCTTTTTTCTCAGTAATCTTCCTATTATACTCTTCCTTAAGTTTCGCTAAATTACTTAAACCATCAAGAATCACATCATCTTCTAATCCGAAATCAATTAAACAAGCAATTTCAGTCACTCCAATATCATGCAGTTGTTCCACAATGGAGTGAACGCTTTCAATTGTGCCCATTAAGGATAATTTGTTCCAATATTTTTGAAAAGACAATTCTAGCAGCTGCTCTTTTTCTGCATGATCAAGCTCCATCAAATTGATTGTTTCACCATTGACTAAACTACTATTTAAAAGATTGGAGTTAGATTCAATATAAGAGTAAAAAGGCTTTCGCACTAATTTTTCCACTTCTTCAAGATCATTTCCGACAAAAGTATGCAACATTACGGTTATCCGCGCATCTTTTTTCGAGAAACCATTATCCTCTAATAACTGGTGATATGATTGTATGTTTTCTTTTAACGTTTGGAGATCCTGTCCAAATAGATGAGTAAGAATATTCAACCCTAGTTTTCCTGCTTTTCTATATGTTTCAGGATTTCCTCCTGTAGTTACCCATATTGGCAGTTGATTTTGAATGGGTCTTGGAAAAGATTCAACCTCCACATTTTTTCCAATTCCATTCTTCCGTTCAATCTTCTTTCCTTGCCAAAGTTTTTTGACTTGCTCAATTTGCTCATACATAACATCTGTTCTATTTAAGTATGCTTCAGGATTCAATACAAAATCATTTGGATGCCACCCATTGGTAAATGCAAGTCCCACTCTTCCTTTAGATAAATTATCTACTATGGCCCATTCTTCAACAACTCTAAGAGTATCATGCAACGGTAAAACGATACTACCTGAACGTATTTTTATATGTTCAGTAATTGTTGATAAAGCAGCAGAAATTACTGAAGGATTTGAGTAAAGACCTCCAAATTCGTGAAAATGACGCTCAGGAGTCCAGATCGCTTCAAACCCATTACTTTCAGCAAATTTTGCTGAATTTAACAGTAAGTCATATTTATTGTTTGTTTTTTTCTGATAAGTCGAGAAAAAAAACATGCTAAATTGCATAGGATTATCTTTAGCTGGAGCAGGATAATCATTAACAATTTCATATAAATTATCAGATGAGCTTATTATTATTTTTTTGCCGCGCGTTAACGTCCAAAGCAGCTCTAATACTGAAATATCGAATGCTACTGATGTTAGGGCTATACATGAATCTCCTGCAATATCTCCTATTTTTTCATCCATGGCACATAGAAAATTAATGACATTCCGGTGTTCAACCATAACACCTTTGGGATTTCCCGTTGAACCAGACGTATACATTAAATAAATTAAATTGCATGGTTGTGTTTGATTTATGATATTTATTGTGGGCAGATTTAAAAGTTCATTTTTTATTTCAACTATATTAATGCATGTTATATCAGTATATTTTTCTACGTACCTATCTTCTGTTAATATACACTTCATTTTACTATCCTTAATAATAAATGAAGTGCGCTTTTCAGGATTTATAGGCTCGATCGGAACATAAGCTGCTCCAGCTTTCAGTGCTGCTAACATTGCAATCACCAAGTTTTCCGAACGATCCAGCATAATACCTACTCTATCTTCGGTATTCACTTGGCAATAATTACGCAAATAATATGCCAACTGATTAGATTTTCTATTTAATTCTTGATACGTCAATTTTCTTTCCTTATGAACAAGTGCTATTTTATCGGGATATTCACTGGCTATTTTCTCGAATTGTTCATGAATACTTACGTTTGTATTATAAGGCACACTTGTTTGGTTTCTTTGAAAAAGAATGTTGTTTATATCTTGTTTAGACAACATTTGAAGTTGAGCTAATCTCATATTAGGATTTTCTACAATTGATTTTAATAAATTCACAAAGTTCCTTGACATAGTAGAAATTGTGATTTCTTTGAATAACTCAGTACGATATTCAAATTTACACTCAATACACTCGTTCTTAATTGTTGTATCCAAAGTAAGATTATATTTAGCTTTATTATTAAAATAGGACTTATGTGTAAACCTGATTCCTTCTGCTTCAGTCCATTCTTCGCCCTCAACCTGATGCGCGTTAAACATTACTTCAAACAATGGATTTACATTATTTTTGCTCTGAGTATTTAATTTCTCATACAATACATCAAAAGGATAATCTTGATGATCGATTGCTTGCAGCATACTCTCACGCACTTCGACCGCGAAGTCAACAAACGATTTTTGAGCTTCAGGTTGATTTCTTATACAGAGCATATTAATGAACACGCCGAAACAATCACTTAAATCATCGTGTGGCCTCCCGAGAACAGGCATTCCAATTATAAAATCTTTTTGTCCGGAGTACCTGCTTAATAAAATGAAGTATGCGCTTAAGAGAAGCATATTAACTGTGCAGCCTTGCCGGAATGCAAGTTGTTCAATTTTCATTTTGAGCTCAGTATCAATATTAAAATACAACTCTCTTCCTTCATTAGTTACAAACTGTGTAATTGTATAGTCTGTGGGAAGAGTTAACATCTCTACGTTATTCGTTATTTCTTCTAGCCAAAAAGACTCACTCTTTTTAATTTGATCGGATTCAAGTAACTTTTGCTGCCATGAAGAATAATCTTTATATTGAATTTTTAAATCAGGCAATTTTTGTCTCGTATAAATTTGAAACAGTTCTGAATTCATTAACCTGATTGACTCACCGTCACAAATGATATGGTGAATATCATAAACTAATACGTGGTAATCTTCATAAATGGAAATTAACCCAATACGTAATAAAGGTGCGCAAGTTAAATCAAAAGGACGGACAAACTCTCGGACTGTGCTTTCTATTTCTTCTTCTGAAAGAAGATTCATATATTCGATGCTTATATCGGCATGATCATGAATTTTTTGATATAAGATATCGTTATCAAGCTCGAATGAAGTTCGAAAAACCTCATGTCTATTAATTAAAGCTCGAATAGACGACAATACTTGGTCTTTATTAATTCTGCCATTAATGATTATTGTGCCGGTTACATTATAGCTAGAATCATCGACATCCATTTGATTTGAATAATACATTCTCTTTTGGGCTGAAGAAGCTGGATAAAACGATTTTTTTTCAACTAATGGAATTGTATTCTTTTGCGCCGTCCCTATTCCTGGTATTTTTTTGGCTAATTCTTCAATTGTACGCAAATGAAGAAAATCCTTTAAAAATAGTCGAACTTGAAAGCGTTTGTTCAATTTATTTATGATTGCGCCAGCTTTTAATGAATCTCCTCCTAAAAGATAGAAATCATCATTTACCCCGATGCGATCTAATTCAAGTATTTCAGTCCATATCTCAGTAATTTCTTTTTCAAGATCATTTTTAGGTTCTTTAAAAGGTTGTACTTGACAAAGCATGTTGATACTTTTTTCACGTAAAGCATTGCGATTAATCTTTCCGTTAAGTGTTAAAGGGAATTCCTGAATCTCGACAAAGAAATTCGGAATCATATAATAAGGTAAATAATTGTTCAATAAAGTCTTTATTTCTTGTGTAGTTGATGAACAAGATTTGTGGAAAACTACATAGGCGATTAAAATATGATTATCATAGTCATCCTTCTTATCAATAACAACTGTTTCTTTTACATTTTCATGATGTTGGATTATACGTTCAATTTCCTCTAATTCAATTCTATTTCCATTTATTTTGATTTGGTGATCGTTTCTCCCCATTGATTGAATCCTTCCATCGGGTAAGAAGCGACCAATATCGCCTGATTTGTATATTCGTTCCATTCCATCCTTAACAAACGGACTCACAATAAACTTTTCTTCGTCTTCTTCTTCACGCTCAAGATAACCCCGAGCTACCCCCTTACCGCCAATATAAACTTCGCCATAGCTCCCTATAGGAAGCGGTTTCAGTTTTTTGTCAAGAATATATATTTGCTGGTTAGGCAGTGGCCTTCCGAGAGTAATTAAATCATCTCTTTTGAGTTCGACACAACAAGACCAAATTGTTGTTTCGGTTGGTCCGTACATTGTAAATATTTTAGCATCTGTAATATCGAACAAAGCATCGGTCAAACTTGGGTTTATTCTTTCTCCTCCAATAAGAATATACTTTAAAGATTTAATGAACTCATAACAATTTTCGTCTTTTATGATTCTGCTCAAAATGGAAGGCGTTGTTTGAATTATCGAAATCGGTTTATTGTTGTTTAAAAAATTCGGCGATACGTATTGATTAAAGTCTCCTAGATATATTTCATTTGTATTAAGAACTACATGTAAACCTATTATCATAGAACCTAACAATTCCATGACAGATAGATCGAATGAAATTGATGTTATAGCCAAAATGGAATGATCCTCATTGATTTTCAATTCTTTCTCTACACCATAGATAAAATTCACAACATTTTGATGATTGATTTGAACTCCTTTAGGCTGTCCTGTTGAGCCGGATGTATATATTACATATGCAAGATCACTTGTTTCATTGACATGGAGCGGATTTTGTATGCATTCTTGATTAATATGCTTTCTATGCTCTTCAAGTATAATGAATTTGTCTTGTTCTATATCAATGTTGTTAAAATGGCTCGACTCTATGATTAGTGTTTTTAGTTTACTATTTTTAATAATATATTCTATTCTTAGTTTTGGGTAATTTGGATCCAAGGGAACATAGGCAGCACCTGATTTTAGAATTGCTAAGATTGAAATTACCAATTGCTCATTTCGGTCCATGAACAAACCAATTACATCATCTTTTCTAATATTGTAATTATTGCGAAGATAATGAGCTAACTTATTCGCTTCATTATTTATTTCTTTGTAAGTAAATTGATTCCCATTCACAACAAGTGCAACTTGATTGGGTTTTCTCTTTACTTGTTCTTCAAATAGCTTTTGAATTGTCTTGTTAAATGGAATTTCATAATGTGTTGAATTAAATTTTATAAATAGAAGGTCCATCTCTTCATCAGTAAGATAATTAATTTGATCCAAGTTCTTATCAGGCTCTTTCATAAGAGAAGAAAAATAACGTTCAACGTGTTTATAAAAACGGTATATCGAATCTCTTTCATATACATTTGCGTTGAAGTAAGATGTAATATTAAGTTCTTGCTTCAAAGAAATCTCGATTACTAAGTTGTATTTCGAAGAAAATTGTTCTGCTTGATTATATTTATGAATACTTTCCATCACAATAAGTGTATCTATTTGCTGCTGAGTGTTTGACATTATTTTCTGAAGCTGTTGCAGGTGTATGTCTTGATATTTAATTGCATTAAATATTTCTGATTTAGTATTCTCCAATAAATCTTTAAAATTCTCGCTACTTTCAATGTTACTTATTAATGGAATAATCTTATTGATCTGTCTCTCTTTAAATTCACGCTCTTCAAAAGATAAAGTTCCTAGTATAACCTCTTCGTAGTTCTTGTATCTATATAATACATATTGAATTCCAGAAACAAGAACGACAAATAAAGCATATTTTGATTGATTTGATATTTGCATTAGCCAATCAGTAACATCTTCTGAAAAACTGTAGCTAATTTTATTTACAAGCACTTCTTCCGAAGAATAATGTCTATCCATAGGGATAGCTCCGGTTTCAAACTTTCTCTCCAGCCTACGAAGCCAATAGTCTTTTGGATTCTTGTACAATTCACGGGTTACCAATTTTTTCACCTCTACTTAATCTCAACTCAACATCATTTTCCCACGAGTAATAAATATCCACTTTATGGTCAAGCTCAAGTAGTCTTTCACTTACTTCTTTCAACTTGTCGGTGTAATGCTGGTCACTTTGTTCCAGCATAATTCCAAGACAAGTGCCGCTATGTGCAACAATGACACCTAATCCATTTACTAGGGAACAAATATCAATCAAATCATCCAGCCGATTTTTATACATAAAAGATTGATTGAGAACAGCGCTTTGTGTCGCAATTTGACCAACTGTTTTTATATCTCTCTGTTCCATTGCATTTATCATTTTATCTAGCAACATGGCATACTCCCGCCTTTCTGAAATCGTATGCATTTTGCGGGTTTTATTAAACAGAACAGTATCGACTTCTCCTCCTTCATCAATACTTACTACTGTCAAAGGCGGTAAATGTCCAAGTGAGTATCCTAATTTAACTTGTCGATGATAAAAAACTACCACTTCGTGATACATGACACCATCAGTTGGTTCAATTTGCTGTAAAAACGAATTAAGTAGTTCGTTCGAAATGCGAAGACTATAATAAGAAGCAATGGCACGGGCCGTAGACACAAGATCAGCCGAGGAACTCGCCATGCCTTTCCCAACAGGAATCTCACTATCAATTTCAAGTACACCATTTAACGGTAAATGAAACTGTTTTAATATCATACATGCTAACTGGTATGATTTGCTTTTATTTTGTGGCTTTACCGTAAGCTGATTGCAATCGGGATTAATATTGAAACTTGCTCGTGAATACGTTTGGATTGGAAAAGTAACAAGAAATTCTGAATCTTTTTCATCAAGAGCACCCTGTAACAATTCACCAAATGTACCAAATGCGTAACCAAGGCCCGTTCCGGAACGATTTGTTTCAAAACAATTTATTCTGTTGCTCACTTTCTTATCCCTCATCGATCATATAATTGATTTGTCAGTTCTTCATAAGCTTTGTTTACTACTTCCTCGCGATTTTCCCACTCTTTTTTCAGATGAATGAGTTGCTCACTTTGGCGGACCAACATTTTTTTTACTTGCAATGGATTAGTCGAACCTTCAGATATTTTATTCTCCAGATCATTTTTCACATTAAAACAATCATCAAGAAATTCATCCTCAAATTTTGTATCATATCCATTCTCAATACATATTTCCTCTAACAGTCTGATATCGGTCTGTTCGGGTTTCAATTTCTGTTCCCTAACTCTTACAATATAATTCCCAACAATTACTTGTGCGCTGCGAAAAGGGATATTAGCATGTAGAGTCAATTTGTTGGCCAGACTAAAGCCTCCAAAAAAATCGCGTTTACACACTTCCAAAGTTTTATTTTCGTTAAACTCTAAATTATCAATTACCATTCTCACCAATTTTATCAATGAATTAAATGTCGAAAACATTGTATTTACAAAAGTCCCTGCTTCTTTTGAGGTTTCTACTAAATTTGTAAAAGGTGTATTACGCTGCGCGATAAGAAAGTCAAAGTAAAAAGCCGAGATATGAGCAGTCTTACCTCGAATCCTCTCTAAAATCGTAAAATTCTTCTTTTGCGGCATTGCCGATGATATCCCTGAAAATTGATCGGCCAAGTCGATAAATTGATATTCACTACTTCCCCATTGGATAAAATCAGTAAATATTCGGCTAAGAAAAACTGAAAAATTCGCCATTTCAGATGCTATCTGTAAAGACCAGTCTCGAGAAGCAACTGCTCTTAATGCATGATTGGTATAGTGATTAAAGCCAAGTAATGTGGCCATTCTTTTCCTATCCCAACCAAGTTCAACACCTGTCATTGCCCCCGCTCCAAGTGGACATTTATTAATATTGTCGTAGACATAAAGCAGCTTCTCCAGCGTAGTTAATATTTCTTCGCTAACAGCAGCCATATAAAAACCTGGTGTCATGATTTGAGCAGTTTGGTAATGTGTATAGCCTGGCAAAGGTATGTTTACTGTTTTAGTTGCCAAGTGACAAACAGAAGTCGCCAGTTTAATTAATTCTTTGGACTGCACAATTAATTGCTGTCTGGCATACATAATTTGAGCGCAAGCTTGAACATCATTTCGACTCCGGTCCATATGCCAGCTTGCTGAATCGGCTCTCAATCGTTGACTAACATATTGCTCTATTGCAAAACAAATATCTGACATATTAATTTTAGGATCGGCATGTAAACTTTTTTCTGTTACTTGATTAAGAAGATGTGCAATTTTGTTGACAGCCACTTTATCTAAAAGATTTAAACGTTGGTACTCAAGCAACATAACTTTCTCTATTAAAATGTACCAAGGCAGCAAATGTTTTAATTCATATGAGAATTGTGGTTCCAGAATTTCTCTATGCAATAGTTCATTTGGATTCTCACTAATTCTTCCTGATAGTCTCATAACTTCACCTTTAATGTTTATTTAATATCACAGCTAACTTTTCAGAACAAAAAAGTAAAATGGCAGGTGATTAGCCCAATTCCCCTTCTCCTTCCGTTTCATAATGATTGAGTTTAAAAAAATAAAGACATAAGAAATACACCATTAGAAAACATTCTAATGGTGTATTTACAAAAAACAGCACGACAAAATAATGCAGACATTGCATCTGCACCGCTGACTAGTTAATGAATTCAGGTTGCAGCTAATGAGCCGAAACATCAATTAGCGCACTAAATCTCTATTGTTTAGTATACTATCTGATTCCAATCATTACAATACAAATATTGTCTTATTTCATTGAAGTTTCATTTTGCTTAATACCGCGTTTTTGTTGAACAATGATATAAATGTCGTCCATAGCAGAACGCATTTACACTCATTTCTGCCAAAACATTCATTCAACTAATCAAATAATAAATCTAATGATTGTTGTGAAAGTTCTATTGTTGCAAAGTCAGATGGTGTAAAATGAGGATCCTTTGCTGTACTGCATAAATCAACAATAATTGTTAAGTTCTGAATGATTTTATTTACTAGATCATCAATGTCTAGTAAATCATTATTAAATTCATTATACGTTACCGTAATAACCAGTTCTTCATCTAGCACATAAGAGACAATTTCTAAGAAAGAGGTCAAATGATTCTCTTCGCCGGATTTCACTTGCGGGTGCAACGTTTTTAAAGAGAAATATTCATCCCATAGTTTATTGTCTAATGAACCTAAGTAATTAAATCGAATTTTTTTGTCCGGCATATCTGCTGACTCACACTTCTGTTGCGTCTTCCCATATTCGCCACCGAATGTAGGCGTTTTTCGAAGAATCTCCTTAACTGCTATAATTCCTTCTTTCTTATCAATAAATTGACATGGGAGATGAACTGGATACATACGCGTAAACCATCCAACCGTTCGTGATACATCAAGATTGCATGTATCTTCTTCTCGGCCGTGAGACTCCAATTCCAAAATGATTTGATTCTTGTCAAATATCTGACCGATTGCGAATGATGTTGCTGCAATTAACAATTCGTTAGGACGCGTATGAAATGCTCTGTGAGCCTTATTAATCCATTGATGTGTAAGAGAGGGAGACACATATCGAGTAAGCGTTATGTTCGTCCCCAATTTCGTCTGCACCGTTGCCCCATCGGCATTCTTAATCTCATCGCTTTCATGATTTATCCTCCAACAATTCTCCTTAGAGGTATTCTCATCCATTCTAGCGAATTGATTAGCCCACTCCTGAAAAGAGTTTGTTTTGTTAGGTAAAACAATCGGCTCTTTAGAAAGCACCATTTCCCATGCTTTAGAAAAGTCATCTAATACAATTCTCCACGATACCCCATCCACAACAATATGATGCGCAATGAAGACCAATTGCTGATTATGATTTGCTCCAAAATCAAACAAGCAAGCTTTAAACAAAAGACTGCTGTTCAAAATAAATTGTTGATGTACGTTTTCCAAAATCTCGCTCATTCGATGTTTCTGCATTTCTTCTGTTCGTTCATTGGAAAGATCAAAAGAAAAGATGGTGTCTTGATGTTTAAAATGAATATGGTTCTCATTATAGAACAGCCGATCTGTGATGAAGTCATAATTAATTCTTAACGAGTCATGATGTAAAATGATTGCTTCAATGATTTGGCTCAAATCATTGACAGAAATCCTCTTGTTAAGTGACAGCGTTACAGATTGATTCCATTGATGGGGATTTTTAAAATTTTGATTCAAAAACCACTCTATAATCGGTGTTTTACATATTTCACCCTGACACAGCCCTGGAGACTCACGAACGCAATGATTGTTTTCAACGATTAAATGGGAGACTATCTCTCTAACCGTAAGCCGCTCCATTACTTCTTTAACACTTACCGAATAGCCTATTTCTTTTAGTCTAGAACTTATTTGAATTGCCTTTATCGAATCTCCGCCTAATTGAAAAAAATCGTCAGTTGGCCTTACTTGATTGGCACCAAGCACTTTTGCATATACCATAGCAACCTCATGCTCGGTATCATTAATATATTCTTCTTCGCTTTTTTTATATTGCTGCTGCGGTTTAGGAAGTGCCGCACGATCGATCTTGCCATTCACAGTGAGTGGATAGGTCTCCAAGAATACATAATATCTTGGTATCATATAGCTCGGAAAACAATTGGATAAAAATCTACGGCATTCAGAATCGGAGAGAGTTGGATCAGCAATCAAGTAAGCACACAAGGCTGCCTTTTGATTGACATCCAGTTGCATAACAACTAGCGCTTCCTGGACTAAAGGATGTTGAAGCAAACGATGCTGAATTTCTCCTAGTTCGATACGAAAGCCATTTAGATTAACCTGATGATCAATCCGTCCCAAATACTCAATTACGTCATTAGACAATCGGCGGCCAAGATCCCCAGACTTGTACATCAATTTACCGGGGATAAAAGGGTTCTCTACAAATTTTTCTTGAGTTAGCTTGATTTGATTCATATAACCCAAGGAAATGCCATCGCCTGAGATAAAGATTTCGCCCTTTAATCCTACCGGTTTGGGTTTTAAATTTTTGTCTAGAATATAGACCTGTTGATTGTTAATAGGTGAGCCAATTGGAACAGTTTCACATACATCTATATCCGGGTTGAATTTATAAATCATACATCCCACAATTGCTTCTGTCGGACCATATTCGTTATAAATCTCAACTGATCTGAAAGCTTTTATAATGCGATGTGATAACTTTGTTTTTAATTCTTCGCCTCCGACAATTAAACAGCGCATATTAGAATCCTTCAGCTCTAGCTCTTGAATCAAAGACAGGTGAGCCGGCGTCAATTTTAATATGTTAGTCCGATTTTCCTTCAAAATCGTATATAAAACAAAATCTTCGGAATGTGGTGGATAAATTAAAATTCGATTTCCATTTATAAGCGGGGTAAATATAGACGTAACGGTCAAATCAAAGGCCAGGGAAGAATATAGCGCAAATGTCTCCGACTTCTCCTTGATATACGTTTCTTTAGCCCACCAAATATAATTAACGAGTCCCCGATGCTGTATCACTGTACCTTTCGGATTGCCGGTGGAACCGGATGTATATATTAGATAAACTAAATCTTCTGCAGTTGCAGTTGAGTCTAATCTTTTCGCGCTTGGCCCGTTAAAGTCGAAATGAGCCTTATTAATCGCATATTTAACTCCCTCGAAATCAAGCTCGCCTGACAATTCTATATTCGTAATTAAAACCCGTACCTTCGCATCCTTTAACATATAATCAATTCTAGATAATGGATAATCTTTATCAATAGGAAGATAAGCTCCTCCCGCCTTCAAAACAGCTAATAGGGCAACTATCATTTCAAATGAATGTTCTGTCAATATGCCCACTATTGACCCACGCTCTACCCCTCTTAGCCGCAAATCGTTTGCCACATGGTTTGCCCAATTGTCGAGTTCTCTGTAGGTAAGTTGTTTCCCATTATATTCTAAAGCTATATCATCGGGAGTGAGATCTGCTTGTTTTTCAAACAATTGGTGTATTGTCGTATTATTGGGATAATAAGTTTCCGTCTTGTTTACATCATAAATCAAATTTCGAAACTCTTCATCTGAGATAACTTCTAACTGATCGACAATCGTACTTGAATCAATAAAGAGCTGACTAAGCAAGTGATTAATTTGACCGAAAATAGTATATATCTCAGCTTCTGAATAATCATCATTTTTATAATCAAACTGAAGAGTAAGATGTTCCTCCCATTCCTTAATAATCAACTGTAATGAATAAGTTTGATTTCCGCTATAATATTCAACGTTTTCAATTTTTGTGTTTTCGATTGAATTGACTAACTTTGTATTATAATAATTAATACATACTTGGTAAATATTTTCAATTCCTTTTTTTCTAAGTTCCATATCCTGAACCAGCAAATTGTAAGGATATCGCTGATGAGAGAAATAAGACATCACGTCGCTTTGAAGGGTGCTCAGTAAGCAACCGAAAGAGACACTCCAATCAATTGGAACGGGATAGGGCATTGTGCTAGTGAACATTCCAAAAATGTTTTTTTCGTGTGCACCGGATCTATTTAAAATGGGCAGACCGACTATTACATTCTCTATCTCGTAATTCCGTTTAAAAATTATGGATATTAACAATAAAAACAGCGTATTTAATGAACATTTGTGCAAGGTAATGAGATGATGAATTTTAGCTGTTTGTTCCTGAGATAAATGAAACGATAATCTGCTTCCTTCCGTGGAACGACTAGATTTAGGCAGTGCATAGCCCTCTAGTTCACCTAATCTTTCAAGCCAGAATGTTCGATCCGAATCGAATCTTGGAGAATTCTCATACTTTTGTTCCCTGTTATATAATGTCATATAGGATTTACTCGGAACTTCTATTGTGTCCTTTGACTTGCTTGCTATTCTTGTATAATTCTCGGCAATTTGCTTGGTCATAATGTTTACAGACCAGCCATCCGAGATAATATGATGAAATTTGCTGAAGTAACCAATATCTTCGTCGGATATTTGAAATATTGCAAAATAGTATAACTTATCTTTTAATATTGAAAATTTCTCTTTGAATTTTTTTTGAGACCAAGTATCAAATTTTTCTTTAGCCAGTTGTTCATAATGTCGAAAATCATAATACGCTACGGAATCTGATTCACAGTGTTCGAAGACCTGAAATATATTATCCTGCTCCAATACAAATTTCAGATGGAATACATCGTGTTGTTTAATAAACATAAGAATCGCTTGCTCTAATATTTTTATATCCAATTTACCTTTGATATGTACTGCCCCCCCCAAATTATGCACAGTAGTATCTGGATATAACTGTTCTGTTAACCAAATACGTCGCTGAGGATGCGTCAATGGGTGCAGCTTTCTTTCGTTGACTGTCATATAGAATTTTATCCTCCTTGCTGGAGATGTAAAATAATAGCACAGCATGATTGCTTTAGGACAATGAAAACACACCAAGATTATAAAAAAACTTCCACCTCAATAGATTAATGTTTCTACTAAGGTGGAAATTTTATTGCGACATTAATTTAAAAGTTAAATTCAATATTTTCAACCAAATTACTTATGTGAGTTGAGGAAGAGTTGTCACTTATAAATATGTTTTTTAATTTTATTTGTGGTTCCTCACAAATTTGATCCAAAAGAACTAAAAAATCGTCAGCCATTTTTTGAATTGTATCAGCGGTGAATAATTCCGTTGAATAGTCAAAATGAAACCGTACTTCCCCTTTTTGTTCCACGGCCTCCAGAATAAGATCCATCTTGCTTGTATCAGTCTCTATTCCGTAAGGAGAAATGTTGAGATTATCCATCTTTAAGTTTGGACGTTCGGTGTTTTGCATAACGAAAAGAACATCAAAAATCGGATTCTGATTTACTTCACGTTGAATAGAGAGTTTTTTTACCAGCAAATCGAACGGATAGTCCTGATTGTCCATCACATTGAGACAGTTGTTTTTAATATCCATTAAAAACTCCGTAAAACACATATTACTCCGAGGATAATTTCGCATAGGTATCATATTGATAAAAACCCCAATGATTTGTTCAAGATCCACATGCGCTCTACCCGCTACAGGCGTTCCTATGATTATTTCTTCTTGCTCGGCATATTTGGATAGCAAAACATTGAAGCAAGCTAATATCACCATATATAAGGTCGTCTCAGTCTTTCGTGATAAATCAAATAGCCTGGAAGACAAAGCATCTGGCATGGAAAACTCATGTCTGGCTCCTCCGAACTGCATCTTTAAAGGTCTAGAAAAATCAGTCGGCAGTTCCAGTCTTGGGAGATTTCCGGACAAATTTTTTAGCCAAAATTGTTCTTGCAGTAGAAATTTTTCCGTTTTTATCTGTAGTTGCTGCCATTCAGTATAATCTTTATACTGGAAATCAACTTCTGGCAGCACTTTTCCAGTATATAACTCTGAAAATTCTTTGGTAAGAATGCTTAAAGAATAACCGTCACATATGATGTGATGCAAATCAAAAACGAGAATGTGCTTGTCATCCTGTAACCGGATGAGACCGACTCTAAACAATGGAAGCTTCTCTAAATCAAACGGCTGGATAAAGGAACGAATAATTTCTTTGGCTTTGCTGTCACTACCAACAGAATAATATTCAATTTTCAGAGACAGGTCATCATGTATCTGTTGGACTGCATTGCCATTTATATAGCTGAATGTCGTCCGCAATATTTCATGACGGCTAATTAGTCCATGCACAGCTTGGTTCAATTTAGACTTATCAAGCGCTCCCTCAATCAATATTCCTAAAGGGACATTGTATGAAATGGTATCCATGTCAACCATGAAATTAGTAAACATCATTCTTTGTGCGGAGGAGAGCGCATAATAAGGTTTACTGTCTGCTGAAATTAAAGGTACATGTTTCTTTACAGTTGTACTTTTAATTAACATTGCAAGTTCCCTGATTGTCGGATTTCTAATAATATCCTTCAGGGGAATCTCCACTTGAAATGCTCTAAAAATTCTTGCCGCCATAGAAATTGCTTTTAACGAATGACCGCCTATATGAAAAAAATTATCTTCGATACTTATATCCTGTATACAAATTAATTCTTCCCATATTTTTAGCAAAATCTCCTCAGTCTCATTTGCCGGTTTTACTATCCCAGTTTCACGCTTCCATTCAACATCTGGAAGCGCCTTCCGATCCACTTTTCCATTATCAGTTAAAGGGAGGTTGTTAATTCTTACAAAATAAGCTGGAATCATGTAATTGGGCAAAGTCTGGCTAAGGAAATCCCTTAATTCTTCCATTGTAATATCTCCGTCGCTCATATAGTAAGCAATGAGATACTTGTTACCCTCATTATCTTCTTTGTCAATAACAATTCCACCTTTAACAAGGCTGTGATTCAATAATTGATTTTCAATCTCTTCAATTTCAACTCTATTTCCTCTAATTTTGATTTGATAATCTTTTCTTCCGAGAAACTCCAGATTTCCATCCGGAAGTAATCGACCGAAATCTCCGGTTTTATATAATCTTCGCCCCGGAAAGAAAGGATCTTTCATGAAGGAGGCCTTTGTCTTATCGTGATTATTCAAATAGCCCCTTCCAACTCCAAAGCCAGAAAAGTATAGTTCTCCAACGACTCCCCTTGGACATAAATTCATATTCGGGTCCATCACATAAATATGAAAATTAGGGATCGGCTTTCCGATAGGTACATTATGATAACTAACTTCTTTGTCAATTACGTAATGCGTTGTATCATCAGAGGCTTCGGTTGCCCCGTATGCATTAATCATTTTTGTGTGAGGGTATAGCGAATACCATCTTTCAACTAAGTTGGATTTTAAGGCTTCACCCATCAAAATCACGTACTTAAGATAGGGCCATTCACTAAACAATGGGTTACTGTCCAAATGCTCCAGCATTTCTACCAATTGAGACGGTACGAGCTCCAGTATGGTTATCTTGTCTTTTTGCATTTCTCTTATTAATAAAGGTGGATTCTCAACTATATGATTAGGATAGATTACCATAGTGCCGCCTAAAATTAGAGGCGCAAAAAACTGCCATACAGATACGTCGAAACAATGGGAAGCATTTTGGACGATTTTAGATTGACTATCCATTTCCAAATCAGTGATTTTAACATCGATATGATTTAGCATGCCAATATGTTCGATCATAGCTCCCTTAGGCTGACCAGTTGAACCAGAAGTATAAATGACATAGGCTAGATCATGAATATCATTTACGCACTCAAGATTATCTACCGATTCTTCATCCAATTCCATACTTATTAAATCCAAACATATTGTCTCCCCCTGATATAAATCCGGGATGGGAGAATTAGTTGCATCTGTAATTAACTTAGTGATACGTGAATTTTCTAAAATATATTGTATCCGCTTATTGGGATAATTTCGGTCAATCGGTAAGTAAGCTCCCCCTGCTTTCCAAATTGCTAAAATCGCAGCTACCATTTCTGGAGAGCGTTCCATCATCACCCCAACAATTTCTTCGCGCCCTATGCCATTTTTCTTTAATCTATGGGCCAATCGGTTCGCCTGCTTATTTAATTCCTCATAAGTAATTTCTTTATTTTCATACTTTATTGCAATAGCATGGGGCATAAGTATGGCTTTTTCCTCAAACATACAATGAACCGGTACATTGGCCACTTCTTTATCAAATGTCCGGCAATATCCGTTTATCATCTGCATCCTGTCTTTTTCAGACCAAAGTTCAGATATGGAAAGTCGCTCAACAGACTCTTGCGCAAATAGTTCCAAAATATGAATAAATAACTGAAATGCCTCATTAATATCCTCATCCATAAAATAGCTAGGAGAATATTTGATCATAACAAAACAGCGTCCATTCATTCTTGAAATCTCCACGTCAAATGGAGTATTCGTCATATCGTTCGGATCAAGCTGTAAATAGTTTTCCGTTCCTGCGTTATCCTGGATAACCGAATAATCTGCTAATTGACGGATATGAAAATCTGTAAAATTAAACATGGTGTCAAAAATTGGGTTTTCCAAAGTGCTAAAGTCCCCAATAATATTTGCAATCTCCCCCAAAAAAACTTCGTAAGGCTTTACATTTTGGAGATAAGATCTAACTTGACTGATGAGTTCCTGCTTAGTCATACCATCGTTAACTTGAATTCTGGCCGGTATAGTATTCAAAAAACAACCCAATATTTTATCGCTATCCTCTAGAATCGGCCTTTCATGTGTAACAACACCTGTAATAATCTCGCTTTCACCTGTTAAAATGGACAGCAGATAAATATGCGCCGCAAAGCAGATTTCTTTCAACGTGCATCCATAACGATATGCCTGCTTATCCAAAGCATCCAACCATGTTGAATCAAAATCGCGCCGATAAACACGAATACCTGAAATATTATTAATTTTTTTCCCAGAGATATTGAAAGGCATCTTATTGCGAGTGTAACCCTTCAATGTATTTTTCCAAAATTTCTTAGCATCGGTTGACAATTCCTTAGCTAATCCTATAGCCACATAGTCCTTGTAACTGCTTTTTAGAGGGACCAACGCGTACTCTTTCTTTTGTTTCAAAGTATTATAAATCGACAATAACTCTGTATCCATAGATGCGGCACTCCAGCCATCCAAAATTGCATGGAAGCATGAAATAAATAGCGAGTAATTTTCTTCGCTCATTCTAAAGACGGTAATGTACCACAACAATTCCTGAGAAGCAAATTTGTTTTGCAGATCATTTCGCAATTTATCTTGAATTAAAGCCTTCTGCTCTTTTTTTCTCAGATGTGATATATCTTCAAAGCAGATCTTAGGCATTGCATCTTTACGCAATATTTGAATAGGCTCTTTAAACCCATTGATATGGAAAGTTGTGCGTAAAATCGGGTGTTTTTTACACAACAATTGTATAGCCTGTTTAAATAACGTAATATCTAGGCCATCTTTGATTCGAATTTGATACATAAATTGATCGTGGTAAACAGGTTCATCCACTTTCAACAAAGAATAGTAAAACATACTGTGCTGAATTTTACTTAAAGGATAAAAATCCTCATAGTCAGCTGGCAGTAATGAGGCTTGTTGCTCATCTTGCAGAATATTTTGCTTAAATTCCTCAATGATAGCAAGACCATTCTCTAAATCGTCAGCAGTATCACTGTTATGGGTTGCATTCATACACGTAATAAGCTGATGAACAGTCTGGTTTGAATAAAGGTCGGCTAAACTGAGTTTGACTGAAAAATTGAGATTAATGGCGTTAATCAAGCGTAACGCCTTGATTGAATCTCCTCCTGACAAAAAGAAATTATCATAAATCCCCACTTGCTCACTATTAAGTGTATTTTTCCATATTCCCAACATTTTCATTTCCAAATAGCTTTGAGGTTTGACGTTAACGATATCGGAAACGCTATCTCTTTTTGTCATTAGTAATTTCCGGTCTAATTTCCCATTAGCAGTGACCGGCATGCTGTCAATCTGCACGAAAGTGTGTGGAATCATGTAAGCTGGTAGCTTCTCAACAAGATAATTTCTTAGATCGATATTATTCAGTCTACGAGTAGCTACATAAAAGGCAATAAGAGTTTTGAAGCCATTACTACTTTCATGCACAGTCACTGCTGCTTTGTTTATTTCAGAATGCGTGATGATTTGGTTTTCAATTTCCCCAAGTTCGATTCGATATCCTCTAATTTTTACCTGATTATCGATTCTCCCGATATAATCTATAGAACCGTCCTCTCTCCATTTGGCTAAGTCACCAGTACGGTATATTTTCTGCCCTGGAAGATACCTATTATCCACAAATTTCTTGGCAGTCAATTCTTCCAGCTTGTGATACCCGCGCGCAAGCCCAACTCCTGATATGCACAATTCTCCTGTAACACCGACAGGTTGAATGCGGTCGGATTGGTCTAAAATTAATATCTTTATGTTATCAATAGGCTTTCCGATCGGTACGGTTTTGACATCACAATCAGTGCAAACATAATAGGTTACATCAACCGCTGCTTCCGTAGGTCCATACAAGTTAATTAACTCAGTCTTCGTCGTAGAACTCTGCAGCAAAGCATTGAATTTTTTAACGTGGACAATGCTCAATGCTTCGCCGCTTGAGAAAACTCTCTTTAAACTCGATAATCGTTTCACATCACTGTTAATATCAATAGCTTCAAGAAATAATTGCAACATAGAAGGAACAAAATGAATGGTCGTTATACGGTTCTGCTCAATAGCATCAATAATCGCATCAGGTTCTTTCTCTTTTTCCGGTTCCAGCAAGCAAGCGCTCGCTCCAGACAACATCCACCAAAACAGTTCCCAGACAGACACATCAAAGGTAAAGATCGTTTTTTGTAATATCACATCGTCTGCCTTTAAAGGGAATTGATTTTGCATCCAGTGCAAGCGATTTATGATTGAGGCATGCTCGATCAATACACCTTTAGGGAAACCGGTAGTGCCCGAAGTATAGATTACATAAGCGAGAGAATTTGACTTTCCTTTAACCATTAAATTAGGGTAGTTTCCTTCAGGTATATCTTCAGCATTCAACAAAAAAACATGTCCCTGAAAAGACACTTCAGGAAGAGGGTATTGAGTAATTACTACATCAGTTCCGCTATCTTCCAATAAGTACTGAATGCGCTCTTGAGGTAAACTCGGATCAATTGGTAAATAAGCTGCACCTGCTTTTAAAATAGCCAAGATCCCCACAATCATCTCCAAGGAGCGTTGGGTATGGATCGCAACAATATCCTCCTCCTTTACCCCCCTTTCTCTCAACCCTTCTGCAAAATAATTAGCCCTGTTATTAAGTTCGCTATACGTTAATGTCTGCCCATTAAATCTCACTGCAATGTTATCAGGCGTTTTTTCCACCTGCTCTTCAAAAAGTTGCTGAAGTGTTGCCTCATCAGGATAATCCGAGTCTGTTTGATTAAAATCAACTAAAATTTGTAGCATCTCTTCCTCTGATAGTATTTCGATTTCCTTCAGAGAAATGTCCGGACTTTCTGCAATAGCACGTAATATTTGCAGTAAATACCTTTGAAACTTCTCAATTGTTGCATGTTTAAACAAGTCCGAGCTATACTCCATTCTGCATTCAATGGACTCGCCCATATTCCGACAGAAAACAGTTAAATCAAAAGAAGTAGCTTCCTCATTCGCAGGAGGCAAATAATCAAAAAATTGAAAAAATGTATTAAAGACCGGAGAGTGGCTCATATTTCTTTCTGGATTAACTTTAGAAACTAATAGGTCAAAAGGATATTTCCCATTTTTAACTGCTTGCAAAACTTTATGATTCACCTTTTTTACCAAGTCAGAAAACGTATTCACTTCAGAAAAATCAATTCGTATTGCTAAAGTATTGATAAAAAGACCTACTACATCCTCAAGCTCTTTTTTATCCCGTCCCATGATCGGCATCCCAATAACTATATCGTTATCGTTTGTCAGTCGGTTCAATAAAGTGAAAAATGATGTCAGAAAAAGATTATTGACTGATACTCTTAGCTGCCTTGCGATACCTCTAAGGCGGTTCGCCAACGATGCCTCAATCGATGTAGCCACAAAGCTCCCTTTATAAGACTTTCGAGCTGGTCTCTCAAAATCAGCAGGGAGGTTTAATGAAGGCAGTGGATAAGAGAATTCTTTTAACCAATATTGTTCGTTTTGCATCCGTTCTTCGCTGCTCATCCATTGTTCCTGCTGCTCAAGCCAATCGATATATTCCAATGACAATGTATTTAATTGAGGCTGTTGACCATTAGCAAATGCAGAATAACAGCTGAGAATTTCTTTGCCGATAATGCCCGTGCTCCAACCATCGGCAACAATGTGATGCAAATGAAGATAAAAACAAAACTTCTTCATGCTGAGTCGGAAAAGTTTAACTTTAATAGCACATTCTTCTAAATTAAACACTTCCTCATTGGCTGCCTTCAGTGATGCCTTTAATGATTCTTCAGGGGAATGGTGATCAGATAAATCAATCATTTCAAATGGAATCTCTATTTTTTCTTTTATAAGTTGAACAGGATCGCCGTCCTCATTTTGCATAAATACGGTACGAAGTGAACTATGCCGCTTGACTACAAATTGGATAGATTTCACTAATATTTCGGTATCAACCGGACGATCAATTATCGTAACAGTCGGCAAGTTGTACGCCAACATATTAGGATTCAACTTTTGCATAAACCAAATTCTTTGTTGAGCGTGCGTTAATTTATACATTGCTAATCTCCTATTATTTATTATTCTTTATCAAGAAAAGCAGCTAAAGCTTGGATGGTCAGGTGATTAAATATGTCTGAAATATCTACTTTTCTTTGATAGATTTGGTTCATTCGATTTACAATTTTTATAGCTTGAATGGAATCCCCGCCAAGATCATAATAATTATCAAATATGCTAACTCTCTGTATGCCTAGCTCTTCGCACCAAATTGTCGCTATCTCTATTTCTCTATCCGTCAGCTCCTGCTCATCTATACCAATAATTTCTTTCTCATTGCCATCCTTTTTTATGTCATTAAAAGCCTCACGCCGATGTGCCCTAGTCGCCTTCAACAACTCAGGGGGCAACAGCCATGTATGTGTATCTAAATGAGCAAGGTACGGGCTTTCAGGGTTGATTTCACCAATAATCAGATGACTCTCTTGGGACGCAAGAGCATGTTCAAAAGCATAGAGCGCCTGCGTGGTTGTCACTGATTTAAAAACACCGGCTTCCATATTCACATTGTTGTCTACAGCCATTCCGATTTCATTCCATGCAGGCCAACTCATAGTCACAGCAGGCTTACCGGCACGTTTTCTCGCAAAAGAAAACGCATCCAAAAATGAATTGGCTGCGGTATAGAAGCTTTGTCCTATCATGCCAAAAATGCTGTTTATCGAGGAAAACATAATAAAGAAATCGCAATTGTCCCCAACAATTCGGTCAAGAATCAAAGCGCCTTCGATTTTGGCAGATACTGTGCGCTTCAGTTCCGATATATCTTGTTGAACAAGCCTTCCATTTCCGGATACTCCGGCACAATGGATCACTCCGTTAACCTTACCAAAGGTTGCTTGCAGCTCTAAAAACAACTTTTTCATTTCCTCTTCATCTGTTACATCCGCAGCATAGCACGCAACATTGCATCCTTTTTTTTCTAATTGAATCATTTTTTTAACTATATCGATTGTTTTTTGATCCTCCCCTTTATCAAGGATATTGTTCCATAACGCCCTTGGCGGAACAGGTGTTCTCCCTACAAGGGCAAGATTAATTTTTTGTTTTATTGCTAAATATTTTGCTATTGTGAGGCCTAAACCGCCAATTCCTCCGGTTATCACATAGACTCCTTCATTCTTTAAAACGATTTTATCCCTATGCATTTCCTTTATCTTTCCAGCTTTCAATTGTTGAACATAACTTTTCCCTTCTCGATACGCCACTTGATATTGAGGCTGGCTGTTTCCGATTTCTGACAGCAGATCTTGAACATCGAAATACCTATCCACATCTATACATTTAATTATCACATTCGATAATTCCATAGGAATCACTTTTCCCAACCCAATCATGCTTGAGTGATATGGAAGTAAGTATTGTTCTCGACCTGACACTTCATAAACCTGTTCAGTCAATATAATAATTTTCATTAAATCAGACACTTGATTATGGGCTAAGCTCTTCGCCAAATAAAAAAGACTAAACAGCCCTTTTTCATTCAATCGATTGCTATCTTGTATATGACCAATATTTTTTTCACTTTTCAAGGTTGCCAGATGTATTAAGCAAGATACCTGTTTTTCTTTTAAATCAGCTATTAGCTGGTTATAATCTTCTTGACGGGAGGAAATCGTATATCTATCATTGGAATGATTGCAATACTCATCTCCAATATCGATGATAATTACACGTTGGCCGTTCTGTTGCATTTTATCGGCAAATTGTTCCCCCAAACCCCATTCGTCTAAAAAGATGGCGATGTTATTACTTTCAATCCCATTCACTTCTATTTCCGCTTCGCGCGGTATCCATTCAGAAGTGTAATAGGTTTGAATAGGTTCTAACATTAGCTCGTTCAATGCAACATTTGTGCTTCGAACTCTTTTCAGCACCAAATGATCAAACTCGCAGCATATTTTTCCTTCCCTGTCTGTGATTACAATGTCAAACGCAATCGTTTCGGTTTGCTCGGATGTGCCGCTTATAATCCGAATGTAGCTGTAACAGTTCACCGGCGTACGGCAATATATCCGTACATGTTTGTATCCAATCGGTATAAGCAATCCTTCGTACAATGCGCCTCCGAGCGTAGTAGCCAAATCCATTAATGCTGGATGCAGAGCAAAGTCCTCAAGATCCATTCGATGTTCATCGGATAGATTAAGTTCGACAAGAAGCTCCTTCTGCCCCCTATAAGCTTCGCTGATAGATGTCTGCATCCATCGTGGACCAAACAACATATCATTGGATGAACCGCTTTGCTCACGGATAAACTCTTGCTTTTTTAATTCTTCTTTCAATTTTTGAATTGGCACTCGCGCCAGTTCTGATTGATGAAGTTTTTTCACCGTCCCTTCCGCATGCAAGCTCCACTTTCCTCCAACACGACTCGCAATGCGGAAAAGATGTGCATCCTTATTCTTTTGATAAAGCGTATGCACTTCTACACATTCATCATCAGCGACTACTAATGGATTATGAAATGTTATATTCTCGAATTCCAACGCTTCACTTGCCAAATTCTTTTTCCCTGCTTGATAGCCCATTTCCAGCCAAGTCGTTCCTGGAGCTGTAGCTTTGCCGAAAATCCGGTGCTCATCTAATACCCATTGATCCTTTGGAGAAAAAAACGACTGGTAAATAACTTTTTCATAAGAATCGGCAAGTTGGTTATGCAGTAAGTAATCTCCTCCTGTAATCCGGTTTGACTTATCTTGTTGAAGAATATTTATTTTTGGATTGTATGGAACCCAACATCTGATTTTGTCAAATTGGTAGTAAGGAAGAGATACTTTACGATAGTTGAATTTAGGCTGAAACAAGCCATTCCAGTCCACTGTTGCCCCTTGAACATAAAGCATGCAAATCTGTTCTAGAGTTTGTCTATCTTCCAAGTTGCCTTCTTCAAATAGCTTTCTATATTCTTCTGATACCATTTCTTTTGTTACTGCATGTATGTTAACTTCTCCGAAATAAACACCTTTCGGAACGGGATAAAAACCATTTCCATGAGTATTGTTAATAATATTTTTTAGTTCTTCTAAAGTCTCCACTACAAAGGCCAGCCGATATTGATGGTGATATCTTCCTGTATTTACGGTATAACACCAATCCTCTATGGCCAATTCACTTCTATTCAACTTGTCAAAATAGAGAGCATACTGTTCGATTATATTTTTCAAGCTTGTCAGTGTTTTTGCAGAAACAGTGAAAATAAATGGATTTTGATGTGTTTTCCGATTCAAATCCACATTCGGAGCTTCCTCCAGCACAATATGGCAATTCGTACCGCTCAAACCAAAAGAACTTACACCACATCTTCTTGGAGAACCATTCGTTTCCCAAGAAGATAGCCGAGTGTTTACGAAAAAGGGCGTCTCGTCAAATTGAATATTTTGATTCGGTTTTTCAAAATGAAGAATAGGAGGAATCTCTTTATTCTTTAAAGAGAATATCGCTTTTAAAACCCCTGCTATCCCCGAAGTATTATCCAAATGGCCAATATTGGTTTTTACACTTCCTAAAGCACAGAATTGTTTTTTACTCGTATAATTGCTAAATGCTCGCGTGAGCGCTTCAATCTCTATAGGATCCCCTAATTTTGTGCCTGTGCCATGAGCTTCAATATAAGTAATCGTTTCAGGAGCAATGTCGGCATCCTTCCAAGCTTGCAGGAGAACTTCAGTCTGAGACATTAAATTGGGTGCGGTAATCCCGATTGTATTACCATCCTGATTTACCGCACTTCCTTTAATGACAGCATAAATATGATCTCCATCAACTATAGCCTTATCAAGCGGCTTCAAAAATATGGATGCAACCCCTTCTCCCCACCCAGTACCGTCTGAATTATCATCAAAAGAGCGGGTCCGGTAATCCTTGGAATCTATGCCAACCCCCTCCCTTAATCTCGGAAGCAAATTAATGGTTACCCCTCCAGCGATGGCTGCATCACATTCCCCGCGCCTGATGCTTTGGCAAGCTTCGTGAACAGCTACTAATGAAGAGGAACACGCCGTATCAATCAGCATACTTGGTCCCTTTAAATTCAGATAGTATGATATTCGACTTGCAATAATAGAAGGTATGTTTCCCGCGAAAGCACTAACCGCTAAGTCTGGATTTGTTTGCATAATATACTGTCCATAAATGGGCCAATTGCTGTATCCGACATAAACTCCTGTCTTAGTGCCTTTGAGCGCTTCTCCTCCATACCCTGCATCCTCAAGTGATGCATAGGCAGTTTCCAAGAATAGCCTCTGGCTTGGATCCATTAATGCGGCTTCGTTAGGAGATATCTTGAAAAAAACGGGGTCAAAAAGGTCAATGTCCCGCAAATATCCATATTCAGGATATTCAATCGAATCATCGAATTTGAAATGTTTGCGAAAGGCATCTCCATCTTCTCGGCGCTCAGCAGGAAGAGGACCGATGCAATCAATTCCTTGACGAATATTATTCCAAAACTCATGGACACTGCTTGCCTTAGGCAATCTTCCAGATACCCCAATTATGGCTATATCATGGTTTTTTTTCTTATTGGCATCAATTAATGCTTTTAGAATCTCTTTCGAAACATGTTTATCTATTTTGCCATTCACAGTATTTTCAAAAATAAACTCGGTCATTCTATTCACGCTGTCACCCCATATCTCTTATTTTTTTTAAAGCATGCTCGAGGCTTATCTCCCCATTTTCAACTTCGTCCAGAAGAGAAATTACATCTACACTCAAATTTTCATCCGTCTTTTGTGTGCAATCTTTATCTTGATTTTTCATTATAAACGTACTCAATTCGTTAATCGTTGGATAGGAAAAAATATCAACCGCACTAACAGCTCCCGGATAGATTTCATCTATCCTTTTTGCCATGTTGATGACCATGATAGAATTCCCGCCAATTTCAAAGAAGTTATCGTCCCATGCAAAATTTCGCTCGCCCAATAACCCCCTCCATATTGCCGTTAACGTATCCTGCACGCCATTTTGTGAAAGTCTTGGGGTCTCTCTTTGATCTGCCCTCTGTATCGATGATCTTACTGAATTTATAACATTCTCTATTTCTGGTGACACTTTAATTTGTTCATTGTTAAAATTTTTAAAGAATGATGAATGTTCATTAAACTCGCCAACTATTACCCTAGGCAATTCCAATGTCATAATCGCTTGAAATAAATTTACGGCTGTTTTCGGTAACAAAGCTTTAAATGGCAGGTTATCAAAATCCACGCCGTAATTATAAGCCATTCCGGTTTCTCTCCATGCAGGCCAGTTAATAGCAATCGTTTTCAATGAACTTTGGCTGCGGTATTCTGAAAAAGCATCTAAGTAAGCGTTTCCAGAAGAGTAATCACATTGACCAAGTTGCCCGATAAGACTGTTGACAGAAGACATCAAAATAAAAAAATCAAGGTTATCATCTTTGGTCAAATGATGCAAAATGCGGGTGCCCACAATTTTAGGGGACAGCACCTCGTATATAGCTTGCAATGATTTATTTGCCAGATATCCTTCACCAGCAACCCCTGCTGCATGAATAATGCCACGAATAGCCCCATACTTCCCTCTCAATTTCCGAAAGACATCATTCATTTTTTCTTCATCATTTACATTGACGCCGAATGTTTCAACAGTAGCTCCACACTGCTCTATCGATATTATTTTTCTCAATTTTTGAACTAATCCGTTATCGGTTTCATCTGCCATAAGGTTTTTCCATTGATTGCGTGCTGGAAGTGAGCTTCGACTTAGAAGTGCTAAATGGATTTGACCATTTTGTTGCGCCAAAAAATGTGCCATTTCCAAGGCGATACCTCCAGTACCGCCTGTAATGATATATACACCATTATCAGATAGAAGTAATGGTTTCTCTTGCTCACTCCCACGATTGATGTGCTCCAACATTTCTACGTACCTTTTATTGCAGCGATACCCGACTAAATATTCGTAACTATGTGAAAATAATTCTGCTATTACCGTTTCCATATCAGTTCTATTGTCTATATCAATGCTTCTGCAACGAATTTGACTGAACTCACTTGAAATTGATTTTCCTAGACCAATTAATTCTGCGCCCTCCGGCATGATATTATCTTCTGGTAAGATGCGATTTACTTCCTGAACCAAGAAAAACAAGTTTATAACTTGATTCCATCTGCAATTCACGACTGATTTTAAAAAGCGTACTACGGAGAGAACACTCTGTTCCAAATATCGACACACGTCCGCACTGCTGGATAAAATTTTGTGATGATTAAAGCGAGAAAAAACAAATTTTGTTACATTCATCTCCTTTAAATGATAAAGGAGATCATTCATATCTTCCTGGCTTTCGCGAATAAATACTTTGCGCTCATCTATTTCAAATCTTTCGCCAAAGAAAATCTCAAGCACGGATCTATTTGATTTACGGAGTGAGTTTACAAATAAATTTGCATGAGATGAGGCATCCGAAAAAACAGCAATTGTATCAGATATATCTTCCTTTTTAAAGTTATTTGGCAATTTAGACTGCTTCCAACACATTTGATAGAAGCAGTCTTTCAATTCGTTTCCCTGTTGATTTGAAGAGATATCCAGCCAGCAACTCTTCCTTTCAAAAGGGTAAGTTGGGACATGCGTGACAGCATAGTGGCCCTTTCTGTATAATTCTTCCCAAGGAACCGGGCTGCCGGCCACGTAAGTACTTGCGATTTTTTTTAGAATTTCATATTTTTTTTCTTTAGACTGGCTTTCAAAATTATTAAAGAGCAAGGAAATATCATCACAATAGGTCAAATCACTCCCATTAGAAGCAGAGCTTGTATCGCTCAAGATTGCCGACTTTGCTTTCAAAGTATTCTGAATATTAATGCACAATTCCTCCACATCATTGAAAGCCACAGCCCAGCGGTACCGGTAATGGTCTCTCCTGCAATTTGCTGTGTAACATAAATCAGCAATATTAACAGGATGAGATAATGTAATAAAATCTGCATATTTTTCAATATATGCAATTAATGACTCGCGACTTTTAGCCGATATAGCTAAAATATGCGGGCCGCTTGTCAAGGGTTTATTATTCGTGTTATTCAAAGACTCCTCAAGAACAATATGGCTGTTTGTTCCCCCTAGACCAAATGCACTTATCCCGCATCTTCTGGGCGAATTATCATCTTCCCACTTAGTAAGCCTGTCTACTACATACACAGGGGAGTTTTCAAATTTTATTTTTGAATTTGGTACTTGAAAATGAAGGGTCGGGGGAATTTCCCCGTGCTGTAACGCTAATATGCATTTTACTAATCCTGCAAACCCTGCTACAGTGTCGAGATGCCCTATATTGGATTTCACTGAACCGATGCCACAAAACTGGTTCTTTTCTGTATATTTTCGAAATGCCTTCGTTAAACTCTCTACTTCTATAGGATCTCCCAGCTTTGTCCCCGTCCCGTGAGCTTCGAAATAGGACAATGTTTCAGGATGTATGCGGGCATTATTCCATGCCTTCGTGAGAACCTCTACCTGCGAGTGGCCATTCGGTGCTGTCAAGCTGATAGAGGCTCCATCATGGTTGATAGCGCTACCACGAATAATGGCATAAATGTGGTCACCATCTCTTTTGGCGTCTGGCAATGATTTTATGACGAACGCGGCTACTCCCTCACCGGAGCCGGTACCGTCCGAGCTTTCATCAAACGTTTTAGTTCGTCCATCAGAGGATTCAATGCCGATCTCTACTTTTCCGACTCCAGGCATAACATCGACATGAGTGCCGCCCACTATTGCCATTTTGCAATCTCCGGATCGTATAGACTGGCAAGCCGTATGTAAAGCAACAAGGGAAGAAGAGCAGGTAGTATCTATCAACATGGAGGGACCTTTTAAATCTAATAAATATGCTATTCTTCCCGGTATAATTCCTGCCACATTACCCGTAAGCGCAATGGGCAACGATTCCGGGGATACATTTGCAATCATATCCGCATATTTATTGGATAAATTGCTATGAAAAGCTACGAAAGTTCCTGTATTCGTCGCCTTTATTTTGCCCCCGCCATATCCAGCATCCTCAATAGCAGACCATGCTGTTTCTAAAAACAATCTGTGATTAGGATCCATTAATGAAGCCTCATTGTGAGAAATGCCAAAGAAAGAATGATCGAACATCTTAATATTTTTTAAATACGCTCCCTGTAGAGATGTATTTAATTTGTGTTTGTTTTTCGTAAACTCTAAATATGAAAGCAAGTCACTCTGCCTAGAGTGAGATAGCACATCTACGCAGTCTATACCATGCTTCAAAATACTCCAGAATTCTTCCAATGAATCGGCCCCGGGAAATTTAATTGATAAACCGATAATTGCAAAGTTATTTGGAGTAATTTCTTGTATAGAAATATCATCATCGAGAGCTTTATCCGTCATAAACTGAAACTTATTTTTTTTCAATAATATCACTCCATAAATAATCGGAATTAGAAAGCAAACGCTCCGTTCCAGTGATTAAAGCAATCTCCTGTATCCTTTGCTTCTGTTCAGAAACGGGTACTTTTTTGGTCGTTAAAATTGAAATAACTGTATCCAATAAGTCGCAGTATTGGGCATCAGATAAATTTTCCCTATTATATCCCGCGTCCCCCTGCATGGAAAGCAATCTCTTATATGGAATTGCAACCCCTGACTCATATTCATTCTGGTCCCAATTATTATTTCTTGTCGTTACAATCAATGTCATACATAAATCTAGAAATGATAACTCATACCCCCTCTTGCTTCTAAGTATCCTCGCTAAGCTATCGCGATCTGTTTCCATATCTATTGACAGTGATATAAGTGAAGGAGCGTGACTCAAGAACAGGTTTTTCAATGTGCTCTTAGGACCGATTTCAATAATAGTATCTATTTGGTGGCGGATTAAATAATTCATAATATCTAACCACTGAACAGGCTCTGTCATTTGTTGGAATAAATTCCCTGCAATACTTTCGGCTCCAAGATAAGGAAAGCCGCTGACATTAGAAAGAACCGGATATTTTATCGGTAGATAAGTATGGTTTTCGAGCTCACTCCTGAATTTTTCGGCCGCTTGTCTCATCATTGGACTGTGAAAAGCTGAACTTACCGAGAGAGGAGTGGCTGAAAATCCCCGGCCGCTAACTTGGTTTAAAGCTCTTGAAACGGCAGCATGATGTCCAGATATAACGGACTGTTGCAAGGAATTATAATTGGATAAAATCACTATTTCAGTGTCTGTTGATGATTCCTGGCAAATTTCCAAAAGTACATCGCTTGGCATTCCATGTATGGAAGCCATAGTTCCACCAGCATCAGCCTCCTGCATAAGGAGTCCTCTTCGCCTCACTATCCGTAATGCATCCTCAAAGTGAATCGCATTGCTGCAGGTTAGAGCTGATATTTCCCCCAGGCTGTGTCCCGCCAAAAATGAAGGAGTAATATCATATAATTGTGTCAAATAACGATAATAAGCAACACTTACCGTTAAAATTGCAGGTTGCGTATTCGAAGTAAGGTTTATTTCCGGACTATCACCAAAACACAGTTTTTTTAAATTGAGCTGTAAAATATCTGATGCTTCCTCAAAGGTACGTTTTACTATTTCATGATTATGATACATCTTTTCTCCCATCCCTAAATATTGGGACCCTTGACCTGGAAAAACCAATGCAATTTTCCTCATTAACCCCTCTCCTTTCTTGTAGTTTTTAGTTCAAACTTCTATAAATGAATTGAGTAATCTGAAGTATTCGATTGAACCATGTGCGAATAGTCTCTTTCTCCAAAAGGGCACTATTAAACTCTAGAAATACTTCGATATACTCATCATAATCTTGGATGTCGATCAATAAATCGAATATTTCTAAAAGATTGTTTCCGTTTGTTGCAAGTTTATTATTACCGATCAGAGTTAATATAGGCCCTTTACTATCACTATTTTTAACGGGGTATAATTTTGATGGAGAGCTTAAGTCAGTAATATTTATCCATTTCGCTGCTGCATGCTTTAAACCTACACTTTGAATAAATTCCAAAATTTTGTCCCCGTTAATTTGCTCCATATCTATGAGGATATGCTTTAGCATATTCGGTTTGTGAAGCATCGTATAAGTGCTCAGCAGATTTGAGTCCAGTTCCTCCCATAAAGAATAAAAGAAAGCGGAAATGAATATCTCAAAAAATGGTGTTCCAAAATTTTCATGGTATTGCTGGATTTGCTTTAATCTAGTACCTGCTAGCTGGGTATGAAAAGTTGTTTTTTCATATGGAATGTCCTTTTTCGTATAAAAGGAGTCCGGAAAAACACTTGACAAACGTTCACTTTCCCCGTATTCTCTTTCGAGCTTATGATTTAGATATTCGGCCAACCTTGATATTGATGGATATGTAAAAATATCGGATATCGAGATTTGCCCTGGATAAGAAGCGTCAATTTTCCCATAAAATTGAACAAGGAGGCTGGAATTCCCCCCCATGTCAAAGATATTATCATCAACACCAATATTTTCTATACCCAATAACATTTTCCAATATTCGACTAATTGGGCTTCCACAACATTACGTGGGGCTAAATGGTTCTTAGTTTCAATTACCGGTTTTATTTCACGAAGTTTCTGACGATCAATTTTCCCATTAGGTGTAAGTGGGATTTCTTCCAATTTTATAAAAGCAACAGGAACCATATATTCGGGTAAAGTTGACCTAGCATAGTATATCAGCTTATTCGAATCAAGTTTTTCAGTTGATAAATAATAAGCTATCAGACTTTGATTACTTGACTCGCTGCTGTAAGGAACAACAACCACTTGTGTAATCGGGGAATAGGTGCTAAGGATCGTTTCAATTTCGCCAAGTTCTATTCGATAACCGTGAAATTTAATCTGATCATCTTTTCTTCCAAGCACCTCTATTGTCCCATCCAGATTGTATCTGCCCAAATCACCAGTTCTATATAGGCGTGTTTCGGGATTGTAATTAATAATATTTGCAATAAACCTTTCTTCTGTTAACTTGTCATTATTGAGATACCCCTTCGCTACACCCTCACCGCCGATAAAAATTTCACCTGTAACCCCTTTAGGAACCAGCTTTAGATTGTCATTCAATAAAAAAATCTGTGTATTAGCAATTGGTTTTCCGACAGAAAGCTCCGTGATATTTGGAGGAAGCTCATAACAGGTAGACCATATAGTTGTCTCTGTAGGGCCATATAAATTAAAGATTCTCGCTTTGGTGACATTTTGAAGGTCTTTTCCCAAATTGAGCGAGAAAGCCTCTCCCCCGACTAATAACACTTTAAGCGACCCCAAAAATCTCCTTGAGTTCTTATCATCAAGTAACATTTTTAATCTGGAAGGGGTACTCTGCATTATAGTAATAGGTTGATTGAATTCCAACTTATGGGGAGATACTCCAGAAAGATACCGATCATAATTGTCCAAGTATTCTTTTCCATCTGGCTTTAAAATCACTGTTATTCCTCTGGTTAAGGTCCAAAAAATCTCCAAAACCGAAATATCAAAGGAAATATTCGTTACAGATAGCATAACGTCATCTCCCTCCAATTTCAGACATCGATCCATTCCTGCAAAAAAATTAACAACATTTCGATGTGTGACCATAACTCCTTTCGGTTTTCCTGTCGAACCCGAAGTAAATATTACATAAGCTAGATTTGTATCTGATAATTGACCTTCTGTTTGTACTTCCACTTTATTGCTCTTTAATTTCATTATTGTATCTATCGAGATCTTTCTTAACTTTAACGAATCCAAATCAAATTGCGGGCTTTTATCATAGATGATGAATGCCATCTTGCTCTCTTCGAAAATTTGAGTAATCCGCTGCAGGGGAAGGTCTTTAGAAACAGGCACATATGTTCCGCCTATTTTCAGAACGGATAATAGAGCAACTATCATATCGCAGGTTTTATCCATATAAATACCTACTAAATCAGTTGCTCTTACTCCCTCAAAATCAGTCAAATAAGCAGCAAAGCAATCCGCCATTTCATTTAATTTATAGAATGTGTAACTTTTCTGGTTACAAACAACTGCCACCTTATTGGGATTCCGTTCAACACTATTCATAAACTGCGAATGAATTGTTTGTCCCTTTTCAAAATTAACCGATGTTTCGTTTAAAGTATAAACAAGTTCATGCTTTTCAAACTCATCCAACATTTCAACATCGATGCGCTTATTATAAGGATTTGCTAAAATAGAATTAACGATATTGGCAAAATGGCTAGAAAACTGTTTAATGGTTTCTGAATTCAAAAGTTCAGGATTATACATAAAATTAACGGTTAGTTCTTTCCACACGGTTATTTCAATAGTCAAAGGATAATGAATGTTCTCATATGCCTTGTGATCAACGATTTTCATTATATTATCTTGTCCAGATACCATTTCTTCATGCAACGGATAGTTTTCCACAATTAATAATGAATCAAACAGTTCATCCATCGGTGTAAGCCCGATCTTTCTCTTAATATTTGAAAGAGAAGTATAGTTCATATTCTCACGTTGAATTAACTGTCTGTTTACCCGGTTCACTGCCTCAATCATGGTTTCATTGGTTACTGATACTACCCGCAAAGGCAAAGTATTCATGAAGAGGCCAACCATATCTTCTACACCTAAAATGTCATGAGGTCTTCCAGAAACAACAATTCCAAAAAGAACGTCGTCAGAATTGCAATATTGCTGAAGCAAAATGCCCCAAGCTGTATAAAAAATAGCAGCCGGCGTCACTTTATGATGGCTGCAAAACTCAGTAAGTAGACATTTTGTCTGCTCTGGAAATTGGAATTGAAATCTTCGAATTCCTTTTACTTCTTCTGCCTTACGGGCCACATTTATGAGAGTCGTCTTTCCAACAAAATTTGTGAAATATTCATTCCAAAATAACTCCTGCGCATCTGCCTCTTGATTTTGAATCCATAATAAGTATTCTTTGTATTTCGATTTATAATGAGTCTGAGATATACTCATTCCCATGAGTTGTTGATAATTGTGAATGAATGCTCGAATCAAATTCATCGTGCTCCATCCATCCAAAATAATATGATTATAGGTCAATATCATCTCGAATTCGTGTTTATTAAGTATACAAATACTTATCATCAGAGGATTAGTACGAATGTCCAAACCTGTCTCTCTGTACAATACTCTAACTCTGTCGAGTTCATTTTTTTGCTCATTTTTTTCAAGATGAGATAAATCATGTTCATGAATGGGAACCTGTTTATTTTTTAAAATAATTTGAACCGGATGCTCCAGTTGCTCCCATCGATACACTGTTCGCAGCATTTCATTTGTCTCGGTAAGTTTCTCCCATGCTTGCTTGCAATATTCCATATTCAATATAATTGCCGAAAACGTATAACTCATTTGAACTAAGTAAGCAGATTTATTCCGGTTTTTTAAATAATGAAATAACATTCCTTCTTGCATCGGGGTTAACGCAAGAATATCTTCTACGTGACTTTTTTCTATCTTCATAGTATTTTCCCTTCATCATAAACTACTTGTAATCACCGGTATTTTCTAGGCAATTTAATTTGAAGAAGAGTTTGAAATCAGGCGAGAATGTCCCTGATTATACGTATTGCTCTATCAATGTCTTCTGAATTGATGCCGGAATGGGTAACTGCCCTAATTCTTCCATATCCGAATTCGGTCAAATGTAGTCCTCGAATGCGTGCTTCTTCAATGAAAGTTATCCAATTAACTCGCCGTTCTGAAACGCGAAAGATTACAATATTTGTTTCCACTTCCGAAACGTCTATTTCAATGCCTGGTATGGCCGCAATACCATTTGCAAATCGACGGGCATTTTGATGGTCTTCTTCTAGCCGATCAATCATATTGGTAAGAGCATATATCCCTGGCGCAGCTATCACACCAGCTTGTCTCATGCTGCCACCTAACATTTTTCTTATCCAACGAACTTTTTCAACAAATACATGCGTGCCGACAACTACAGAACCGAGTGGTGCAGAGAGGCCCTTCGATAGACAAAACTGTACTGAGTCAGAGAATTTCGCGATTTGTTCTACAGGTATATCCAAAGCTATCGCTGCATTAAAAATTCTGGCTCCATCCATATGAATGGGCACTTTCTTCTCATCTGCAAATTGGCGTACCTCCTGTAAATAGGAAATCGGCAACACCTTCCCACCCATTCGATTGTGCGGATTCTCCAAGCAAATCAAAGCGGGATGTGCATACTGCGGATCCTGTGTATCCCAAGGAAAAGCCTTTCGCAACTCATCAATTGCTAAACAACCATCCGAACTAGTTGTAATTGGCTCATAAATTAATCCCCCGCATACAGAGGCGCCACCTGCTTCATATATATAGATATCCGATTCATTACTCACAAGCACTTTCGTTCCCCTCGGACAATGAGCCATCATCGATGCCAAATTAGCCATTACACCGCTTGGCAAGAGAACGCCCGCTTCTTTCCCCAATTTGCTGGCTGCAAGCTCCTCCAATTGTTTCACTGTCGGATCCTCTGAGTACCCGTCATCACCTAACACAGCATATTGAATCGTTTCCAGCATTTCAGGTAACGGTAATGTAAAGGTATCACTGCGAAGCTCTATCATTGTTAGTCCCTCCACAATAAATTAATGGCGTGCATAAATAATGATTTGTTTTTACACCATGCGTGACTTTTAAATTCAATTTTTAAACATCAGTTCTTCATTTAGGGACTACTCTTTCGTGACAATCAATTCAACTTTTGAAACTGCTTCTTTTGCACATAATATAGTCTCAGCATATGAGTTCCCTTTTACAATCACATAACCTAAACGATCGCTTGCATTTTTCGGTTTTCTTATACATTCGCCAGTTTTAGATGTGATATGTACGTCTTTGACAAGAGGCATTTTTTTGACTTGTTCAATTCCTGATACACCTCTCAAAACACCCGACGTCGAATGAGTTATAAAGTGTATAGCTGCATAACCGTTTTTACGATAATCCTCCACCTCATACTGGCCTGCAAAACAACGTATATGCTTTTCAAGCACTTCGACACCCGTAACGAGACGTATTAATTCTGGTATCATTCCTCCCGCAAGTCTGGAATTAATCTCTATAATGCAACATCCTCGTGGGGTAAGCTTTACTTCCGTATGGACAGCCCCTGTTAAAATATCTATCTTTTCCAGGGCTTTCAATACTGTATGTGCTATTTCTTTTTCTTCCTCTACAGAAAGCTGCGATGGAAAAACGTGAAGGCACTCAACAAAATATGGGAATGAAGTGGTATGCTTTTCCGTAATACCAACTACTGTTGTTACCCCGTTAATGGTGAGAGTCTCTACGCTGTACTCTGGAGCATTCACATATTCTTCAATCAATACAGCTGACGCTTTTAGTTGTCCTCGAACGTTTATTTTGTCTGACAATAATAAGCCTACATGTTTAAATATTTCATCCTCAGTAAAACAAAGAAGCACATCGTTAGAACCACTATCGTCCACAGGTTTAACAACACATGGAAAACCAATTTTGTTAATAGCCGTTTTAATATCTTCCAAGTTACGGACGACAACAAAATCAGGTTGTAAAAACCCTTCTTCCTTTAACTTTTCACGAGTAAAATACTTATTTCTACAAATTTGTAAAGATAGAGGATTGTTGCTGGGAAGCCCCAAATGAAGGGCTAATTCCGCAGCTGTAATCAAATAAAATTCGCTGGTCGTTACTACTGCTGCAATCTGCAAAGGATCGAAAATGGAACTCATTTGTTTTAATCCATCTAAATCGTTTGTATCCGTGATATATAACTCACAAGGAATTGAATCCAACCCTTTATAACGGTTAGGATCATTTGTTACAAAAACAGGTTTAAACCCCCATGATTTTGCTTTCTCCAAAGCTAACATTCCCGTTCCTGACGTGTTAGACTCAATAAAAATAATTTTTTTTTCACACATTTTCCACCATCACCTAAGCTTTTTATAGGACCAACTTTGAACAACTCTATTTCCCGCAACCTCATTAGGGCATACGGGAATCTTTAAACCGTTAATGCCATGTTGAGCACGGAAATCTCCGTTATAAATAGTATCAACATATCTATCCCCCCTATCGGGAAAGATAGCTACAATATTGGTATCAGCGTTGACTTGGCTGCTAATCCACCGAGCAACTGCATAGGTTGAACCTGAACTATTGCCCGCAAAAACTTGTTCGTATTTGGCAAGTTCTAGTGTTGCCGCAAAGGCCTCTTCATCGTTCATCCAATGAACCTCATCGATTATTGAAAAATCAACATTAGCAGCAATCAAACTATTGCCGAGACCACTTTGTAAACGATTAGGATTATCAGGTTGCCCAAAAACAACGCTGCCGGTTGCATCCACAGCAATCACACGAAGTTTAGGATTGTTTTTTTGAAGCGCTTTCGCAGTTCCAGACAGTGAGCCCCCACTACCAACAGGTGCAATTAGTATGTCTACGTGCCCTATACTCTCCATTACCTCTGTCGCCAACATCTCATAAGCAAGTGGATTGTTTGGATTATCATACTGTCGAGGCCAGTAGGCACCAGGGAACTTATCCATCAGGCTGCGCAGTTTGTCCAAACGTGCGCTTTGCCACCCGTGTTTCCCCATTTTATTTACGATATGAACGTGACAACCAAGGGATGTTAACTTGCAATGTGTAATTCTATCCAGCCGAGGATCCGTGACAATATGAACATCATGCCCCAAAGCTCTCCCAACCAATGCAACCCCACATGCCATAGTACCTGATGAACTTTCAATAATTGGGGCTCCGGGGAGTAATTCTCCCGTGCGAATCGCATCTAAAATCGCATGCTTTGCAACTCTATCTTTCATGCCAAAATAATTTTGCAATTCAAGTTTCGCAAAGACATTCCCAATAGATAAATCATTTAAACGCAACTTGACGATTGGAGTGTTTCCTATCGTATCTATTAAACTATACAACTTTTCCTTCCCTCCTGTTTTTGATAATATTTTTCAAAATTCCATAGGTCATACCATTATTGACTTGCGCTTGTATAACTCTTTAACCCTTGGACGAAAAGGTATCTTACCAATCCCAAAAAAAGAAAAGGCACGCAAATGCCCCATAGAAGCTCATAAAAATTCAATTTATCTAATAAATAGAGAGGAGCAAAGTTGGAAATTACAAATACCGGTATTACAAAAGTTCCAATTGTCCTTATAGCTCGGTTATAAATTACCATAGGCATTATATTCGCATCCCAAAGTTGAGCTCCGATGTTGTACAAATTCCCTGTATTAGTAATCCAAAATGCTAAAACCTGCGGAAGCATAAACAGCGCATATGTCAAAATGACGCCACAAATGATGTAACCCGCATATCCAAATAAATTCACCGCATCTACCTGTATCCCTAATCTGTTCCATGCAAAGCAAACAACTATTACCCCAACTATAAAATCAGATATACCCATTATATTTATTAATCGCACCGAAAGAATGAACTGTAAAGAGACCGGTTTCGTAATGTACATGTCCAAAGTCCCTTGCCTTACATGATGTTGAAAAGCAACAAAATTATTGACAAAAAAGAAAGCATAGACGGCTGTCAAAATAAAATACGTGCCCATAAACAACAAAACATGATCTGGAGTAAGTCCGGCAATATTGGCTCCTGATTTGTATACGACGATAACATATACAAAATGAGATAAAAGTGACGCAAGAGAAGCGAATATTTGCATTATAAAATTAGTTCGATACTCCAACTCATTCAGAAAGCAGTTTCTAACAATGATATAGTATATGGATAGATATCGGATTATGGTCTTTAGAGAACCGCACTTCCCCATAATTATCCTCCCACTGCATTGTATTTTCTCATTCCAATCGTCCATAACAATTTCGAGAAAATTCCCACTATAAAAATCCAGATTATTTGTAAGCACATGTTACTTAAGATCTGACTCAGTCCATACTTGCCATTTAGTATATTTACAGGGAAGAAAATAGTATATTGAAAAGGCAGATAGCTACAGATTGAAGAAACAACGTCGCCAAAAATGTCCAAAGGAAAAATTCCTCCGCTCAACAAATTAATCAAGAAACCCATTGCAAAATAAAAATACCAAATCTGCTCTAACCAGAACGCCAAAGCGCTAATTAAATAGTAAATTAAAAAGTTCAGAATAAATGAAAAAATAATTGCGGCAATAAACATAACGAACATAAAACCATTCATTGTTGGACTCATGTTCAATACATAAAGCACAATGTAAATAACAAAAAAAGATACAGTTAAATAAACTACTTTCCCGCCTAAATAAGAAGCGATTTTATAAATGGAGTACGATGCCGGTCGGTACAAAAAACTGCTTAGATTTCCACTTTTAATATCCTCTGATATTTCGAATTGAATGCCTGTAGAAATAATTTTTGATATTATTGCTGAAATAACTGTATACATAAACATTTGAGAAAAGGTATATCCGAACACAACAGATTCACCACTAGAGTGAAATATCGATTTCCACATAAAATATTGAATGACGATTGGTAGGAATGCCCCGAATAGGCTGAAAAGAAAATCAACTTTGTATTCCATTGAGCTTAATAGACCCAATCTAAATGCATACAGATATTTTCTTTTCATGATTCTTCCGATCCTTCCTTCTGATATAACCATGTAATAGCCTCATCAATTGGGATATCATTGATATTAATATCTTCAACAGGGAATTCTGACATTAAAGCTGCTAAAGAGTTATTAATTTCGTTTTTATTAATTTCAAGTGTTGCGGTTTGTTCCTCGAACAATCTAACATTCCCTATTTTTTCTAGTTTATCATTTCTAATTGGTGAGGAGAAAGTTACTTTTATAATTTTTTTGGTGAACAGCTCGTTTACATGATTGAGATTGCCGTCAAAGACAACACTTCCATGATTAATGATCACACTTCTTTCACATAATTCTTGTATATCCTCCAAATAATGACTAGTAAGAATGATGGTTGTTTTATTCTCATTATTATAGTCTTTTAAAAAATTCCTTATTTTTTTTTGTGAAATAAGATCCAAACCAATGGTAGGTTCATCCAAGAAAACCACACGCGGCCTATGCAGCAGGGCTGCAATTAATTCCATCTTCATTCTTTGTCCAAAGGACAGTCTTCTCACCTGCATGTGAAGTGAATCCTTGACTTCCATTAGCTCAATCAACTCTTCCAAATTTCGCTTATATTCTGTATTATCTATATCGTATATATGCTTTATCAGCATGAAAGACTCTCTGGCCGGAAGATCCCACCACAATTGATTTTTTTGCCCCATTATAAAAGATATCTGTTTTTTCAAGGCTGTTTCTCTTTTCCAGGGCACATGCCCCAGTACAGTTGCCTCGCCATCCGATGGGAATAGGATACCTGATAACATTTTTAACGTTGTTGTTTTCCCTGCTCCATTCGGGCCAAGAAAGCCAATAATTTCACCTTCACCAACATTGAACGACACTTTATTTACAGCTGTTTTACATTCTATCTGTTTACTAAAAAAACCTTTAAAAGCTCCCTTTAAACCAGGTTGCTTTTTGTAATAACTGAAAGTCTTACTCAATTTATTAACTTCAATTATATTCATCATATTTTTCATAGCCCCTTATCAAAATCAAACGTCCTCTTTCATTTTTTACTAATAAGATATTCTCCAAGCACTAAATAATCTAAATCGATTTTCAAAAAACAGGATAATGCATTATCTGGAGATTCAACAATTGGTTCATTATTATCGTTAAAGGAGGTATTTAAAAGTACAGGTGTACCTGTCAAAGATTCGAATTTAGTTAATAGATCATGAAGATTTGGATTGATATTTTTATTAATAGTCTGCACCCGGCCTGTGCCATCATAATGGGTAACAGATGGAAGTTCACTTCTGCAATGCTCTAAAACAGGTGGGACAAATAACATATAGTATGAAGGATGCTTCATGGCAAAGTATAATTCTTGCTTTTCTTCTAGTATAATTGGTGCAAATGGCCGGAAAATTTCTCTATGTTTAATTCTTCTATTGATGGTATTTTTCATATCCGGATTACGGGCATCAGCTAAAATACTTCTATTTCCTAATGCTCTCGGACCAATTTCCGATTTACCGTGAAAATAACCAATTATATTTCCATTAGAAAGGAGTTTGGCAACTTCCAAATTTAAATCAAACGGTTTTTCAGCATGAATCAGCTCATTGTTCTTTAAAATGGAAGTGTCTATTTCATGTTCTGTATACGCCTTTCCAAGATAAGGAGAAAACAGTCGTTTTAAAGGTGTATAGTTTTGATTCAGTATATTATAATAACCGTATAACGCACTCCCCAATGCAGTGCCGGCATCACCGCAAGCAGGAGGTATAAAAATATTGGAAAAGGGAGTATTCTGTAATATTTTATAGTTTGCGACGCTATTCAGTGCTACTCCGCCCGCAATACAAAGATTTCTTGTTTTAGTTTTTCTATACAACTCATTACACAGTTGAATAAGAACAACTTCACAATGATGCTGTAAGGCATATGCCAGATTTGCTTTTTCCAAGAAAATCTTCTCTTCATCCATTTCATTGCTCAATACATTAGATATAAACTGCTTTATTGCTACGTGATCTCGCCTTTCAAAAATAAAATCCATATTGTTGGTTAAATTATAAAATTCCGAAAATTCATTCACATATTTATCACAACCATATGCAGCCAAACCCATAGTTTTCCCTTCTTGCAGGAATCCGAATCCAAGCGCCTTTGTGACAACAGAATAGAAACCACCTATAGAGTTGTAATACAAATGCAAATCATGCTCTTTGTCAACAAGGCCTGAACTCTTCTTTATTGGAGTAAAGTCTTTACCTTTTATATGGTACATCGTTGTTGTTTCATGATCCATTTCAGATACTTGACTTCCATATCCATCTACTACAAGACAAGCCGCTTCATCGAACCCAGAAAGATAATATGAGCTAGCTGCATGTGATAAATGATGGTTAATTAACATAATGTTATTTTTATATTTATAGTAATAATTAGGATCTAAAATATCGTTTCCAATAATTAAATCTAAATCTTTAATAGATACTCCCGCTGCTTCCATACAATAATCTCCAGCCCGGCAGCGAAAGGAACGCAGACCCAAATTAATTGAATGTTTTACCCTCGTTATTCGTTCTTCTTCAATCGCGCATAAAATATCCCCGTCAATTGCTATACTAGCTGATAAATCATGGGTTGAGCCACCAAGTCCTAATACTTTCATCTTTTCCTCCGGTTTCTTCAATAGAAAATTAATCATCTAAAATTAAACAAACTAAATACACTACTGTTTATACATAAACTCTTATGGTAACTTCCGGGAATTTCCCCGCATAATGCACTTAACCATTTATAAAAAACTTGAGATATTAGTTTCTCCCCTGTTGTACTATTCGTTAAGAGAACAATACCCACTTGCTCTTTCGGTATTGCCATAATTCTTGCACTCCACCCTATATTGATCCCCCTATGCATAAAAAGCTTATGACCGTTTGGCAACACGTTAACTTGCATCCCTAGCCCATAGGGAAATTGGCGGTAGACCCGATTTTGCATGGAGTGAATAATGTTCCTTCGGAGTCCTCCTATGCACTCGTCTATGTGATTGAGATGAGCCACAACATATTTGGATAGATCGCCTGTTGTACTAAATAGGCCAGCAGCTGCCTTCTCTGTAAACTTATAGCATGGTAATTCAAAGGAACCAAAAAAGTATGACTTAGAAGTATTTTCAGTCGCAAAATATCCGCTTTGTTCCATGCCAAAAGGGGTAAAAATTTCTTCTTTCATATACTCGGAAAAGCTTTTACCTGTAACCTCCTCAATAACCAGTTGTAATAATGTATACCCCCCGCCAGAATAAAAAAATTTTTCCCCTGGGGGATATTCAAGGCTTAAACCCTTTTTTAAAAACCTCCTTCCATCCAAAGATTCTTCTATAGAATGCAATGGTTTATCTGGATGTATACCAAAGTAATGAGGAACGCCAAGCCCCGAAGTATGGCATAAGACATTTCTTAGTGTAACCTTCGAACAGTCATATTTTGTTTTCGGAAATTTCCAACGAGTAATATAAACAGATATTGGCATATCTAAATCAACTAAACCCTTTTGATATAATTTTAACAATCCCAAAGCTGATAAAGCTTTGGATATAGAAGCAATTTGAAATTGAGTCCCATCGTTTACTTTGATTTTTTTTCTGCTACACTTGTAACCGAAGTTAGTAATATTAACTCTATCCCCCCAGATTAATGAAAGGGAACAACCAGCAACCCTATATTTCTTCATTAAATTTGGAACTAAATCATTTAATTTTTCTTGCAAATTGCTGCTCATTGTAATTTGGCTCCATCTCTTCTTTTTTCAATGTACAATTGGTTCATTAGCTAACAATTTAAAATTACATAAAAAGGGAGATACGCTTATGAGCTTCGAGCACTCATAAGCGTATCTCCAAAAAATTCCACCACAAAATAATGCAGTCCACAAATAAAACTGCATTATTTATCAAATACTAATTCTTTATTAACTAACGAGCCGAACTAACGAGCCGAAACATCGATTAGTGTCAATATTTATCATAAAATTATTAATTTCATTATACTACCTATATCAAAATATTACAATACAAAAACTGCTAAAAGGACTATTGAATCGAACTTTACTTAACAAAAGTGAGGCCCTTTATTCGTTTTACATAATTGATAAACGACAATTTTTTCGAACTAAAGTTAGTAATTTTATAAAAATTCAATCTATACCTGTATCCAGAATTAGTTTATTTAATATTAGTTATTGTTCATATACTAATATATTGCTTATCATTACTATATCAATCTTGTTCTATATCACACATACAGATAGTATAATTTCAAGAACTTTTTCGAACAAGTTAACATTTTAATTGCATTCCTAATCTAGTTCACTTTGCAACAATTGAAAGCGCTATAAAAATTTTTATATGCCAGATGAGTTGAAGCACGTCAGTTTCACCAACTTAAAGAGATAATCAAAAAATCAACGTTAACACAACTCATTAATGTAATTATAATTTCAAATTTAACTTAATAATCAAATTTAATATGATAAGAACTTCAGCTCATTTGGGCAATTAGCTAATTCTCCTTACGATTTTTTGATATTTCTTGAGTAACTATCTAGGAGGGCCATAGATGAAATGGTATGTGCTTTTCGTAGAAACAGGTAAGGAAGACATGGTAAGAGAGATGTTATCAAATAGATTTGATAAAGATAAACTTCATTGCATTGTTCCAAAAAGACGGGTTTCAGAAAGACACAAGGGTCTAAACTACGATACAACAAAGTTATTATTCCCAGGATATATTCTAATTAATACAGAGATGAATTTTGAAACATATTACAAAATCAAAGAAATTCCCAAAGTCTATAGTTTATTGAATTACAGAAATAACAAATATGATGAATTAAAAAACTACTACAGTATAAAATTTTATAAAAATTCAAACGTTGAAGAACAATATTTCAAGGAACTAAAAAAAGAAGATATCTCCTTGATATTAAATTTAATTAACGGGGATGGAGTAATTGATTACTCTGAGGTTTTTACAGTAAATTCAAAAGTATTTGTCAAATCTGGACCACTAGTCGGAAATGAAGCAATCATCAAAAAACTAGATAAACGTAAAGGCAGAGCTAAAATATTACTTAATTTTTTTGATACTTCTAAATTAGTAGATGTAGGTGTGATTATGTTAAAACATCTATCCACATAATTTTCCTGTACCAAGCAATCCTGCACGGAAGAACGGTTACTGCCATATTTTGCTGCTCCCAGACTAGAAACTAGCTTTTAAAATAAGCGGCATTCTCTGCTGAAGCACTGAGAATTAGCCGCTTTAGTTCATTGACTAGTTGAAATACATTTCGTTCAATTACTAAGAAAATAACGTCTTTTTTTCTTATTGCACACTATAATCTTACAATTTTTTGATTTCATTCCCTATACAATCAATTACATAGTATTTATTATTGCAAAAAATGAGTGCCTCGTTATTTAAGTATGGGTGTAGTCCGTTAGAATAACTAGGCATTATTATTTTTCTCAAAAACAAATTCTTTTCGAGCAATCCATACTGATTGGTATGTATCACCATAATCTTCTTATTTTTATTAAGTTGATTACTATAAGTAATAAACAATATACAATATTGACCCTCTACAAAATGATTATTATAATAGAAACCCTCTTTATATAATTCAAAAGGCAAAGCGTTATTATAAATACTAATTCTAGTATCCTCTGCGCTAATTAAAATTAAGTTGCTTGTATCAGAATCAGAAACTTCTTTCTCTGTTACTATAGGGTAATTTACTTGTATGGATGGTTTTACTGATAAGGTATTTATTTTGGCCAATTTACTTGCTGTTTTATTTATAGCTATTCTTATTTCTTCATTCTCATAATGGCTAGGGACAACAATCTTCAAACTGTCCATGTAAATATCCAGTAATCCCATACCTTTATTTTTTTTGATAGTATTTTGATACGATGATTTGCTTTCTCTAATTTTGTAGTGGCCATCTTCATGATAGATACAAAGTTTCGCATTAAAATTATTAATTTTAAAAACGTCCTCAATTAAATTATCATTTCTGATTCTAATACAGAAGTTCTCATTCTCAATTCCATATGGAGGTTCTATTAACATTTCTTTTATATTTGTTAGGTTCAGTAAAATATCTTTATCAGTAATTTCTGCCTCTATTAATCCGAAATCTTCAAAAAAATCTACTATTTCAGCCCAATAGGCTTTATTATGTCTTAATCTTTCCGTTCTAAAATAGATTTTTCTAGGCCGCTCATCTCGTTGAAACTTCCGAAGCCAATCGATTAAGTATTTACTATATGAAGCAATATATAAGGTTAGATGATCACCATCTCTCAAAAGAATATTTTCGTATTTGTCGCTTATTCCCCCTAATATTTCGTTGGGCTGAATAAATGCCCTCTCTATAAGATCATCATTATCATTAGAAATATTTAAAATATGTACATTGGAGACATTTTTCAAATTAGGTTCATAAGGAAATCCGGATATTGTCGCTACTGATGAACACAAATCCGGATAATTTTGTATCATTCCCCAAACAGAAAAAGCTCCTGTTGAATACCCGATTAAACTAATTTGTTTTGGATTAATATTAAAAGTATCTATTATTTGGTGTATTGCTTCAAGTATTGCTGCTTCACCTATATAACTTCCTTGAGTAAATCCTCTAGTCGAAACTTCCGCCATTAAAATATCATCATGTCTGAACTTATCATGAAACTCTAAAAAATCTGTATTAGAGTCTTCTCTCAAATTGATTATTATAGGATACGAATTAGATTCCTTATAATCAAACGGAACACGAATTGTATAACTTTGCATGCTATCGTCTAAATTCGATAAGAAATATACTCGATTTATACCTCCTTTTTTTATATAATCAATAATTTTTTTTCCTGATTCAATCATTTCAAAGATCTTTTTAAGATTCGTTGCTTCTCTTTCCATAGCCCAGGGTCTTGTATTTTCATATTCAATGGGTAACTTTTTTTTGAAATCAGCAATTCTTCCTGCTATATTTATTTTATCCTCATTATTCAGCTTATATTGATTATTTATTTCTATAAAATAATTATTAATTCGCTCCACTTCTTCATCAATATCTCTGACGAGGACTTTAAACTCAGATTTATGCTTGAAAGAATTTTTATCTAAATAATGAATTTCCATGGACAATATAAAAAGTTCATCCCACGTCTGTCTTATTTGTTCCAAATCAATATTTATTGTTTCGTAAAATTGTGATATACAGTGATCTATTATAAAGTTTTTATTTTTAAGCTGTATTTGTATTTTACTATCAGAGGATAAATTAATGAAATCTCTTGGTATAACCATGAATTTACATTCTTTTTCTTCAATATAGCTGCTTTTTTGTTGAATTACATTGATTTTATTGGAACAAGTAAGGTTATAATAGTCTTTTAGAATTTCCCCATCTATATCTGATAATTCTTTTTCAGTCTCATTTATCTTAATTGATACCATTGCTGAATTTAATTCAACTACAACTACATTATCTCCTTTTGTCAAATATGTGCTTATGAGAATAGTATCAGAAAATCCGACTGGTTGATAAAACCCCTCCAAAATTTCACAATGCTTGTTATATATTAATTTTTCGTTCATCCATAGCTTTAATTTGTTTGTTCTCCCGAGCCTTATTATTACTTCTTTTTCTTCGCTACTATAGATATTTGCGATAATAAAAATACGTTGCTCACTCGTTAAATCATGTTCGCTAAAATCAAGTGAAGGTCTGCTACAATTCCCATTAAATTTCTCTACATTGTCGAAATATTTAACTAGATACTCTTTCCCGTTAACAAACTCTACTTGTGTTTTTTCGTGCAACTCCTGATTCAAGTTACGAAATATCTTCTGTAAGTTATAATTGAAAAAATCGTTCTCGTGAGGATTATCTACTGGCCCAATCGCAAGACACTTAGTAATTCTTGTTTCTTCACCTAAATTAACAGTTATTTTCTTCAACAATTCTCTACTAATGTTCATTTTCCCCTATTTTCTCCTTTTCACTACATTCATTTATTTTTTTTCAGTTTAATGTGAACTTTTTCTGTAATTTCATTAATAGTTTTAAAATTAACTAATAAAAGCTCATCATCACTAAATGCAATATTGAAAGCTTCTTCTATTTTCGCTACTAAATTAAGTATTTTCACTGAATCGAAGCCAATTTGGTAAAGATTCTCACAACTCTTTACCTCAACTTTGTCTATTATCTTTTCAACAATTTTTGTTATGGTTATTTCAATTTTTAAATCTACCAAACCGCTAATAAGCTCTGTTTGCATTTTATCCTCCTATTTTTTATGAGCAGGAATTTTACCACTTATAATTAATAACTATTGAATATGTGAATTAATCCTAAACTTCAAACGATAATTCCCAGGAGACATGTTATAATATTTCTTAAAAGTGTTACAAAATTGCGAATTTGAAATGTAACCGATTTCTTTTGAAATATCAGAAATATTAAGATTGGTATGGAGAATTAGTTCTTTAGCTTTAAGCATTCGGATCGTCTGCAAATAGCGCATGGGAGTAGTATTAAATACCTTTGAGTAAGTATTACATAAATAAACTGGATTACAGGCGATTATTTCTGATAAGTCAGATAGTGTTAATGGTTGACTATAATTTTTTCTTATATAGCGATTCACTATTAACAATCGAGAATCTATTTTCTTAGCAAATTCATTATCATTTCGAAAGATGTATTCTTTTTCAAAACATGAGTCAATGAGCTTATAAGTCATCTTTTCGATTTTACTGCTATCAAAATCAACTTTTTTTATTTCATTCATTATTTCTCTAGCCATATTATTTTCTATATTTTGTATAGAGATTTTGTACATTTCCCTATGATAATTTATATTTTTTGGTACATAAAAAGAAGCACCATATACTTTAACTATTTCGTTGCTGAGGTTAGAAATCTGTACTTTTAATCCAGTGAATAACATTCCATTTTTCAATAGAATGGTTTCCTTATCAGTATTCACGCTTACTTCATTTTCTGTACCAAAGAAAAACAATGAAAATTCATTAGTGGGATAGACAGTTATTATACTATGTGGTAATAAGAGATAGTGGGTAATGTAAAAAAACATGCTCTAAATCCCCCAAAAATAATTTTTTTCCATTATGTTACCAAGTTGTTTTCTTTTCCGCCAGGAAATACTTGGATTTTTTTGCTTTTTCTCAACTAAATACGTACATTTTTATACAAATGTATCAATAAAAAATGACACCCCGTTCCCGTTTCAGAGAGATACTTCTAAATGAATCAAAACATATTAGGGAGGAATGGACATGGACATGGAGTTTCTATATTCCGTACCCGATGAATGGAAATACGGAGTCTTATTTTTGTTTGCCGCTTTACCTTGGTTAGAAGTATTTGTCGTCATTCCGCTAGGCATATTAATGGGCTTATCGCCGATTCCCGTTGCTGTGGCCGGGTTTCTCGGCAATTTAATCCCGATACTGCTCATTGGGCTGCTATTTAAAAAGTGGCAGGAGTGGAGACAAAAACGAGGAAAACCCATTGAGCCGTCTCCGAGATGGGCAAAGGCGCAAAAAATATGGGATCGCTACGGCGTCCCCGGATTATCACTGCTTGCTCCAATTCTCATCGGGACAGATATTGCCACTATACTTGCGCTGTCGTTCGGCTCTCCTCGCAAATGGGTCATTGTATGGATGACCGTAAGCCTAGCTGTCTGGTCGATCGTGTTGACCCTCGGCACCGTGCACGGCTTTGATTTTGTTATATATTTAACCTCTTGAAGCTTGCAAACGCCGGTGGCTGGAACCCCAGTTGGCACACAGAGCCACCGGCGGGGCTTTGTCCAGCCCAGATTGCAAGCAGAGAACCGCTCTATTCTAATGATTATTTTTCGCGGCGTTATAATTTGGATCACTTGTTCCATAAACACGTCCCGCCCTTCGCGAAGCTCCTGAAGCGTTCGAACGATCGGCACGGTAGGCTCGATGCCGATAAGATGATGCTAGCTGCCATCATGTTTCAATACTTTCCTTCCCGTCCAAGGTATGCTGTATCCTCCAAAAATCATCTATCCTTCGGCTTTGCTTCCCTTGATGTCTTCCCTCTAACAAATTGAAAAGAAGCACTAAACCGTTTATGCTGCACTGCTCCGGAAATAATTTTTTCTAGTTGCTTAAAATGAGCTATGGCGTTTTTCCCCTCAATAGTCAAGATAATATCTCCCGGCTTCAGATCGACGCCGTATCAATGTATAAGTTGGGACGTTGCAGGAATTGATTTTGTATTGCAGCAAAGATGTGCCAAAGAAAGAGGTTGCTGACATCTGTTGGTGTCACTAGACACTCAACGCCGCATCCTCAATAATTGATTAGTTAACTTAAATTTGCCCTTTCTTCGAAGCTCTTTCAGCAGTATTTTGTGTTTATTAATCTCGCACGAGCTTGGCCCTGCGGGCCGCATTCGCTGCGGACTGGCGGTCATGAACGCCTAGCTTCGCATACAGGCTGGACACGTAATTGCGTACGGTACCCTCCGACAAATATAACTTTGCCGCGATTTCCCGATACTTCATTCCTTCCGCCAAATAATGCAGCACCTCGCGTTCCCGTTCTGTAAGACCAAACGGATCTTCGGTGGAGGCCTCTTCAGCTCCGGTTATTTCTGCTCCTTCCGTCTGCCCCCGCTTTATCTGTTCGGTCATGGCCAGCGCCAACGACTGCGGCACAAATGTGCTGCCACGGGATACAAGGCGAATCATCGCAAATAACTCCTGCGGATGAATAGACTTGAGCAAGTAGCCTTCCGCTCCGGCTTCGATGGCCTGTACCGCATGCTCCATCTCATCGATCGTAGTCAGCATAATCAGCTTGATATGCGGCCAGCGCTCCTTTATTTCTAGTGCCGCAGCAATACCGTCCATCTCAGGCATACGAATGTCCATCAGAACAACATGCGGTTCTGCTTCCGCCCCGGCTATGCGTTCAATGGCTTCACGACCGTTGGCAGCCGTTCCTGAAACAATTAGCCCCTGCTCTTTTTCTGCCAAAAAACTCAAACTCTCTCTTATTAGCTGTTCGTCATCTGCCATGAACAATCGTATTGGCGGTTCAGATTCAGGCTGCTGCACAGCGGGAAGACAGCAACTCACCCGTGTGCCTCCATCAGGATGCGACGCGATGTCCAGCGAGCCTCCGTAAGCTTGCAGACGCTCTTGCATCGACGTCAGCCCATAGCCAAATGTGAGTCCGTCATTCCCAACCCCATCATCCTCAATTGTCACACTTATTTTACTGGCGGCATACGTCATTTCCACCTCAATTTGTTCCGCTTGACCATGGCGCACAGCATTCGTAATCGCTTCTTGCACGCACCGCTCCAACGTCACACGATGAACAAATGGTATGAACTGAGGCGTTCCCCTCACATTGAGACGACTCTTGATTCCTGTCTGTTCGCTCATCCTGTTCAGCATGTTCCGCACATGCTCGGTCATATCTATCTCCGAATCCTCTACTAAGGCTATGCCATGTATATGATGACGCACCGCTGCAAAGCTGCTTCTGGCGTGCTGCAGCACACTGCGCAAGCGCTGCTTCGCTTGTTCCGGCTCAGTGTCCAGCAACGAATTTACCGTCTCCAGTCCCATAATGAGCGCTGCCTGCGAATGACCCAGAGCATCATGCAACTCCCCCGCGACACGGGAGCGCTCCTCCTGCACCGTAAGTCTTTCCACTTGCTCCGCATATTGTTGAATCGTGAGGAATTGCCGTTCGTTCTCACGCAGCAGCTGCTGCAACCGCTGTTGGGTATGCAAGAAGACATTAAAGCCATATCCGATACCAAACAAAATGAGGTGGTTTATCATCTCATCCGGCACAGTAAACCAGGCAATCTTTCCGCTCCAAATTCCTAGTAACGGAAACAATGTAAAGATAGGAGCCGACCACCAAACCATCCTTTTGGATGAAAGAAATCCGGCTAACAGCGAAGGAACAACCATATTGTCTAGATACATCGGCATCGAGAAATGCATGATCACATTGATTCCGCCCGCACAAATTATTTCCGAGGCAATAAATAGGCGCGGACGTATGTATCCCGGTCTCCAAAACCATAAGGGAATTACACCGGACAGAATGAACAAACTGTAGGCTTGCCAAGCCGGAAGCGTTACAAAGCCGGGAGTGAATAGCATATACAAGATGCCGGAGACTATCCACAATCCATAAAGGCTCAGTAAAGCCCAATCAATCCAATGCCATTGCCGTTCTTTCATGACCATTCCTCTTTCATTCGCAAAATGTGATATTCATATGATTGCAATTTCCGATGTTCCTCACTAGGTGTCTAATGTTCATTTTAATATGCTAATAGAGGTTGTTCAAAAAGTCACCCTTTGAACACGCGCTAATAAGGCGAAAAAAAGAAAAGCATGGAGGAATGCATCATGTTTTATAACTTATCAGATCGGTCAAAAGCTTACACCTATATGGCACTTGTGCTCGTCCTAGGACTCGGATTCAGTTTCATTCCGAACATCAGTTCCTTTGCCTATATGTTGACGCCTACCATCGCCGCTGTGCTTATGATGTTCATCGTGACGCGTGACGGCTGGAAGCGAGCAGGATGGGCAAGACTTGGCTTGCACCGTCTCGGACTGCACATGTGGGCGGCAAGTCTAATCATACCAGTTGCCATCATTGTGCTCAGTTATGCTATTGCTTGGGCAGCCTCTTTGCTGACGTTGCATGTGCCAAATGACTTCCAAGGATATCCATGGAGTGAATTTCCAATCGTAATTGTGATTACGTTCCTTATGAACGTATTGACCAGTTCCTTAGGCGAAGAATTGGGATGGCGGGGATATTGGCTTCCGCTGCTTGCATCCGCCTGCGGAGAACGCCGGGCCCTGCTCATTAGCGGGTTCATTCACGGAGTGTGGCATGTGCCGATGATTCTCATCGCAGGCAGCTATCATGCGGAACAGAATCCCTTGCTCGCCTGTGTATTCATTGTCGTCAGCACCTTGTGCCTCGGGCCATTTATCGGTTATGTGCGCCTGCGTACTTCAAGCGTATGGCCGGCTTCCATTCTGCATACGGCGCATAATTTGACTTGGATGATTATGGCTGTGATTACGACGCCAACATCTGATTCTGCCTATTATATTAGCGGAGACAACAGTGTAATCACCATGCTGTGTTACGTTGGATTAGCTGTATGGGTATTCCGTCGTCTTCCAATAGCTCCGCTTCGGCAAGCAGCAGCATCCTCAACGCAAAGACCGCCTCTATAGGGCGGTCAGCTTGCGATCAATCTGCTTATGCTTCGTGTGCCACGTTTCCCGCGGCACTCTCCCGAATGACCTTCAACAATCCAGGAAAGCGTGATTCCAAATCCATCGTCCGCAATGAGATAAACCGCTGAGTCCCCTCCAGTCGTGTCCGAATGACCCCTGACTCCCGCAGCACTTTAAAGTGATGGGACAGGGTTGATTTTGGCAGCGCCAATTCAAATCCGCCGCAAGACAATTCCGATGCATCCATTAGCTGCAGCACTATGGTGAAGCGAATAGGCTCGCTTAATGCGTAGAAAACATGCTGCAATTCAATCTGTTCCGTTTCCGGATGGTATAAAGTTCTCATAGTAACATTGTACTTCAATCGTTGACATCATTCAATAGTTCGAATACACTCGAACTATTGAATTTAGGTGCGCGCCTTTTCAATCGCAACTCATTCAGATGCTCTTCAGGAGGACAAGCAACATGCAACTAAAATCAACGGACACACAACCACATGCTCGAATTATAATGGCATTGTTCTTCTTCACGATGTTTGTTATCGGCACGGACACGTTTATCGTCTCCCCTTTGCTGCCTACCTTAAGACAGGTATTACATATTTCGGCTGAGCAGTCGGGATGGCTCGTATCGGCCTATGCGCTCGGCTATGCGGGCTTTGCCCTAATCGCTGGTCCGTTATCCGACGGATTCAATCGCAAATCATGCCTTGTGGCAGGCATGATTGGATTTTCCCTCTTTACTGCAGGTTGTGGCCTGGCAGCTGATTTTTCCACCCTGCTTGCCTTGCGTGCACTCGCGGGAATCAGCGCAGCCATCGCCTCTCCCCAAGTGTGGGCCTCCATTCCGCAGCTATTGCCTGCTCACCACGTCGTCAAAGCAATGAGCGCAGCCACTGCAGGGCTAGCCGTCTCCCAATGCATGGGTGTACCGCTCGGCAGTGTGCTGGCCGCAAGCAACTGGCGCTTCCCGTTCTTTGCGGTAGCCGGGGCAGCGCTAATCATCACAGTTCTTCTGACTGTGAAGCTGCCATCGATTCCGCCGCGACAGCGGAATGGGGTATCCGTCACCGTGCTGGCGAAGCAATATCGATTCGTGCTGTCTGAGCGACGAACCATTGCGGCGTTTCTCGGTTATTTCTTATATCAGCTCGGCACCTTTGCCACCTTCTCCTTCTTGGGAAATTGGCTGGCGGATGATTTCGCGCTATCCGTGCAACAGACAGGGCTGTTCATCCTCGTCTTCGGCATCGGCAATTTGGCCGGCAGCTTGATGACCGCGCCAGTCGAGCGCTGGCTGGGCACTCGCGCTACTGTAACGGCAGCTCTGCTCGGCATGATAAGCATGTATTTGCTCGTCATGTGGGGCGATCATATTGCTGTCGTCGGCTTCGCTTATATGATGATTGCTTGCATGGGAGGCATTCTGTTCCCGCTTCTGATGAACACGCTGCAGAAGCAGCAGCCTTCCGCAAGAGGAACGATTGCCGCGCTGGCGAACAGCTCTATGTATGGCGGAACGATGATCGGTTCTTCATTGGCCGGCCTGCTCTATGCCCGGGTAGCGGGTTTTCCCGCTATAGTTATCCTGACGATGCTTAGCTATACCGCTGCGTTAATCCTGTTTCGCCATATATTAAAACCAATAACGATCGTGTCAACTGTCACCTCTTCCGCCTCGGCGTCGAACGTTGGGAGCTAACGTCCGGATTTTGTGAAACACTTCGCCCAGTCTTTCGTATAAAGTGAATAACTATACGAAAGGGCTAGGTGCGAGCCTGCTTCCTGTGCTTGCGACAGGCTTATCGCTTCTCTTCCTATGGAGAATGCCAGTTGCTCTAGGACTTTATTGGACCGCGAATAAACTATATTTCATCTTGAAACGTCTGTTCTTTCATACGAGATGGGGCCGCCGTCTTCTATATAAAGATTTACCGCACTCTTAAAATTGGAATTGAAGGGATACACGCAATTACATGAGTCCAACTCAGTAACCCTACCCTTATTGAGCTGGCGTCCCATGACGTCAGCTTCTTTTTTGTGATTACACATCAATAACGCCGGAAAGGGACACGAACAAATATGAAACAACGACTTCTGTATATTGAAGACGATCAAGAGATTGGTCAGTGGACAAGCGAATATTTGCACGAGAAGGGATACGAGGTGGTCTGGCTTACTTCTGGGGATCAGGCTTTAGATGCAGCAGAGAACAGCGATCTTGTTCTATTGGATGTGATGCTGCCTGGTCTTGACGGCTTCACGATCGGTCAGCGGCTCAAAAAAGAACACCCCCATACCCCCATCCTGATGCTGTCCGCACGCACGGCCATCGACGATAAGCTGTACGGCTTGCAGTTCGCAGATGATTATGTAACCAAGCCGTTTCACCCTGACGAGCTGGCAGCGAGAATCGAGGTGCTGCTCCGGCGCTACGAGAAGCAGGAGGCGGCAATTACGGAACTGAAGCATTTGCACGTCTATCTCGGGGAAAATCGCATCGTGGATACGCGTACCAACGAAGAGCTTGTGCTGACAGGCAAACAGTATCATATTTTTACATACATGCTGCGCCACCGCAATCAGATTTTAACGAAGGAACAAATATATGAAGGCGTCTGGGGAGAGTCCTACATCGAGGGGGACAAGACGCTCATGGTTCATATCCGGCACTTGCGGGAAAAGATTGAATCCGATCCCAGCCAACCCGGCATCATCGAGACGATTCGCGGGATTGGCTACCGGTTGAAGCTATGAAGCCGCGCGTTCTTTTTCGCAAGTCGCTGTTAGTCCGCTACATGCTCATCGTCTTCGCCGCGCTCGTCATATGGCCGATTATATTTCCGCTGGCCTCCATCTTGTATCAGTTAACGACTGACTATAGCAATGAGGCGAAGCTGAAGGAAAATATTTATGCGGGCGGCGATCGTCTTGAGAAACGGTGGCACGAAGAGGCAGCCGCCTTGAAGGATGCGAAGGAAGCAGCGATTGCGCAGAGGCTGCGCGAATTGAAGCGGGAATTTCCGAAAGCCGACCTATTCTGGGTCGATCAGACGGGACGAACGCGCCTCATGCTGCCCGAGCGGCCCGGCATCCCGCGGCAGTGGAGCGCCGGTGACAGCATCGCCTTCATGAAGCAAAGCTTCAATGGCGATCCGTTCACCGCCGTCGCCTTTATCGGGCAACAGCCAGAACAGGGCTTCATCGTTATCCAGGTTCCCCGTAAGCTGATGGTGTCCAACGCTTCATTTGACAGCGCGCACGTCTTCATCATCGTCATTGCCGTATTCGTGCTGTTCATCGCGTCCTCCTGGTGGTTCTTCTATCGGCTGCGAAGCCGGCTCGTCCATCTGGAAGAAGCGATGACATCGCCTGACGGGAGCGGGATACCGGCGCCTGTAGAAGTTAGGAGCTCCGATGAAATCGGCCAGCTCGAGCACGCGTTCAACCGCATGATTGGCGAATTGCAGCAAAGCCGGCAGCGGCAACGGGAAGAGGAGGATCTGCGCAAGAAGCTTATCGCGAATCTATCGCATGATCTGCGCACCCCGCTGACGACGATACGCGGCCATGCCCATTCCCTGCAGCAGGAGCCGCTGTCCGACCGCGGCATGCAGTCTTTGACGCTTATTGATACGAAAGTGGGCGACTTGGCCCAGCTTATCGACAATTTGCTCTCCTATACCCTCTTGTCCGCCAAAAAGTACGAGTTTCATCCGGAGCGGACCGATATTTTGCGTCTCGTTCGCGCTTCCGCGGCAGGATGGTTCCCTGTATGGGAGAAAGAGGGCTTCGAAGTGAATGTCGATTTGCCGGAGCATCCCCTTATATGGGAGGTGGACCCGCAATGGTTCGCCCGCATCTTGGACAATCTATTCCAAAATGTATTGCGCCACGCCGCTTCTGGCCGCTATATCGGGATACGCACGGAGATGCGCACAGGACGCGAAGCGCTCGTCATCGAGGACCGCGGTCCGGGCATGGAAGCCGTCTCCCAAGGAAAGGGCGCGGGCATCGGCCTGACAATCGTGGCGCTCATGGTGCAGGAGATGCGGCTGCATTGGGAGGTCGCCAGCAATTCCGGAGGCACAATCACCCTCATGTATCCGAAAAATTAAACTGGAATTAACCTGCGAGTCCCGTTCATTTAACCTTCGGCAGTTAGCATATATACCGAGGTGATTCCAGTTGAGTGAGTACATTATTCAGACTCAAGGATTAACGAAGCAATATGGCGCGCGCAAAGCGGTGAATGAAGTTACCTTGAACATACGGCGCGGTGATATTTACGGCTTTCTCGGCCCGAACGGCGCTGGCAAGACGACGACCATTCGTATGCTGCTCGGTCTGATTCGCCCGAGCCAGGGCCGCATTCACATTTTCGGCAAAGACTTGCACAAGCACCGGATGTCGATCTTGAAAAAGGTCGGCTCCTTGGTTGAATATCCGTCCTACTATGGTCATTTGACAGGATACGAAAATTTGGAGGCGATTCGCCGCATCTTGGATGTGCCGAAATCCCGCATCGATGAAGTATTGTCTATCGTCCGCTTGACGCAAGATGCGAAGCGCCCGGTGAAAGGCTACTCCCTCGGCATGAAGCAGCGGCTTGGGATCGCTTGCGCCTTGCTGGGCCAGCCTGAGCTGCTCATTTTGGACGAGCCAACGAACGGTCTGGACCCGTCCGGTATTTTGGAAATTCGCGAGCTGATTAAAAGCATGCCGCAGCAGCACGGCATTACGGTGCTCGTATCGAGCCACTTGTTGAGCGAAGTGGAGCAGATGGCGAATCGCGTCGGTATCATCCAGCACGGCGAGATGGTATTTCAAGACACGATCGACTCGCTGCACAATCAGGCGCAGCATCGCATTCAAATCGCGGTGTCGAACCCGGATCAGGCATTCCGTACGCTTGCCTCCTCTGGCTGCAGCGCAGAATTCAACGAGGAATCGTTAGTTCTCGATTATATGCCGGACAACAAGGTAGCCGCCATTGTCGAGCTGCTCGTTCGCAACAACCATTCCGTCTACCGGGTGGAAGAGAAACGCCAATCGCTCGAAGAGATGTTCCTGGCTCTTACCAGGGAGGGGAGCAGACAATGATAGGCAAGGTGCTGTCGTCCGATTTTATGAAAATCCGCCGTACGTGGATTTGGCTGCTCATCTTCCTTGGTCCGTTCGGCGTTGTCAGTCTGCAAGCAATCAACTTCAGCCTGCGCTATGACTATTTGACGAAGTTGTATGCCGATGATCTGTGGGGCGGCTTGCTGAATAATGTTCAATACTTGGCTGCACCGGCGCTTCTGTTCGGCATTACGCTCATTGCGTCGATGATCGCCGGACTGGAGCATCGGCTGAATTCATGGAAGCAGCTGTTGGCGCTGCCCGTATCGCGCTTTCACGTCTTTACCGCCAAATTCGCACTCAACCTCATCCTTCTGCTTAGCGCCTGTGTGCTGCTTGCGGCCGGCTCCATCCTTCTCGGCGCCGGACTCGGATTCGGTTGGGATATTCCTTGGCAAAGACTGTTCATCATCAGCTTCTATCCATTCTTTGCCGCCATGCCGGTATTGGCCCTGCAGCTATGGCTGTCCATCGTGATGCGCAATCAAGCCATCCCGCTTACCTGCGGAATCATGGGCACGATTTTGTCCCTGTATTCCATAAAAATGCCGGATTGGATCCCGCTGAAATGGCCTCATTTAGTAAACGCGGCGGACGTGCCCGAATATTCCGTTCTGGCCGGGTTGGCGGCAGGCGCCGTCATCTACACGGCAAGCCTCGTCCATTTTGCCAGAAGGGATGTGAATTAGCATGAAATCCTTTATGAATGTGTTCCATTCGGAAGGAATGAAGCTGCGCAAGTCAAATATCTGGCTCCTAATATTCGTCAGTCCACTGCTCGCGTCCTTGCTCGGCCTGCTTGAGGTGAACAGGGATGCCGAGTTGAACGCTTGGCCGCTGCTGTGGACTATTATGGCCAGCATACACGCCCTTTTGTTCCTGCCGCTGCTGACAGGCGTATTCTCCGCCTTCGTATGCCGCTATGAACATAACGGCGGGGGCTGGAAGCAGCTCCTCGCCCTGCCTGTATCGCGCAGCGGGTTATATATGGCCAAGTTCCTCCACGTTGTGCTCTTGCTGGCGCTGGCTCAACTGCTGTTCACAGCAGGCATTATTGCCGTCGGCTTCCTGAAGGGATATGAGATGAATATTGTTCCGTGGGACGAGTTCGCTAGACGCGCATGCAGCGGTTGGTTCGCCACGCTGCCGCTTGCCGCGCTGCAGTTGTTCGTTTCCACGGCCTGGGCCAGCTTCGCGGCGCCGCTCGCCATCAACGTCATGCTGACGCTGCCGAACATGCTTGTCGTCAGTTCGGAGACGTACGGGCCGTGGTATCCCTGGTCCCAACCGGCTCGATCCATGCTGCTGATTAGCGATAATAACTACGGAGCTTTCAACATGCCGATGGAGACGCTGCTGTTCATCATTGCCGGCAGCTTCATCGCATTCCTGAGTGCGGGATTAATGTATTTCAGCCGAAAAGAAATATAAAGCAAAAACAGCGTCCCTCATGCCGGACGGCCAGGAGAAAACTCCTTGCCATTCAAGCATTGGGACGCTGCGCTGCGTTGCGTTATTCATGCGTCATATCGGTGTTATATTGTCTTTAAGTCATCTGTAAGATAACGGCGATCCTCTTCGTTCTCAACATGCCGGGCAAGCTCTTCCGCCCTCGAAATATAACCTTCTACATCCTCCGCTTTATTCAGCAGACTGGAAGCTCTGGCCAGAGCTTCATAGGCGTAAGCCATATCAAATGCGCCTAGGTTATATTTCCGGCATATATCCACACACCGTCTCGCATGATACATCGCGGATTCAGCCATTCCTGCCGTCGAATATACGCGGGAAATTTGCCATTCTCCCCGTGCGAATTGAAGTTCATTTCCTGCTACCCCCCAATGATACCGGGAAGCATGAGCCGCATGAATCATCTGATCCGTCTCTTCCTGCGTGCGGGTCGTTTTCTCCAGCAGCTCCCATACGAGGTTGAACAGTTCTTTTGCGCTCTGCGTATGCGTGTCTGGATCGGATTGCGAACGATATTTCATCATCGCTGTCATCTATTCATTCTCCTCATGTCCACACTTTCCAAAGATGATGCCCTGCCATATCACATACCGGCAGAATCCATCTTCCTATGTCAGCGACTGTGGAGTGTCATCATTAGAAGGTGGAACCGTAGTTTCCTCTTTTTTCTTTTTCCCCGTAATAAGGCGCCATAGCCCGGCGATCGCAGCTACTACCACGATCCAGAACTTTTTGAACAAGCCCAAAATTAGCGCTAAAAATCCGACTTTTTTGGCAACGGCCAAACCCGCACCGCCAAGTACGAGTCCGGTAAGGCCGTATTCAGCCACCTTATCGGTAGATTTATCGAAATCCTCGTACCGTTTTCCTTCCTTCACCTTAAAGCTAGACAGTACCGTCTTCTCCATTTCGACACGGTCTGCCGCCAGATGATCGGGATCAGAAACCAGAACGATGGAAATATAACCTTCACGCGTCAAAATCCGTTCGTTGTAATTTACAATCTTCTCATTACTGGAGTTGTGCGCAAGCAGTGACCACGTTAGCCGCTTCGTCGTTGCGTTATAGGAAGGCTCGATATCCCAGCTATCCACGAATAGGTGTCGGCTCGGATCCAACTCCTCATTCGCAGCTTCGGTTCCGTTCTTGTAGCTCTGAAGCAGCTCATCTGCATCAATCTTATCTTTCTCATCGTCTTTGATATGACCGGAATTGGTATATTCAATGAATACGCCCCAAGTCGCATCTTCAGCTGCTGGGAACACAGCTCCAATTTCTTCGCCGGACGGCTTGCCGCCACTCTCCGTTTGGAACGTCTGTGCATCCTTGCCATTCAAAAAGATCATATCTTCTTGCAGCGTAAAGGACGCCAAACCCTCACCCATATCGATGGATTGACCCGTTCCTTCTACCCAATTCAATACCGGTTCTGCTCCCGCTTGCGAGATGCCCCCGAACAAGATTGCAACACTAGCAACGATCACAGTGCATCTTTGTAACCAACTTTTCAAGGTCTTTTCCTCCTAGAACATTTATCTCTTTTTTAACCCCGATATACTATACAGGAATAATTACCAGAGATAAATGAGCTAAAAAGACCATGACTTTTTTCCTTATATTTTCTGTAGCCGCTCAGTATCGTTGCATTGCAGTCATCTAACCCGATGTGGAAGATGAGTGAACCATCTGCGCCTTCATCAATATTACGTTCAAGACCCAGAGAACAGGCATTCTCAACGGCGCTGGTTAGGAAAACTCTCTGCAGCACTCTCATCACGAATAGTCTATTTGTGTCACATCCCAGAAGAGATGTTTCCGCAAAAAATTTGTATCTTTAGATCCTTACCTTATTCAATCAGGCTTGGACTATTAAAATACGGAATATTCATGCGACAAACTTCGACATTATCTAGGGCTGTTCTTGCGGCATCTAATTACTTGAATTTGGAGTGCGGCACTTGAAAAACAAAACGGCTGCTATCAGCTAACTACCTTACTTGCCGGCTATAACGCGTTCAGGTACAGCGAACAGGAGAGGTGTCTCGTCATTCGTCTGTTGGTAAAGTACGATAAGGATCGTCGGTTCTTCCAGCTTCGCCCCCTGCTGTGCGGACACAGCTTCCGCAACGGATGGTTCCAGGCGCAGCCACTGGGCTGTATCGAACGGCAACCGCTCCACGACCGCGTGCTTAAGCAGTTCCTTCTCGCTGAGACCAAGTGCGGCAAAGTCTGCTGAGATCCGGTCGGGATGATTCGCAGCCACGCGCAGCATATGCAGGGCTTCCTCTTTCCTCACCGCGACGTCCCACCATATTTTGCGCGGCTTGTATTTGTGGTTCATGAAGTAGTCCATCTTCATCAGACCATGCGCCACGTCAGGCCGCTGCAAGCCATGGTCTGTCAGGAAGGAGCTCAGCCGCACGAACAAATCTTCCAGCTGATGGCCAATCTTCTGCCAGCCATTCGCTTCCCAATAATCCCCGAACGCCTGAAAGAAATCAAACGGAGATGCAAATTCACGCTGCATGAGATGCTCCATCGTGCGGTCCATGCGATGCGAGTTCCAGTACTTCTCGAGCACGTCCTCCAATCGCTTCAAGCGGACTACATCCTCGAACGGCAGCACCTCATTGCCAAGCATCTCATAGGGCGCATGATCCATATAGACATAGCCGTACTTGTCCGCGTCCAGACGCAATCCTGTTCCACGCAGCATTTTCAAGAAGCCCAGCTGCAGCTCTTCAGGCCGAAGCTCAAACACGTCGTTGAACGTTTTGCGGAACGTGTCGTAATCCTCCAGCGGCAGGCCTGCGATAAGGTCCAAGTGCTGGTCAATCTTGCCGCTCTCCTTCACCTTTGTCACTGTGCGCGTCAGCTTCGTGAAGTTCTGACGCCGCTTGACGAGCTCGTTCGTCGGATCGTTCGTCGATTGCACGCCGATTTCAAATCGGAAGATACCGGGAGGCGCATTCTCCGCCAGGAAGTCGAGCACCTCCGGACGCATAATGTCCGCCGTAATCTCGAACTGGAATACGCATCCCCGATGGTTATCAATGAGGAATTGGAACATTTCCATCGCATACTCACGTTTAATGTTGAACGTCCGATCGACGAACTTAATCAGCTTGGCGCCGTTATCGATTAAATAGACCAAGTCTGCCTTAGTCCGTTCAATATCAAAATAACGCACACCCACCTCGATGCTCGACAGACAGAATTGACAGCTGAACGGACAGCCGCGGCTCGTCTCGAAGTAGACGACACGTTTGCCCAGTGTCGGAACATCCTCCGCAAAACGGTGTGGTGAAGGAATGTTATTCAGATCCAGCTTCGGACGGGGAGCGTTGATTATGACCTCTTCTCCCTTGCGGTACGCCAGTCCAAATACAAAGTGATATTTCTGTTCATCGCGAATTTCACGGAGCAGGTGAAGGAATGTCTCCTCCCCTTCGCCGATGACGATGAAGTTGACGTCAGGCAGCCGCTTCATCCAATAGTCAGTGTCATAGGACACCTCCGGTCCGCCCAGTACAATGCGCACGTCAGGCCGAACTTTTCTCAACATGCTGACCACTTGAATCGTTTCTTCGATGTTCCAAATGTAGCAGGAGAATCCGATAACATCTGCCTTCCGCTGATACAGATCGGAGACGATATTCATCGACGGATCTTTAATCGTATATTCGGCTAGTTCGACGTCGAATTCATGCTCGCAACTCGCCTTTAAATAACGGATGGCGAGCGAGGTGTGAATATATTTCGCATTCAACGTAGTAAGTACAACTTTCATGGTAGCTCCTTTCTCGTCTGCACAACCGGGACATGCCAGCCGCTTACGCAATCGGCGTTCCGTTCGGGACTTCCTCATCCGGTCGAAGCAGGACGACATCGCCGCTGTCCGGAACTCCGCCTAGGACGAGCACCTCGGAATCAAAGCCCGCAATGCGCCGCGGCGGAAAGTTCACGACCGCTACAACCTGCCGGCCGACGAGCGTGTCTGGTGTGTAACGCTTTGTAATCTGCGCGCTTGAGCGCTTCTTGCCGAGCGGACCGAAGTCAATACATAGCTTAATCGCCGGTATGCGCGCCTTCTCGAACGGCTCAGCCTCTACGATCGTGCCAACACGCACATCCAGCTTCATGAAATCCTCAATAGATGCAAGGGTAGTTATTTCGTTATCTTCCATCATATCCATTCCTCCTGATTATCAAGCTTGGCTGCCTCTTCATCCCGTTGCTGAAAAAACGCCAAAAACGGTGAGCCGAATTGCTTCAGCTTCGCTTCACCGACCCCTTTGATGCGCAGCATATCTGCTTCCGTGGTCGGCTGCACCTCCGCCAATTCACGCAAGGTGCTATCGTTAAATACGATATACGGCGGGACACCTGCCTTCTGGGCCAGTTCACGCCGCAGCAGCCGCAGCTGTTCAAATACCGTTTCATCCACAGCTGACGCGGTCTTCGGCTTCAACGACTTAGCTACACGCTGCGTCACTTGCCGCTGTCCCTTAAGCACCTCTGCCGCAGGCGGAAGCAGACGGACGACAGGATATTGGCCCTCGCTCAGCTGCAAATAGCCTTCGGCAATGAGCACGTAGATCAGATCGGCAATCGCCTTCTCCGTCAAGTGGCGCATTTCCCCATGCGTCGACAGCTTCTCGAAGCCGTATTGAATGACCTTCTTGTTGCGTGAGCCTTTCAGCACGGAAGCGACCATCGATACGCCGAATCGCTCGCGCATGCGATAGATGCAAGAGAAGATCTTCTGCGCTTCCGTCGTAATGTCGATCGATTCGCGCTCGTCCTTGCAGCTGCCGCACGTGCCGCACGGCTCTTCCCCTTCTTCTCCGAAGTAACGCAGCATGTAGTTCTGCAAGCAGCCCGTCGTGTAACAATAGTCGATCATGGACTGCAGCTTCTTATATTCGTGCGTCTTCCGTTCCGGAGACGCTTCGCTCTGTTCAATGAAAAATTTCTGCGTCAAAATATCCTGCGGATGGAACAGCAGCACGCACTCGCTCGGCTCGCCATCCCGCCCTGCACGGCCCGCCTCCTGCACATACGCTTCCATATGCTTCGGCATGTTATAGTGCAGGACATAGCGCACGTTCGACTTGTCGATGCCCATGCCGAACGCATTCGTCGCCACGATGACGCGGACGTCGTCGTACAGGAATGCCTCCTGCATGCGCACCCGCTCCTCGTCGTCCAAGCCCGCATGATAGCGGCCGGCCGCGACGCCCGCACGACGGAGCATCTCGTGCAGATCTTCCACATCCTTGCGGGTCGAGGCGTATATGATGCCCGCTTGATGCTCGCGCCTGCGCACGTAATCCAGCGCGAACGCCTTGCGCTCTTCCCCGCGCAGCACGGTAAAGGCCAGGTTGTCCCGCTTGAAACCAGTGACGACCAGCTCCGAATCTCCGAGCTCCAGAAGCCGGGTCAAATCCTCGGTCACCTCGGGCGTGGCGGTCGCCGTGAACGCCGCCATCAACGGCCGCGGTCGCCCGGCTACCTCCAGTTCTCTCATGAACGGGGCGATGGCCCGGTAGCTCGTGCGGAAGTCGTGCCCCCATTGCGAGACGCAGTGCGCTTCATCCACGGCCACGAACGAGATAGGGAGCGTCTTGGCGCGCTCTCGGAACCATTCGCTTTCGAGCCGTTCCGGGGCCACGTAGAGCAGCTTCAAGCGCCCGTTCTGCGCCTGGCGCAAAATGCCTCCCGCTTCCCCGAGCTCCAGTGTGCTGTTGATGAAGGCCGCGTCGACACCCAAGCTATGCAGCGCATCAACCTGATCCTTCATAAGCGAAATGAGCGGGGATACGACCAGTGTCACGCCCGGCAGAAGCAGTGCGGGGAGCTGATAGCAGATCGATTTCCCGCCTCCCGTCGGCATGATGCCCACCGTATTTTTTCCTTCTATAATATATTGTATAATCCGCTTCTGTCCCGCGCGGAAGTCATCGTAGCCGTACACCCGCTTCAACGTGCTTCGCGCTTGGTCCATCGATATCATTGCAATAACTCCTTTTTTCTCCCATTTTAATACAAGGTTAGCGATAATTAACGAGCTCACGAACGACGTCTATAATCGAAATCACATTGACCCCATTATATCATGGCCTTTGTGCGCACGGTATTGAATTCCCTTGTTCACGATGGGATTCCGTGCATCCGAACGGGCTTTTTGCTATAGTAAGAACATTCGATATGCGAGGTTAGAACTGGATGGAGAAGATTTTACCGTCGTCTGCTTCTCGTGAGCTTCGTTAGCGATGTAACAGGAGGTATGACATGAAGAAGAAAGCACATCATTCACATTCCAGCCACCATTCCGCGCCTAAACGGTATACGGTCAAGGAACCGATGGAATTGCTGCCCTATTTATTGACTGTAATGTCCAATATGGGACGCAACTCTGTTAAATCCATTTTGGCGCGCGGACAAGTCTCCGTAAATGACCGGGTGGTGACGAAATACAATTTCCCGCTTCAACCTGGGCACACTATCACGATTTCCAAGGATAGAATATCCGATGAGCCCCCTTTCATTGGGCTTAACATTCTACACGAAGACGAAGACATTATCGTCATTCAAAAAGAAGCCGGATTGCTCTCGATCGCTTCAGCGCAGGAGCAAGAGCTGACAGCCTATCGGCAGCTGATGACGCACGTTCGCAAAGACAATCCCAAGCATCGGATCTTTGTCGTGCACCGGCTGGATCGGGATACATCCGGAGTCATGATGTTCGCGAAGAGCGAGAAGGTGCAGCAGAAGCTGCAGCAATCGTGGAAGGATATGGTGCAGGAGCGCTCCTACATCGCGCTGGTGGAGGGATTGGTCAAGAAGCCGGAGGGTACGATTTCCTCGTGGCTGAAAGAAAGCAAAACGTTAAAAATGTATTCGAGCCCCTATCCAAATGACGGCTTGCATGCCATCACTCATTATAAGACCGTGCAATCCAATCGGAACTTCTCCTTATTGGAGGTCCATCTGGAGACAGGACGGAAAAATCAAATCCGTGTCCATATGCAGGATATCGGACATCCCATTGTAGGGGATAAAAAGTACGGAGCGAAAACAAAGCCGATTGGCCGGCTCGGACTCCATGCGCGGGTATTGGCTTTTGTGCATCCGACCACAGGAACCAACATGCGATTCGAAACTAACATCCCCAAGGCGCTGCTGAGTCCGTTCCGCAACGATTCGGCCGAATGAGGGACTAACCCAGACAGCACAGGTGGTGAGCTATAAGCTCAAGCTGAAATAAGGCTTGAGTTTTTTTGTATACTGAATGCGGTTTCGCCACCCGTGCCTCAGATTGAGCGAAGCAATAGTTTTCGTGGCGCTCTTTGCTTCACTCTCCCACTGG